>PBQX02000055.1:0-51752 GCA_002725175.2 Paracoccaceae bacterium
ATGACCATGACAGCCATGATGACCATGATGACCATGACAGCCATGATGACCATGATGACCATGACAGCCATGATGACCATGATGACCATGAGGGTCACGCCCACGGAGCTCATGACCCACACGCTTGGTTATCAATTTCCAATTCCAAGGTATGGCTCAATTTAATTGCTTCAAAATTGTCAGAAATCGATCCTGATAACGCGGGAACTTATTTTTCGAATGCAAATTCGGCTAAGCAAGACCTTGATTCTCTATCCAAGGAAATTAATGAAATTTTAAATCCTATAAGAGAAAAGAAGTTTGTTGTTTTTCATGATGCATATCAATATTTTGAGAAAGATTTCAATATCAGTGCGGCTGGAGCAATCTCAATGAGTGATGCATCTGATCCAAGTCCAGCACGTTTGGAAGAAGTTCGGAACCGTGTGGTGAATGAGTCAATCGAATGCGTTTTAGCTGAACCTCAGTTTAATCAGGGGCTTGTTAAAGCTGTTATTGATGGAACAGATGCAAATACTGCAGTGGTAGACCCATTAGGGGTTGGATTGGAGGTTGGCCCTTCTCTCTATGAAAAGCTTATGCGCAATCTAGCGACGAGTTTGTCCAAGTGCTTTTAGGATAAACATTTCACCCAATCTGACTTAAGGTGTTTTGGGTAAAAACAATAAATGATTAGGAGCTAGACAAAATTCTAGCTCCTAATTAATTTAACGTTAGAATGAAGACGGATCAGAAAAAATTTAGGTATCATGGCTTCGATTTATTGAGGAGCATTTCAATGCTTCTGGGAATTGTGATTCATGCTCCCCTCATTTTTGTTGATAAGAGTGTTGGAAAAGAAGCTCTGCCAGAAATAGATTACATGCCCGAGATAGAACCTTGGATTGGAGTAATTTTGCTATGGATTAACAGTTGGAGAATGCCAACTTTTTTTCTGATGGCTGGCTTTATGTCAATTCTTGTTATTCAAAGAACGAACCCTTTGTTTTTCTTTGGAGATAGATTATTGCGTGTCGGTGTTACGATGGTTTTATTTGGATTTTTCCTTATTGGGTATCCAAGCGGTAATTACTTACATATAGGACATTTTTGGTTTTTGTACTGCCTTATTGTTATTATTTGTATTTTTGTTTTGTCATCATTTTTTACCAACGCTCTCAATATTAGCCGAATAAAGCCCATAATAAGTTGGACCTTCTTCAGACCTTGGNGAATGATTATATTTTTATTAGTTTTTATTTTAATACGNCTTTTGTGCTCTTTTCCATATAATNGCAACTTGCCACTCCCAGANTCTTATTCGAAGTTTTTTATCGGTACCTTTGTGTACTATGGTTTTTGGTTTTATGCTGGCGTGGGACTATATTTTGCAAAATCACAAATTTTGGAATTTTCGAGTTTCAAAGTAATTTCTCTATTGGGACTTCTCTCTATTTTTTCGCTGATGTTAGCTGCGTTCGTAATAGATACTTATGATTTTTTTGTAACTCCGGAAACGTTGAATGAAAGTTTCACACTGAGGTTTTTCCTAATGAATATGTATTGGGCATGTACCNCCTNCTTTTGGACATTTTTCTTAACACTATTCTTTCAAAGAATTCTTTATCGANGTTCACTTATCATCAGCTGGTTGGTTGAACTATCATACCCAATCTATATTTTTCATCTTGTAATCGCCATAGTAGTTGCTGCAGAGTTGTTTAGGGCTGGCTATAGTCAATCTGAAGTATTTTTAATGACTATACCTCTTACGTTTGCCTGTTGCCTCGTTTCTTATTACGTACTAGTNAAGTTTACTCCGNTGAATTGGCTGGTAAACGGTTATAGGAAGTCGTGGTTAAAAATACCTTTGATTTTTGGAAAATAATCACAAAAAGTTAATTTAAAGTGAGAATTTGAGTCAATAGTCAATAACGCTTGTGGAATTGCTGGCATAATTCTAAAATATACTTTTGCATCTATAGGAGAGTTTATCTTGTTTAATGCTTCAATGAATTTTGCGCTTGGTGAGGAAATCANTGAATTAAGAGATACAGTTCATAAATTTGCTCAGGATCGTATTAGGCCTCAGGCTCAGAAGATAGATAAAGATAACGAATTCCCAAAAGAGCTTTGGAGTGAAATGGGAAATTTGGGATTACATGGGATAACTGTATCTGAAGAATATGGTGGTTCTCAAATGGGATATCTTGCTCACACAATAGCGTTGGAGGANGTCTCTCGAGCTTCAGCATCAGTGGGTTTGAGTTATGGCGCCCATTCTAACCTTTGTATAAACCAAATAATGTTAAATGGATCAACAGAGCAAAAGAGTAAATTTCTTCCGAAACTAGTAAGTGGAGAAAATGTGGGTGCATTGGCAATGTCAGAAGCTGGATCTGGTTCAGATGTCGTATCAATGTCACTGAAGGCGGAAAAGAGAAATGGCTACTATAATCTTAATGGTAATAAGTATTGGATAACAAATGGCCCAGATGCATCTACGTTGATTATTTATGCCAAAACGTCTCCCGATTTGGGTTCAAAAGGAATAACAGCATTTATTGTTGAGAAAAATTTTAAAGGATTTTCCACATCTGCTCATTTTGATAAATTAGGAATGCGCGGTTCTAATACTGCTGAACTTATNTTTGANGANGTTGAGGTTCCCTTTGAAAATGTTCTTGGAGAGGAAGGTAAAGGGGTCCAGGTTCTTATGTCTGGTTTAGACTATGAGAGGGTAGTTTTATCCGGTGTAGGCACCGGCATAATGGCTGCGTGCATGGATGAGGTTATGCCGTATATGGTTGAGCGAAAACAATTTGGAAAATCAATTGGAGATTTTCAACTTATGCAGGGTAAAATTGCGGACATGTATACAAAGATGAATTCCTCAAGGGCATATGTTTATGAGTTGGCAAAGGCATGTGATAGAGGGGAAGTAACTCGGCAAGATGCTGCAGCTTGCGTTCTTTACGCATCCGAAGCAGGCATGGAGGTAGCACATCAGGCCGTTCAAGCGATGGGGGGAGCAGGTTTCTTAAGCGATAGTCCGGTAAGTCGAATTTTTCGAGATGCTAAGTTGATGGAAATCGGCGCAGGCACCTCAGAAATAAGAAGAATGTTGATAGGTAGAGAACTTATGGAAATTATGAGGTAATGGCTACATTAAAATCTGACATCAATACCAATTCTGAAACATTTTTACTTAATAAAAAGAGCAATCTTGAGCTTCTTAAAAAAGTAGAAGCGACAGCATTAGAAATTGATAAAGGGGGAGGAGCTGCCTCTAGAGAGAAGCACCTTTCTCGTGGAAAATTGTTACCTAGAGACCGTATAGCAAATTTATTAGATATGGGGTCACCTTTTCTTGAAGTAGGAAAGTTTGCAGGTGAAGCCCTTTACGATGAATCGGTGCCCAGTGGTGGTGTTATAGCGGGTGTAGGCAGGGTGAATGGTTGCGAGGCAATGGTAGTCTGTAATGATGCAACTGTTAAAGGAGGAACCTATTTTCCAATTTCTGTAAAGAAACATCTGCGGGCTCAGGAAATTGCTATGGANAATAATCTCCCCTGCATCTATTTAGTAGATAGTGGAGGAGCCAACCTTCCTAGCCAAGATGAAGTTTTTCCTGACAGGGATCACTTTGGTAGAATATTCTTTAATCAAGCTCAAATGAGCGCGGCAGGAATTCCTCAGATCTCAGTTGTAATGGGTTCNTGTACAGCTGGAGGGGCATATGTTCCTGCCATGTCAGACGTGACGATAATAGTGAAAAATCAGGGAACTATTTTTCTTGGTGGACCACCGCTGGTTAAAGCTGCAACTGGTGAANTAGTTTCNGCAGAAGAACTTGGCGGAGCCAAAGTTCACACTCATCACTCAGGGGTGGCCGATTATTTTGCAGAAAGTGATGGGCACGCTTTAGAGATTGCAAGAGAAGCAATGGGTAATATTAATAAGGCAAAAAAATATCAAATAAATAAAATTNCTTCGGAGGACCCTTTGTATGACCCAAGNGAACTTTATGGNGTTGTTCCTTTCGATTTGAAAGTCTCTTACGATGTCAGAGAAGTAATTGCCAGAGTGGTAGATGGATCAAGGTTTGACGAATTCAAAAAGCATTATGGAGAAACTTTAGTTTGTGGATTTTCACATGTGCATGGAATACCGGTGGGAATNATAGCGAACAATGGAATTTTATTTTCTGAAAGTTCATTAAAAGGTGCGCANTTCGTTGANTTATGTAGCAAAAGAAAAATCCCCTTGGTTTTCTTGCAAAACATCACTGGATTTATGGTGGGGAAGAAGTATGAAACTCAAGGCATAGCAAAAGACGGGGCCAAATTAGTTACTGCAGTTGCCACAACTTCGGTTCCGAAAATTACTTTTATAATTGGAGGATCTTTTGGAGCAGGTAACTATGGAATGTGCGGGCGTGCGTATTCGCCACGTTTTTTATGGACTTGGCCTAATAGTCGAATTTCAGTTATGGGCGGTGAGCAAGCGGCTAGTGTTTTAGCTACTATTAAAAGAGATAATTATCTTAAAAATAAAATCGATTGGCCTAGAGAAGAGGAAGAAGATTTCAAGAAACCGATACTCGATATGTTTTCAAAACAAAGCGATCCAATATATGCATCAGCTCGCCTTTGGGATGATGGAATAATAGATTTGAAAAAAACCCGAGACATTCTTGGTTTAAGTTTAAGTGCTGCTCTGAATGCACCCATAGGGGAGACAAACTTTGGTATTTTTCGAATGTAGATTGCTTATTAATGTTTAAAAAAATTCTAATAGCTAATCGGGGTGAAATCGCGTGCAGAATAATATCTACATGTAAGCGTCTGGGGATTGAAACTGTTGCGGTACATTCAGAAGCAGATATTGGCTCAAAGCATACAAAAATGGCGGATAAGTCTGTTTTAATTGGTCCTGCTGACATTAAACAAAGTTATTTGTCAATGGAAGCAATACTGAATGTAGCTATTGAAAATAATGTAGAGGCGATTCATCCGGGATACGGGTTTTTGTCGGAAAATCCCGAGTTTGCCAGCATGGTTTTAGAGAACGGTTTAAAATTTATTGGCCCAAAGCCTGGAACAATTAGGCTTATGGGTATGAAGGACCAGGCAAAAGATATGGCAGTGGCATCTGAAATTCCTGTCATTCCAGGTTACCATGGCAATATTCAGTCGCATGATTTTCTATATTCAAAGGCTTTAGAAGTTGGCTTTCCAATATTAATTAAGCCTAGAGCGGGTGGCGGTGGAAAGGGAATGCGCTTGGTTACTTCCTCTGAAAATTTTTTGTCAGAATTGGAGGCTGCGAAGAGTGAAAGTTTGGCGGTGTTCGGAGACGATCAAATTATTTTAGAGAAATANTTCGAGGCACCTAGACACATAGAAGTTCAAGTTTTTGCAGATGATTTCGGCAATTGTATCCATACCTTCGAACGTGAATGTTCTATTCAAAGAAGATATCAAAAGCTCATCGAAGAAGCNCCAGCACCTTTTTTGTCAGGAGAGATAAAAGAGAGGCTCTATGAGACAGCTTTAAAAGTTGCAAAAGAAATTAATTATTCTGGGGCTGGAACTGTAGAATTTCTGGTAACTACTTCTTCTGGCGATAAGGAGGATGAATTTTTTTTCATGGAAATGAACACTAGGTTACAGGTTGAGCATCCAGTTTCCGAAGCCATTACAGGATTAGATTTTGTGGAATTACAATTGGANNTTGCTTCTGGAAATCCATTAAATATTAAGCAAACGGATATTCAATGTCTCGGCCATGCTATAGAAAGCAGGATATATGCGGAGGACCCGCAAAATGATTTTTTGCCATCTATAGGAAAAATTTCTGAAATAAGTTTTCCAAAAAATGCAACGCATTTTGTGTCAGGTGAAACTCGTCTTGACCACGGAATCCATGAAGGTGCTGTCGTAACACCCTTTTATGATCCAATGATAGCAAAACTGATTNTTCATGGAAAAGATAGAAATGAGGCCATCCGTAAAAAAATTAANTCATTAAATGAATTTAACGTACANGGTATCGCTACTAACATCATATTTTTATTGAAAATACTGAATAATAATTCGTTTTCTAATGGAAAGGTTGATACTGGGTTTTTGGCTAGCAATCTGGATCCTTTAGTTGAAAATGCTAAAATCATTGATGAAATATTGGTAGCTGCCGTAATAAAGTTTTTTAATCCATCTGAAATAAATGATGGTGACCCATGGTCAACGCTTAAAGGCTGGACAAACTTTAATTCTCTTAGAAGAACGNTTGATATTTCTGTGAACAGTGAAGATTTTTCTATATTTTATGCCTTTGATGGCTTGGATGGACTTGCATGTGAAATAAATGATCAGAAAATTTTAGTTAAATTTAGGCGAGAGAAAAACTCTGCAGTGATTATTAGAGAAGGAATCAAAGAAGAGTATTTTTACAATAATCTTTCAAAAAATGTTTTTCAGATTTTCAATAAGAACGAAGTGTTTAAAGTGGTTTCTAAATCTTTTGATGATTCCGATCGAGAGGCTGGTTTTGAAAAAGTTTTACGTGCTAAGTTGCCNGGGGTAGTTAAAAAATTATTTATTTCTGAGGGAGATATTGTGGAAAAAGGTGATGTTCTGTTAATTTTAGAAGCAATGAAAATGGAACAGCAAGTATTAGCACCTTGTAATGGATCAATAAAGAATCTCAATATTCTCGAAGGTGATCAGGTATCTGAAAATCAACCATTATTAGAAGTAGAAGGTTAGNTTGTCTAAAGTTGTAGAGATCTTTGAGGTTGGGCCTCGTGATGGCTTACAAAATGAGAAAACAAACATTAATACTGNGGATAAGATAAAACTTATAGATGCTCTTTCTGAGTGTGGTNTCAAGAAAATTGAAGTATCGAGTTTTGTAAGTTCTAAATGGATTCCACAACTTGCGGATGCAAAATATGTGTTTGAAAATATTACTAGAAATTCGTCCGTTAAATACACCGCCCTGACGCCAAACATGAAAGGATTAAATGCGGCGAAGTCAGCAAATGTGGACGAAGTTGCAGTTTTTGCAGCAGCATCTGAGACCTTTAGTCTAAAAAATATTAATTGCTCAATCGAGGAGAGCTTTGAAAGATTTCACCCCTTAATTTTTGAAGCGCTTAAACAAAATATTCCTGTCCGAGGATATATTTCTTGCATTACTGATTGCCCTTATGAAGGCAAAATAGAACCTAGCGCTGTCCTTAAGGTTGCTAGGCAATTATTTAAGTTAGGATGTTATCAGATAAGCCTTGGCGATACTATTGGTTTGTCAAACCTCTGCTCACTTGGAAGACTTTATGATTACTTGCTTTCTGAAGTATCGCCTCTGAAATTAGCGGGTCATTTTCACGACACAAACGGAAAAGCCTTAGAGAATATTGGGCTTAGTCTGGAGAAAGGTTTAAGAACATTTGATTCCTCTGTTGGAGGTCTTGGAGGCTGTCCATATGCTCCGGGTTCGAAGGGAAATGTTGCGACAGAAAAAGTTATTGGTTTTGTCGAATCAAAAGGGTATCAAACAGAGGTAAGTGCTGATAAGCTGAAGAAGGTATCTGATTTTGCTAAGGCATTGGTTTCACGTTAATTGGGCTACCTAGGGTGTATTGCTAATTAAAATAGAACGGAAAAAATTTTGACAATAGGCGTTTTTGACTCTGGTCTAGGAGGCTTGACCGTCCTTTTTAGGATTAGGGAAAGGCTGCCAGATTTACCAATCATATATCTTGGTGACAATGCCAATACTCCTTATGGCACCAGATCTCCAGAAGAGATCTACCAGATGACTTGCAGAGGAGTTCAGGTCCTTTTTGAAAAAGGTTGCAAGTTAGTGATTATAGCATGTAATACCGCTTCAGCAGTAGCCTTAAGAAAAATGCAGGAGGAGTGGGTTCCTAATGATAAAAGGGTGCTTGGAGTATTTGTTCCTCTAATTGAGAAAATTACAGAAAGACAGTGGGGAGATAATTCTCCTCCTAGAAAAGTTTCAATTAGAGATGTCGCTCTTTTCGCTACTCCATCTACTGTTGCTAGNAAAGCTTTTGAAAGGGNATTAGGTTTTAGGGCAANTGGNGTTAANGTAGAATCCCAACCGTGTGATGGACTAGTTGATGCAATAGAATTNGGAGACTTGTATCTTGCCGAACANCTTGTAAAACTTTATGTGAATCAGTTGCTTCAAAGATTGCCAAAACCAGAAATAATAGTACTCGGATGTACTCATTATCCATTAGTAAGTAATTTTTTTCAAAAGCACTTTGAGAANGGAGTGCAAATGTTAGATCATGCCGATATTGTTGCTGAAAGTCTAAAGGACTATCTNATTAGACATCCAGATAAGGTCGGGGAGATGACGAATTCAATATGTTTAACTACTGGTGACCCTCTTTACGTCAAAGAGAAAGCAAGCATGTTGGCAGGCATTGAAGTTAACTTTGATAAGGCAGATTAATTTTAGGTATTAAGTTAGATTGTCCCGAATTCTGTTTACAACGCTTAGCACTTTAGGAAGTCTCTCCTTGCTAAGAGGATCATTATCACTAGAAAACCACGATATTGAAATTTCTCGAACTCTATCGACAAAGAGATATTGACCATGAATTCCAATTCCATGGATCATGGGATTAGAGCCCTTGTGGCTATACCATTTTGATCTATAGGCTACATTTTTATTAGGGAAATCTGGAGCCATATCTCCTAAATCCCAAGCACTATTATTTCCGTTATTAAATATATCCTCGATCCAGCTCTCTGGCACAATTTGCTGACTATGCCCAGAACCATTCTGATAGATCATCATTCCTACTCTAGCTAAGTCCCTTGTGGTGAAGCATTTTCCCCCTGCAGAACGAGGAGCTCCAAATCGGTCAACAGTTATATAGCCAGGTTGTTCTGCCCCTAAAGGTTTCCAAAGTTTTTCAGAAATAACATTTGAGTATTGATCGTCAGAAACTCTCTCAATGACCCAGCCAAGTAAGTCTGTATTTGGAGAAACATAGTGAAATTTATGACCATGATCTCCGTCTCTCTCCTTGAGAGTTTGCAGGAATGAACGCAGACCCAGCTGCCTTTCTGAGTCAGGGGTGGGATTCCAGTTTGCGGCATAGCGATAANTTATTATGGGNCCACTTGTTGCCAGATAGTCTTCGTCGAAATATACACCTACTTGCATATCTAAACAATTTCTTATGGAAGCGTCTTCGTAGGCTGTTCCTTTAATTTCAGGAATGTACTTAGAGACCAATGCTCTTGTATCTAAAAGTTTATCTTTCTCTAAAATNCCACATAAAAGTCCTANAATAGATTTTGAAACTGAGAATAAAATATGCTTTTTATTTTGATCCATATTATTTTGGTACGTTTCAAAGACAATATTTCCTTTNTGTAAAACGACAACAGAGTCGACGGATAAATCAGTTAATTCCTTATNAGTCACCAATTCATTTTGGGTGTTACTCGTTCCCAATTCCCAGATCTTGGAAGGGTCATTTTGAATTTCAGAAGTTGGAATTAGCTCTCTTACGTTACTAAAAGACCAGCTACTATAGGGATGCGTGCGCCAATTTTCTAAAGTTACTTGATCTTGTTTTTTNGGGGGAAATTCTTTCATTATTTTATTCATAGGGCTTCCAATGTTTTGAATAATTAATCTTTTATTAGACAAGTAAGATAANAGTTAGACAAGAAAAAACAGAAATTATACCTGCAACTTGTAGAGTGTTTAACTTCTCGCCTAAAATAAAATAGGCTAGTACCAAGGTAAATATCCCAAAGTTTGCGGCTGCCACTGGTGCAAGAGCTGGCATCTCTAACTTTCCAGCACCAAAAACAAGGCTGATAGCTGCAACGTCTAGCAGCCCCATTAACCCTAAGAAAAAGATTTCTCTTGCACGAGGTATAATAATGGTTTGAGTGAAGATGAANACAAGAAAAATGACTGTAAAAGTTACTATTCTTGAATGAAGGGAAACTTCGAGAGTATTACTTGAGTTTGATGCNTGTTGNCCAAAGTGAAAAGTAATGGCGAAAGATACTGCTGCCAGTAAGGAATAAATAATCNCTGGAAAATGATGCTTTATAGACCAGTATTTTCTTTGAGAATCTAATTCATTTTGTGAGTTTTCTGCCGGGGTGGCTATACTAATTACAGNAATGCCTAAAACCACAAGAAAAACTAAAGGCCAAAAAATTAATCNGATTTCGGCACCTGCTAAATAGGCCAAGATCAAGGAAATTATTGGGTAGATACCAATTAGTGGAGCTACNATCGCTACTGGTCCAATTTTTAAAGATTTAAACAAAGCCAACATGGCTATCGAAAAAAATATTCCCGATAGAAGAATTTCTTGGTGGGAAAAGAAATCTTGAAACAGGTTTTCAGGATAGATTGCTATCGAGTTAAAATGGGCTAAAGAAAAAAGGAACAAAAATATTGTTCCGAAAAAAATTACCCAAATTAAAGAGTTTAATACGCCAAGTCTTTGACTNACCAACCGTACTAGAAGATCGTGCAAGCCCCATAGAGCAGCTGCAGTAATTCCAAAAATTAAAGACAAACCTTACTTTTTTCTAAAGAATGGGATGAGAAACACCAGGCAGGCGACCAAGAAAAATANTGATCCAAACATGGACCAAAATGAGCCTACGCTTGCAACAACAAATCCTAGTGCGGATATTACGAACAGTATCCATCCAATAAAATTTATCTGGTTATCTGTCATTCATTTACCTCTATCACTAAAATAACACCCTATAGTTCTGATTATCAATGCTAAAGCGTAATTTTAATCCCTTTTTTGTCTTCGGACGCTAGATTTCGTTGTGCATGCAGGTTTTTTATAATAGCTTGAATAGTACTNAGTTATATAATTTGAAAGGTAGTGTTGTGAAGGAACTTGAAAAGTTTGCAAAAGAAAAAAAAGTTAAGTATTTTATGATATCATTTACAGACCTTTTCGGAGTTCAGAGAGCAAAACTTGTACCCGCTGAGGCTATTGCTGATATGCAGGAAGATGGTGCAGGATTTGCTGGCTTTGCCAGTTGGCTTGATATGACCCCAGCGCATCCTGATATGTTAGCTGTGCCGGATCCAGAGAGCGTAATACAGCTTCCTTGGAAGAGAGATGTTGCATGGTTGGCAGCAGATTGTTTTATTGATGCCGATCCAGTTAAACAGGCTCCAAGAAATGTTCTAAAATCTCTGATTAGTAGAACTTTAGAAAGCAACTTAAGAGTTAAGACAGGTATTGAAGCTGAATTTTTTCTCCTTTTACCTGATGGTTCAGATATTTCCGATCCTTATGATAATGCTGTTAAGCCGTGCTATGATCAGCAAGCACTAATGCGCAGATACGATGTGATTGCTGAAATTTGCGACTACATGCTTGAGCTTGGTTGGGGTCCATACCAAAATGATCATGAAGATGCTAACGGGCAATTCGAAATGAATTTCGAATTTGATGATGTTTTAAAGACTGCAGATAAACATTCGTTCTTTAAATTTATGGTNAAATCAATAGCGGAGAAGCATGGATTGAGGGCCACCTTCATGCCAAAACCGGTGGAGCATTTGACAGGTAATGGTTGTCATGCACATATCTCTGTTTGGGATTTGACAGGGCAAAATAATGTCTTTGCTGATGATAGTGAAGAGCTGGGACTTTCCAAAAAAGGATTAAATTTTCTGGGTGGAATAATTAACCATGCAACATCCATGACTGCAATTACCAATCCTACCGTTAATTCCTATAAGAGAATTAACGCCCCTCGGACGNTAAGTGGAGCTAGTTGGGCTCCAAATACCGTTACTTGGACATCTAACAATAGGACACATATGGTTAGAGTTCCAGGTCCAGGAAGGTTTGAACTAAGATTACCAGATGGTGCCGCTAATCCATACTTACTCCAGGCTGCAATAATTGCAGCTGGTATGGATGGTTTGAAGGAGAGCACGGATCCTGGAGAGAGATCTGAAGTAAATATGTATGAAAACCGAGAGGCAATAAGTGGAGCGAAAAAACTCCCATTAAACTTGTTGGATGCTTTGAGAGAATTTGATTCAAATAGTATATTTAAAGAGGCTATGGGGCAGGAATTTTCAGAAGCTTTTGTCAAACTTAAGATGGAAGAATGGAATTCTTATGTATCTCATTTTTCTTCCTGGGAAAAAGAAAATACTCTTGATATTTAATTTTGGACTGAGAAATTGGTGTCATCATATATTGTACCTCCAAATATAGATCTTAAAAATCTATCCAGTGAGGTAAAAGGTGTAAATCAAATAGGAGAAGAGGTTACAGCAAATGTAACCTTAGAAAAACCTCTTACAGTTTTTCTTAATAGTGCCGAAATCGTAACTAGTATGACAATTGGTGATTATCCAGAACTTCTCGCATTGGGATTTCTCTTTAATCAAAGAATAATTAAGGAAAAAACAGAGGTAAAGTCAGTAGATTTTGATGAAGAATTGAACGTAGTGGTAGTACGAACAGTAGATGAAACTCNCTATGAGATTAACTCCAAGAAAAAAATAAGAACAAGCGGATGTGCTTTGGGAACCGTTTTCGGAAACTTGATGGATGAAATTGACGAAATTAAATTAAGTCCTAGAGAAATTAAAGTATCCATTCTTTATGATCTCGCACGAAAAATCAACACAACTCCAAGCCTATATCTTGAGACTGGCGCCATTCATGGAACTGTCCTTTGCGACTATTCTGGGCCTCTGGTATATATGGAAGATGTCGGGCGGCATAATGCTGTAGATAAGATATCCGGATGGATGCTAAATAATGATGTAGTAGGTGAAGACAAAATTCTCTATACAACTGGAAGACTAACTTCAGAGATGGTCATAAAAGCAGCAATCATGGGTATCCCTNTTNTATTGTCACGCTCAGGATTTACGGCTTGGGGTGTAGAAATAGCCAAATCCGTTGGTTTAACAATGGTGGGGCGGCTTAGAGGAGAGCGATTTTTATGTTTAACTGGATCAAAAAATCTAATTTTTGATGNGAAATAAAGNGTTAAAATTTGGAAGATTTAGCTAAGCNTACAAAAGACCCAGGGAATAGAGTACCTGCAGTAATCCTTGCTGGTGGAAAATCATCGCGAATGCATGGAAAAAATAAAGCTCTTATGAAATTAGGAAATAAGAGACTCATAGAACACGTGCTATCAAAACTAAATACCTCTACTAAGAATATTGCATTGAATATTAATTCTGATTACAGAAGCTTCGAAGTCTATAATCTTCCACTTTTAACTGACACCATAGGTGGGTATTTGGGTCCACTTGCCGGAGTTTTATCAGCTATGAAGTGGGCAGAGGAAATAGGATATACTAAGGTTTTAACGGTGGCNGCAGATACTCCATTTTTCCCAGAAAATCTTTTCAGTAATTTTGAAGATTATATAGAAAAATATGACATCGTTATGGCTTGCACAGAGGATGATGAGGGAAATGTTGAAAGGCATCCAACATTTTGCATGTGGTCTATAGAGTTAAGAGAAAACCTTGAGTTGTCCTTACGTGACGGTTTGCGTAAGATAGTATCCTGGACAGATAAATTTAATGTGAAAAATATGAAATTCAAAATTGAAAAATTTGATCCATTTTTTAACATCAATACCGAAGAAGATTTACAATTGGCAGAGAAANTTTTGATTGGAGATTTTATTTGAAGATATTTGGTATTGCTGGTTGGAAGAACTCAGGAAAAACCACACTGGTCGAAAAAATAATTAAAGATCTAGTAAACAGAGGNTACACTGCTTCTTCGATTAAGCACGCACATCATGAGTTTGAAATTGACAAGGAAGGAAAGGATAGCTATCGACACCGCCAAGCAGGGGCCACTCAGGTCATTGTTTCTTCAGAAAACCTATGGGCAATGATAAGTTCTCAGGCATATGAAAAAGATACAGCCCTCGAGAAACTTTTAGGAAAGCTTGACCCAGTAGACTTCATTATAGTCGAAGGGTACAAAAGTGAAAAACACCCTAAAATCGAATGCTATCGACTAGGTTGCCCGAAAAAGCCCCTAATAGAATCGGATTCTAGCATTATAGGAATAGTNCATGACTTGAAAGATTTTAACTGTAAGCAGGAACAATTTAAGTTTGATGAAATAAAAAAAATTGTTGATTTTATAGATAGAACGGCAGTTTCGGTTCACGAATTGTATTTGGGAAAATAATGACAGAAAAAGTTAATATAAAGGAAGAAATTGGTCTTCCAAAAGGTTTTTATTGGACCCCTGTACCTGAGGCTCTTGCCAAATTAAAAAGCTGCATTGTTCCAAAGAAAACTGAAAAAAAGNTTAAAACTTTTGATTCAATGGGATGCATTTTATCAAGGAATGTATTTGCTCAAAGATCTAGTCCGCCTTTGTCTAATTCTGCAGTAGATGGATTCGCTTTTCGATACCCCAAAAATGGGGAAAGTCGAATTATAAAGATAACCTCTCATACCATTGGCCCAGGAAAATTTCCAAGTGAGAAAATATCAAAAGGTGAAGGCGTGAAGATTCTAACTGGAGGCCCTATACCTCCTGGAACTGACACAGTNATTTTAAAGGAAGATATTTTAAAGCAGACATCAAATTTTGAAGTACCCACTAAGATAAAGAAAGGGGAGAATACAAGAAATGAGGGTGAGGATAAAAAAGCTGGCGAATTGTTGTTTAAAAGGGGCCATAAATTAAGGTCTCAGGATTTAGCATTGCTCACTTCGGTGGGTGTACTGGATGTAAATGTTGTTGAAAGGTTAAATATTGGAGTCCTTTCGACTGGAGATGAATTGGTTGACGATAATAAAAGGGCAGAAAATTTTCAGATTTATGATTCCAATAGGCCGATGATAATATCAAAGCTTGAGAGCTGGGGGCACAACACATTTGATTTAGGTATTGTTAGAGATTGTGAGGAAAGTCTTAAATCAAAAATAAAGTCTAACAAGGGTAAATTAGATTTAATTGTGGCTACCGGGGGAGCTTCAGCTGGAGATAGAGATTTTGTGTCAAAACTTTTGAATTCAGAGGGTGATTTAGTTTTGTGGAGAGTGGCAATTAAACCAGGAAGACCTTTTGCTATGGGTTTCATAGAGGGAATCCCCATTTATTCTTTGCCAGGAAATCCTGTTGCTGCTTTTGTTTGTGCCCTTATCTTTCTAAAGCCTTCTTTAGACTCATTAGCAGGGGGCACATTTTCAGAGCCTAAATCCTTTCTTATAAAGTCTAATTTTTCTAAATTAAAAAAGAAAGGGCGCACAGAATTTTTAAGAGCCAGAATAGATCCGATGGGATCCGTGGAAATATTTAAATCTGAAGGATCTGGAAGAATAAGCAGTTTATCTTGGTCTGACGGCTTAGTTGAATTGGGTGAAGATGTAACAAACGTTAAAGTAGGTTCTATGGTTAAGTTTTTACCTTACGAGTTGTTTTAGTTTTGTAATTTTTGTAGCTATTTTCACATGGATTTTATTATAGAAATATTAAATTTAGCTTTGGTATTAATCATTAGCTTTGATGAGGTAGTTTTTGAGATAGTTTGGCTATCTATAAAAGTAAGTTTTACTGCCTTGATTTTGTCGTGTTTGGTAGCTGTTCCACTAGGAATAGTTTTGGGTATTAATAGATTTTTCGGGAGAAATTTTTTAATTTTACTATTTAATACGCTAATGGGCCTTCCTCCAGTTGTCGTAGGACTTTCGGTATATTTGATCTTATCAAGATCAGGACCACTGGGGTGGATGAATTTTTTGTATACTCCATATGCTATGATTATTGCCCAGATGATACTCATTATCCCAATTGTGACCTCTTTGACTTGCCAAAAAGTTGAAGAGTTGTTTATGGAATATAGGGAACTCTTTTTGTCAATAAGGGTAAAAAAATCTCAACAGTTCTGGGTTTATCTTTTGGATGCAAGATACGCACTTTTGACAATTTTTTTAGCTGGATTTGGCAGAGCAATATCGGAGGTTGGGGCAGTAATTATAGTGGGTGGCAATATTGATCATGTCACAAGAATGATGACCACAGCAATCGCTATGCATACCTCAAGGGGGGATTTGTCCTTGGCTATAGCGTTGGGCTTGATTTTGTTATTCATAGCTTTAGTGGTAAATCTCACAGTTTTTGTTCTAAAAGTCATAGCAAAAAGGTTTGGTTATGATTAATAAAGTTCACGCTACTGTTGAGATANAAAACCTGAATTTTTCATATCAAGGAAACCCTCTTCTTAATATAGATTATTTAAAGATGGATAAACCTGGTATTACAGTAGTTCTAGGACCTAACGGAGCCGGAAAAAGTTTGTTGCTAAAATTAATTCAAGGTATTGAGAAACCTACTTTTGGCCAAATAAGGCTGAATGGCATGCCAGTTTCCGATAAAGGAGGGCATCAGTCCATGGTGCTCCAAACTCCAACATTTCTCAGGTTAAGTGTTTATCAGAATATTGCGGTATGTTTAAGGCGAGACAACTTTTTTTTGAGCAAGGATCAGAAAAATGAGGTACTTGCTATGCTTGAGAAAGTTGGGCTTGTAGACAAAATGAAACTACCAGCTAGGTTGCTTTCTGGTGGTGAAAAGCAAAAACTTTCTTTGGCTAGGGCTCTGATTTCTAGACCAAAGATTTTGTTAGTTGATGANCCTACTTCTACGATAGATCCTTCTACAACCTTTTTCATAGAAGATATCATTAAAGCGAAGGCCGAAAATGACACCAAGATCATTTTTGTTACTCATGATATTCATCAGGCTCTTAGATTGGCTCGGTATGCGATAATGATATATAATGGAAAAGTTGTGGAGGAGGGAGATGTAGAAAGGTTTTTCAAGACACCAACCTCTNCCCACACCAGAGATTATCTGGCAGGCAAGCTTTTGAGATAGGAATCTTATGGTTATGATAAAAGTTTTGTCTATTTTTATTTTTCTTCTATCAGCTTCTAGGTTAGTGGCAGGAGAAATAATTTTGCAGTCAACAACTTCTACAAAGAACTCAGGATTTTACGACTATATATTACCATTAGTTAAAAAGTCGATTGATGTAGATGTTAAGGTGGTNGCTGTAGGAACAGGGCAAGCTATTGAAAATTCAAAGCGATGTGATGGAGATGTATTATTAGTTCATGACCAAGAGTCAGAAATTGACTTCGTAGACAGGGGCTACGGAGTAAAAAGATATGATTTAATGTACAATGATTTTATAGTCGTTGGTCCGATTGATGATGAACTAAATCTGAGAAATGATACTGATATTAAAACTGTTTTAAGAAAAATATATGAATCACAAAAAATTTTTCTTTCTCGGTCAGATAATAGCGGAACTCATAGGAAAGAAAATAGACTATGGGAGCTAGCTAATTTAAATCCACTAAAATACTCTGGAGGTTGGTACTTAGAAACCGGACTTGGAATGGGTGCTACCCTAAATATTGCGGCTGGTAAAAATGCCTATACCGTAACAGATAGAGCTACTTGGATTTCGTTTAGGAATAAGAGTGATCTAGATATATTATTTGAAGGTCATCCTGCATTATTTAATCAGTATGGAATAATTGTAATAGATAAAAATTTTTGTCCGAACGTAAACATTTCAGATGCAGAAAAGTTTGTGAAATGGCTCATGTCAGAAAAAGGTCAAGAAATTATTGATTCTTTTCGGCTTGGGAATGAGCAATTATTCTTTAGAAGTAATTAGTGGAAAAAATATAACAAGTTAATGAGTGATAGTAGTAGAAAAATAAGTATTTCACATATTTTATTTACCTTTCTAAGTCTTGGCCTTATCGCATTTGGTGGTCCAACAGCTCATCTTAGTTTGTTTAAAAAAGAATTTGTAGACAAGTTAAAGTGGTTAACCACTAACGAATATGTGTCGCTAATTAGTTTATGCCAAATTCTTCCTGGTCCTACATCTAGCCAAGTAGGTTTTTCAATTGGTTACATTAAACGAGGGTGGTTGGGAGCATTTGCGGCATGGTTGGGTTTTACTTTTCCGGCATTTTGCATAGTAGTTTTTNTAGGCTTTGGAATCCTTTCANCCGAAAAAGGATTTTTGAATGGAGTGGCTTTAGGAGTGTCTGCCGTTGTTGTGCCCATTGTTGCTCAGGCGGTATTATCAATGACTATGAGTTTTTGCAAAACTTTTGCCACCTTATTCATAGCATTTTCCTCATTTATATTAGTGCTTTTATTTCCTAGCCCTGGGTTTCAGGTCTTAGCAATTTTATTATCCGGGTTATTTGGGTTGATGTTTTTGGAGCNTCCTCAAAATGAACCAAGTTTACTAAATTTTAAAGTTAGCCAATCATTTGTCCCTATTGTAACCTTATTTGGGTTTTTTGTGTTTCTGGCATTAAGTTTTTTTCCTGTTGAAGGGTTTTTAATTTCAATTTTCTCCGGTTTCTATAGGGCTGGAGCGTTGGTTTTTGGAGGAGGGCATGTTGTTTTACCTTTTCTNAAAAGTTTTTTTGTAGACGGTAATTTTGTGTCACTAAACGAATTTTTAACNGGATACGGTTTGGTGCAGGCTATCCCAGGTCCTTTGTTTNCTATTTCAGGNTACCTTGGAATGCTTNTAGGAGAGGATTATAGCAAAGGTCCTCAGGTTTTAATTGCATTATTTGCTCTTATTTCTATTTTTTTACCAACCTTTCTAATTATTCCTGGTTGCTTGCATATATGGCATAGACTTCAGAGAAATATTATTTTTTTTAAGATGGGAAAGGGAATAAATGCAGGTGTAGTAGGATTATTGTTTGCTAATTTTATCAACCCAATACTTTTTAATATGGTACAGGAAATGGGAAGCTTATTATTAATCATTATTTCAAGTTTACTTTTATTTGTAAGTAAGCTCCCGATTTGGTCTATAGTTATATTGATGGGTTTAATTGGTTTCCTTTTATCCATTGCAAATTTAATCTAGATTAATATAGGNTTCACAGTTTTGATTTTATATTTTTCAAAAGCAGATATACCTGATAGATTGCCCTAATTGCTTTATTTTTTTTACTTAATAATTTTCTGGCGATTTATTTTGGGGGCAAAGTTTTTTTAATGTTAGCACATGAATTACGTTCAGCTTGCCAAATTGTTTCCTTAGCAGGATTGCTTTTTTCTGTTCTAATGTACTTTCCTTGGATTATATCTTTAATTTTCAATTGGAATGGGGGAGGGCCATTTTTCTGGGCAGCAACCACCTCTAGTATGATCTGTCTTTTGGTGACACTAGCATCAAGAGGAGAAACNCCAAGGGTTTCTGCAAGATTTGGAATTATAGTTGTAAACTTGCTTTGGTGGATTTGCCCACTAATTTGCTCTCTTCCANTAATGCTAGGAGATAAGCCGCTTTCATCTGTAGATGCTGTCTTTGAAGCAGTTTCGGGACTTACTACGACTGGATCAACTATTATCTCCGATCTTGATATTAGAGATAGGCCCATTCTTCTTTGGAGGGCAATGATTCAATGGATTGGAGGATTGGGAATATTATCTCTAGGTCTTATCTTGCTTCCNTTTTTAAGAGTTGGGGGAATGCAACTTTTTAGAATGGAGAGTTCGGATAGAGCAGAAAAACCTCTACCAAGGTTAATTGAAATCTCCAAAACCATAATTCTTATTTATTTAATTCTTTCACTAGCATGTACTTCAGCTTATTACATTGCGGGAATGGGAATATTTGACGCCGTCGTTCANGCGATGACAACAGTTTCAACAGGCGGTTTTTCCACTCATAACGATTCTCTTGGATATTTTAATTCCTTATTCATACTTTGGATTGCAATTGTTTTTATGATAATAGGAGGCTTGCCATTCAATTTCTTTATTGGAATTTTCTTCACTAGAAATATTCCTAAACCTGACCCTCAGATATTTGTTTTTCTTGGNATCATAGTTTTCTCGACAGTTGTTTTGTGTATGCTGGATTTTAGTTTATCAACATTATCATTTGCTGAATTTTCTAACAGAGCTTTTAATCTAGTATCGATAATTAGTACCACTGGATACGCTTCTGGTGATTTCATGTCTTATGGTATGATCGGCCCAGTATTATTTTTTGTGCTCATTTTTATTGGNGGGTGTGCAGGTTCTACTTCAGGAGGGATAAAAATTTACCGATTTATTATTATGACAGAATTAATCAAATCTTCCTTACGGGAGCTTGTGTATTCCAAAGGCGTATTTCTNATGCACTATGGAAAGCAAGTTGTTGATGAACCCATTTTCCGTTCAGCCATAATAATGATAGTAAGTTTTTTTATGTCCCTAGCGATTGTCACCATTTTACTTGGAGTTATGGGCTTAGATTTTATTACAGCTCTGTCTGGAGCGACTACAGCATTGGCAAATGTTGGNCCTGGTATAGGTCCGGTTATTGGTCCAACAGGCAATTTTAGCTCACTAGGGGATCCTGAAAAAATTGTTTTGACAGTTTCAATGATTGTTGGGCGCTTGGAAATTTTAATTGTTATGGCACTTTTCTTGCCACTACTTTGGAAGAGTTGATGAAAGAAATCAATGTTTGTCCATTAACTCCTTTAGAGATTTTTTTGCNTTATTTATAATGNCTTTAGAGCTAATTGATAGTAATCTGCCATCTTCCACTACCATTTTTCCTTCTACAATTAAACTTTGCACATAATGAGGTCCGGTAAATATTAAAGATGCTATAGGATCCCAAGTCCCTGCCAGACTTAATTCGTCTAATTTCCAAAGAGCAAGATCTGCTCTTTTTCCTACTTCAATAGAGCCAAGGTCATTTCTTCCTAAAACTCGCGCTCCACCAATAGTTGCAATCTCCAAGGCATTTCTTGCNCTAAATTTTTTTCCTTCGTAAGTGAGCCTTTGTAATAGCATGGACTGACGTGCTTCATTCAGAAGGTGAGAACTATCAGAAGATGCTGCTCCATCGACTCCAAGACCAATGTTAATTCCTTTCTTTAGCATATTCGCAATTGGAGCTATTCCAGAACCTAATCGGCAATTTGAGCATGGGCAATGAGCAATACCAGTTGAGGTATCTTTAAAAATCTGGATTTCCTTTTTTGTAAGTTTCACACAATGGGCGTGCCAGACATCATGTCCTACCCAGCCAAGTTCCTGGACATATTCTCCAGGTGTACACCCATATTTTTCTAAAGAAAACTTCACGTCTTCAGTATTTTCAGCCAAATGGGTATGTAGTCTAACTCCTAATTTTCGTGCCAGCGTAGCTGATTGCCGCATTAAATCATTACTCACAGAAAAAGGTGAACATGGAGCCAGCCCAACGCGNAACATAGAACCCTCAGACGTATCATTGAATTTCTGAACTACTCTTTCCATATCTAACAGGATGCTTTCCTCGTTCTCGATTAGATTGTCAGGAGGCAAACCTCCACTACTTTCACCAACACTCATGGCTCCTCTTGTCGGATTAAATCGTAGACCCAATTCTGAGGCTGCCTCAATTGAGTCGTCTAATTTGCAACCATTTTGAAAGATATACATATGATCTGCACTAAGAGAGCATCCTGATAACGCTAGTTCCGCCAGGCCTAATTGCGTAGCGGTGAAAATTTGTTCAGGGTTCATTTTTCCCCATATTGGATAGAGAATTTTTAGCCAATTAAATAGGGAGGCATTTTGAGCCTTTGGGACAGTCTTTGTGAGCGATTGAAACAAATGGTCATGNGTATTTATAAGACCAGGGGTAATAATACATCGAGTTGCATCGATAATTTTTGTTTTTGCNTCTATGGTAATATTGTGTCCAATCTCCCTAATTATTCCTTGGGAGACAAGAACATCTATATCTTCCAATTCGTCTCTATCTTCATTCATTGTTGCTAGGAAGGCACAATTCCTAATTAAAATATTATTCAATTTATGTTCCTGAATTTATNGTGATTGGTGTGCTGAATGTATGAATCTCAAGGTTATTGCTAGTTTCTAATCTGTCTAATACAAGGAAGNTCCCATCTTTTTCTAAGGGACAGAGTACGCCGTGCCAGATATTTGGATTAATATTTATGCCTTGTTTGCCGTTCGTTCTAAATGCTCTAGGTCTTTCGGGATTATTTTTTTGATCAAAAGCAACAGTTATTAAAAAGGTCTCACCATTTAAAGGCATAAAAGCTTGAGAGGCCAATGGATGTCTTTCCATAAACTTTAGTTCAAAAGGCAAATTTTGGGCTTTGCTCTCAAAAATTGAAAAGCCGGCAACATCATTTTTGCTAATCTTCAATGTTGATAGATTGCCAAACTTCTTGCATAGGTTTTCGTTTATTAATTCATATTTTCTTTCATTTGTTTCGATAACATCCCCAAAAGGTGAAAAATTACTTTGGGTTAATGGTTCTATGCTAATTTCAGTCATAGCTTGCCAAAAATTTCTTTTAATCTTAATAGGGCAATTTTTTCTACTTCTCGNCAAGCTGTTTCAAATTCAATATCTAAGCTACTGTTTTGGCGAATCTTAATATTCGCCAAAATTTCGTCTGGATTTTTATTTTTTACCGCCAATATAAAAGGGAATCCAAAATTTTTCCGATAACTTTTATTTAAATTTGAGAATTCCTTTTTTTGTCTATCCGATAAGCTGTTTAANCCCGCTGATTTTTGTTCTAACTTACTCTCTTTCGTGAGTTTGTTTTCTTCTGCAAGCTTTCCTGCGAGATCTGGGTGGGCTAATAAAGTGTCCAGTTTAGTTTTTCGATTGGCAAGGCGAAAATTTGTACACATAAATTGGTGTAATCCACTTGCGGAGTTCATCTGTNCACTTAAGTCTTTTTCATAAGTTTTAGTAGCAATCCATTTACTGTGCTCAAAAACATTTTGGAATGTTTTAATAAATTGCAGTTTGTTCATTTCAGAAGGACGATTATTAAACAAGCTGGGAGGAAAAGTTTTTTTCCAGAATTTTGCGATATCAATTCTTTTAGCATACCAAACTTTATTATGTTTCTGTGTATATTCTATAAATTTTTTAATAGCTTGGACTCTACCTGGTCTACCTGCAAGCCTGCAATGGAGTCCAATTGACATCATTTTTGGGTATCCCATTGTTCCTTCATGGTATAGGCAATCAAAGGTATCTTTAAGGTAATCATAAAATTGCGAACCAGAATTAAATCCTTGTGATGTCGCGAATCTCATGTCATTTGCATCCAAAGTGTATGGGANAATTAAATTTTCAGTACCNTTATGATGGTGCCAATAAGGAAGTTCATCAGCATAACTGTCAGAAATNTAGTCAAAATTCCCATATTCACAAGCTATTTTAATTGTATTTGAAGTGCACCTTCCGAGGTACCAACCTTTAGGCTTGGCGCCAGTTGTAGCTTCATGTAACTCCAGTGCTTTATTAAAAAATTCTTTTTCTTTTTTTAAGGAAAAATCTCGATAATCGATCCACTTTAGTCCATGAGATGCGATTTCCCAACCAGAATCTATCATCGCTCTTACTTGTAACGGAGAACGTGCTAATGCTTCTGCAACTCCATAAACTGTTACTGGAATTTTTGCATTTGTAAAAATATCTTTTAATCTCCAAAAGCCGACCCTCGCTCCATATTCGTATATGCTCTCCATGTTCCAGTGTCTTTGACCCTTCCAGGATTCTGCTCCAATTATTTCAGANAGAAATGCTTCTGAGCCTTCATCGCCATGAAGAATATTATTTTCTCCTCCTTCTTCGTAATTAATTACAAATTGTACTGCTATTACGGATTTGTTTGGCCAAAGGAATCTTGGTTTGTTTTCTCCATAGCCTGTTAGGTCGCGCGGATATTTCATTATTTACCTTATATCTTTTCTAAGCTATCAATTATGGTATTCTTATCTTAAACATAAATGCACAAAATGAAAATTTTTTAGTTAATGGAGTGATCATTTGCAAGGTTGGTTAAGTACTCATATTTTAGATACTTCCTCGGGGTTGCCTGCAGGAAATGTTAAATTGTTGTTGTCAATTTTAAAGGCAGACCNCCAGGAGCAGTTAGTTGAGACATATACAAATAAAGATGGGCGCACGGACACGCCATTACTCGAGGGTGAAAAATTTGTTTGTGGAATATACGAAATTTCTTTTTATATTGGGGACTATTTTGGAATGAGGAATAGTCAACCAGCCAATAATCCATTCCTAAATGTTGTTCCTGTCCGCTTTGGCATTGAAGATGCTAGTAAGCATTATCACGTTCCGCTACTTGTTTCGCCATACGGGTATTCAACCTACCGGGGTAGCTAAGTAATAAGTTGAAGAGAAGCAATGTTTGAATTTTATATCTGGAATTGGTTAGAATTATCTGTGAGATGGTTTCATGTTGTTGCGGGCATTGCTTGGGTTGGTTCTTCTTTTTATTTCATAGCATTAGATTTGGGCCTAAGAAAGAACTCTTCCCATTCAAAGGGTATTCAAGGAGAAGCTTGGCAAGTGCATGGAGGCGGTTTTTACCATCTCCAAAAATACAATGTAGCTCCACCTAATCTTCCCGATAATTTGACTTGGTTTAAATGGGAAAGCTATTCAACGTGGCTTTCTGGATTTGCTCTTCTTTCTATAGTTTACTATGGAGGAGCGGAGATGTTTCTAATAGATGTGGATGTATTGGATATTGATGTTTTTACTGCTGTATCAATATCTATCGTCTCACTTATGCTTGGATGGGTGATTTATAATACAACCTGTAAATTTTTCCTGAGTGACTCCCAGACAGGCCTAATGATCCTTTTGTTTTTTATTTTAGCAATTGTTTCATATGGATATACTGAGGTCTTTAGTGGAAGGGCTGCTATGCTTCACATAGGTGCATTTACGGCTACGCTGATGTCCGCCAATGTATTTTTCATAATTATTCCCAATCAACGCATAGTAGTAGCTGATTTGAAGGCTGGAAAAGTGCCTGATAGTATTTACGGTAAGGTAGCAAAACAGAGGTCAACTCATAATAACTACCTAACTTTGCCAGTACTTTTCTTAATGATCTCCATTCATTATCCACTAGTATACACTTCGGAGTTTAACTGGGTTATTGCGTTAATTATTTTTCTGACAGGTGTTTCAATAAGGCATTTTTTCAACTCGCAGCATGCGGGGAAAGGTTCTCCATATTGGACTTGGGTAATCACTGTAATGCTTATTTTTATTGCAATATTCTTAAGCACTTATCGACCGGAACACCTTAAGCCTGATTTGGACGAGGTAAAATTCAACGATGAATATGGAGAATTAATTAATCTGGCAGGAGTTACAGAGATTATATCTTATAGATGCACGATGTGCCATGCTAAGGAACCTCTTTGGGACAATATGTATGTTCCTCCCAAAGGGGTTATTTTAGAGACTTCTACTGATGTATTAAAGTATGCAAAACAAATTTATATTCACGCTGCAATCAGCAATTCTATGCCGCCTAATAACTTGAGTGCGATGGAGCCAGAGGAAAGGTTGATTTTGGCTAAGTGGTATGAAGAGATAAAGAAAAAATAGGTTTTTAAAATGGGGCGAACTTAATGGATTATAAAATTGATTGTCTCCAATATGCAAATTGGTCCGAAAAGATTTTTTTGGAGGTTCGGGAGGGTGGCCTTGATGCAGTACATGTTACCATTGCCTATCATGAGACTTTCAGAGAAACCATTTTAAATCTTGAAAGATGGCATGGTTATTTTGAGGAATACCACGAATTAATTTTTCAAGGTTTTAGNTCGAGTGATATATCTAAAGCTAAGAAGTTAGGTAAAACTGCGATTTTTTTNGGATTTCAAAACCCATCACCTATTGAAGATGATATTGGGCTTTTGGAAGTTTGGCACAAACTTGGTGTGAGGTTCATGCAGTTGACCTATAATAATCAATCTTTGCTAGCGTCTGGTTGCTATGAAAATGAAGACATGGGTTTGACTAGAATGGGCAAGGAAGTCATAAGAGAAATGAATCGGTTAGGTATTATCATCGATATGAGTCATTCAGGAGAGAATTCAACACTTGAGGCTATAGAGTTTTCTCAGACCCCAATTGTTATTAGTCATGCAAATGCTGCTTTTTGGCATCCGGCAAAAAGAAATAAATCTAAGTCTGTTTTAGAGGCATTAAGTAGGAATGAAGGGATGATAGGGTTTTCGCTTTACCCGCACCATTTAAAGGGAGGATCTAATTGTACTATGGAAAGCTTCTGTCAAATGATTTATGATTGTGCCCAAACAATGGGCATAGAAAAATTGGGTATNGGTTCAGATCTTTGTCAAGATCAACCTGACAGCGTGGTGGAATGGATGAGAAATGGCAGATGGACAAAAGCAAAAGACTTTGGAGAGGGCTCAAGGGAATNGCCTGGATTTCCGGAAATGCCCTCATGGTACAAAGGTAATAAAGACTTTAAAATTTTGGCCCAAGGATTAAGAAATGTAGGTTTTGATGCTNCAGANGTGGCCAATATAATGGGAAATAACTGGTTTCGCTTTTTTGAAAANAATTTTGATTAAGTGGGTATTGATCTGGGGTATTCTAANGTTTTAGCAGTNGCTGGAGATAAAGCTACTAAGTAGAGAAAAATGAAATATAAACATAAAATAGAAGAAAAAATTAATTTTTACCGCTCNCCTGATAAGGTGATGAAACTAACCAGAATCGGTTCATTTCATCAAACTCGTTTAAGTTTCATGCGGCAACTTCTACGCCGTATTTTTTCTGAGAAATGGAATTTTCTATATCACGATTGGAGTCTTGATGGAAACGGGTTTGGTCATGTGGTTTTTTCAGTAGAGACGCCNTCCAGAGTATATTCACTAGTAGCTTTTTCACATGATTTGCCTCCTAATAAACGTTCAGACAGGGTCATTGCGACGGAGTGGGATTTGACTTTCGCTTTGGTCAAAGGGCTGCCCAGTTCTAAAGAAATTAAGAAACTCGCGAAAGAAGTTCCATTTCAAGAGGCAGGAAGGTTATCAGAGAATGAACTTGTTTTGGGTAGAGCAAATAGGTCTGTTAGGTTGTGGAACTCTGTTGTAGAAAAATTGTCCTCAGGCAGTCAACCTTCAATGGATGAGGTTAAGGATGTAGGCTATTTGATGAGAACAACAGCAGTATATGGTTCTGGAAAATTTGGGTTAGCTGATCGATCCACTATTGAGGCATATGAAGAGTTTTTTGCTCCATTTCAAGTAGAGCTATTAGCAGTTTTTCTGTTGAGGAACGTGGTTTTTGATTTGGTCGATTATTTTGCTAAAATTAAAGGAGGTTCAAAGGCAGTGACCCTTAGCAATGAACTAAAGAAAGTTATTGGTATTGGAAACTCCACTGGATTAGGAATGGCTCCATTTTTGGTNCACCATCCTGANCTGCTAAACAAATGGATTTCAGCAAGAGAATGTGCAGTTACCAGAGTGCTAGAATTGGAAAGTATTTCTCAAGGGGAATTTGACTTGTTTAAAGAGCTACTCTCAAGGTCTCTAGATAATGCAAGAAATTGGAAATCTGTAAGCCCAAGCCAAATTAAAAGGATTGATGTTCTAGGGTCGGAACTTGCAGAATTAATTAAGTTTTCAGCTGAGTTTGATTTTAAAATATCAAAACCTTGGTTAACCTTATTTACTTGGGTTGAAAAGAAATTTTCGTTAGAAACTCAGGAACTTTCTGCCTCGCTTATATTGGAGCCTTACGGAAAGTTAATTGATGAGTTGGGGTCGGAGATGTCTTTTAAAAGCGGAAACATGCCAGCTATTAATGGTCGCCGAACTTGTGCAGAAATTAGATTGGAAATTGANGAAAATTTTTCTTGGGCAATAGAGGTTGATTATGAAGAAAAGGATCAGTCAGCTAGATTCTGGTACTACTCTCAAACTAAGCTTGAACCTCGATTGGGTGAAAGATATGAAGAGGAGGGTTCTAATCTCGAGGAGCCTTTAGCTGTCGGAAGAGATNTAAAATACTTTTATTGCCAGTTGTTAGAAGTTCGAGGAGATAGACTTTTGGCTGACTACCTTATGGAATATCCTGAGCACAGGCTTGCGGCAAAACGGGTTTTAGCTAGNAACAGTATGCCCTATGGAGAAATAAGAGATAATTTAATTTCTAAAAATATGAAGCCTTTGGATATGCTTAGGTGTAAATTATCCTTTTTTGGAGCAACAAAGTTTGATCCAAGGTCGGATCGGTGGGTAAGAATATGTATGTACCAAAATGCTCCCTTAGCAGGATCAGATTGTTCCTTATACGATGACTTTTGGCCTTATCCAGATAAATCCTAATCATGTATTCTTTAGGAGAAGTTGAAGCCCTCTCTAAAAAAGCGAGTAAAGCGGCAGGGCTAAGCTGGGGTGAGGCAGCAGAAGTCGGACGTGCAATTAGAAACTTGGCCAAATTCGAATTGCCGAGTGTGGAGGCATTTACTCCATTTTTAAATGATTTATTTCATAGAAAGGTTCATAGGCCTAATACACTCGAAGAATTAGAGTCAAACGGCAAACCTCTTGTTGGATTTTTTCTAGGATTNAATATCATAGATTTTGAATTTTTTAGACCTAAGGCAGAAAAAGTTAAGGTGCTCAGATTTGAAAAGGTAATACAACCTTTAACTCTTTTGGGTGTCCTTTTGCCCATCGTAAATAATGATATGAAGTTAGAAGTATTTTGGAAGAACTTTTCCTTTTCTGCTTCTCCCAATGGACACGAACGGCATGGAAGAAACCACAATCCCAATTTGGAACAAAGCCTATCCATTCACTTTTCAATCTGTAAAGAAAGGAAATTAGATTCATTCATAAATAGGATTANGGTAAAAAGAAAGGATTGGAAAAATCTGGAAGAGCTAGCTTTTAAAACGTATGTTCCTGAGAGCAAGATTTCGAGGGAAAAGGGTGCTGGTTCTGGAGATTTAATTGATGACTAAATCCCATATAATTTTAAAAGGATTTGTTGCGAAAATCTTAGAATCTATCTAGTCTTTAAAATAATCTAATTGATTGGAGCTAAGGTAATGGGGAAAATTTATAAGTCAGCTTCGGAAGCTTTGGATGGTATACTATTTGATGGTATGTCTATAGCATCAGGCGGATTCGGATTATGTGGTATTCCAGAAAATTCAATAAATGCCATTAAAGAATCAGGAGTAAAAAACCTTACTGTTGCTTCTAATAATGCTGGGGTTGACGATTTTGGTTTAGGCATTTTGCTTCAAACAAAACAGGTAAAAAAAATGATCAGTTCTTATGTAGGTGAGAATGCTGAATTCATGCGACAATATCTTGGGGGCGAACTAGAATTAGAATTTAATCCTCAGGGTACTTTAGCAGAGCGTATGAGAGCTGGTGGGGCTGGTATACCGGGATTTTATACAAAAACTGGAGTAGGGACAGTAATAGCAGAAGGAAAAGAGCATAAAGAATTTGGTGGAGATATGTATATTCTTGAGACAGGATTGGTTATGGATTTATCCATTGTAAAAGCATGGAAAGGTGATGAGGCCGGNAATTTGATCTATAATAAGACGGCAAGAAATTTTAACCCCAATGCTGCAACTTGTGGAAAAATATGCATTGCAGAAGTTGAAGAACTTGTTCCAGTTGGGCAGTTGGATCCAGATCACATTCATACTCCTGGGATTTTTGTAAACCGAATATTTATGGGGTCTCATGAAAAAAGAATTGAAAACCGAACCATTAGTGAAAGGTAAAGTAAATGTGGGACCGTAATCAGATGGCTTCTAGGGCAGCATTAGAGCTTGCAGATGGTATGTACGTGAATTTAGGAATTGGCATTCCTACACTTGTTTCAAATTATATACCTGAAGGAATAGACGTTACGCTTCAATCGGAAAATGGAATGCTTGGAATGGGTCCATTTCCAACAGAAGAAAGGATTGATCCAGATCTGATTAACGCGGGAAAGCAAACTATAACCGAATTAGAAAGAACTAGCTATTTTTCGAGCGCCGATAGTTTTTCCATGATTAGGGGAGGTCATATCGATATGGCGATTCTTGGTGCGATGGAAGTTTCTGAAAAAGGAGATCTTGCAAACTGGATGATACCGGGGAAGCTTGTTAAGGGTATGGGTGGAGCCATGGATTTGGTTGCAGGGGTAAAACGTGTAATCGTTATTATGGATCATACAAACAAGAGTGGTGACAGTAAAATTTTAAAAGAATGCACGCTGCCATTGACAGGAAAATCTGTAGTTCATCAAATTATCACTAATCTATGTGTTTTTAATGTGAAGCAAGATGGTTTGGAAATCATTGAATATGCTGATGGTGTTGATAGGAAACAAATTGAAGAGGCTACTGAAGCAAAGATTTTAAATTAATTTAAAGCCTTAATTCTCAATTATGAGTAATTATGGTTTATATTATTTAGGCTTTGAACCAAGTAAGCTTTAAACTTAATCTAGTTTTTAAGATTGGAAAATAACTTGGGAGTATCNCCTTTCTCACTTTTGGGTTCAGGATCTAATTTCTTTAGATCAAATGAAGCAAAACCTCTGATAAGTATAATTTTTATGATACTTTCAACTATCTGTTTCGTGGCAGTAACTGTGGTAGTGAAATTTAATGGCCCGGTTGTTCCTGCAGCAGAGGCCGCTTTTTTAAGATACATAGCTGGCCTAGTGATTATTGCGCCATTTCTATGGTCGAGCTTTAGAATGGGAAGTAAAAAAGNCTTAAATCCAGCNTTCTCCTCNTTTGAAATTTTCTCCAATTGGAAGTGGTTCTTTTTTAGAGGAATAGCTCATGGGCTGGGTGTAATTTTGTGGTTTTATTCAATGGCAAGGTTGCCAATTGCNGAGGTAACAGCAATTGGGTATACGACACCCATTTTTGTCTCGATCGGCGCTGCAATTTTTCTTGGCGAAACTTTGGCATTTAGGAGAATTTTTGCCATCTTAATTGCTTTTTTTGGAATGCTTGTAATTCTGCGCCCAGGCTTTGAGGTTTTATCTTTAGGACGAATTAGTCAACTCGTAGCTGCTCTATTTTTCTCGATTTCATATCTTCTTACAAAGAAATTAACATATAATAGCAGTCCATTTATGATAGTTGCCATGCTTACAGTCTACGTTACAATAGCTTTAGCACCATTTGCATTATACGACTGGGTGACTCCTACATTAGATTTTGTTCTTTGGATGGGTGTAGTTGCCTTTTTTGCTTCTGTCGGTCATTACTTTATGACCAAAGCATTGCAGCTTGCCCCTATAGCGGTATCTCAGCCAGTAACATTCCTTCAGTTGATTTGGGCAACTTTAATNGGTTACTACTTCTTTGGAGAAGGAATAGATATTTTTGTGTTATTGGGAGGCTTTATAATTTTCTCTTCTGTTGTGTTTATTAGCTATAGAGAATCTATAAATTCTGATAGGAAAGCCATTTAGAATTACCGAAGTTCATCTATTAAAGACGCTAATTGAAAAATTCTCTAAAATTTCAAAAATCTTCTTTGGATTTTCCTCATGCATCAGATGTCCCAAACCTGTTAAGCTAATTCTACTACAGCCTTTTATTTTTTTTGACATTCTTTCTGAAACATCAGGATGAACTATTTTATCATTATCACCAGTAATAAAGAGGCAAGGTACTGAAAAATCATCTAAATGAGGCAGGAGGTCTTCATGATTCCACTGTGCCATCATGTCAATAGTTCCAGATACATGTTTTGGATCTGAAATTAATTTACTATATAAATCAGTACCTGCCTTATCTAATTGACTTCCAGTCATTTCTAAAAGTTTTTTAACTTGTGTTTTTCTCTTATTTATATTTGAGAATAACTGGCCAGAAAAAGGTGTGACAGCTAATAGTTTTGCAAAAAGGGGAAAAAATATTCCTGCTAGGCCAATAAAGTTTTCAAATGATCCGTTAATTGAAGCAACAAACTTAGTATCTTTCTTAAATAGAGACGCTAATTTCAGTGCTATCGCGGCGCCAGAAGAGTGCCCTATGATTCCGTCTGGGGTAATCTTTTCAGACGAAAGTATCTCTCCTATGTCAGTGGTTATCTTTGTTAAGCTAGATCGGTGAGAAGTCTTTAATTTGGTAAATCCGTGGCCAGGTAAATCCAATGCTACAACCCGATAGTCGCTAAATAGAGGCAATATATCTCTCCAGGTTATTGTTGAACTGCCAAGTCCATGTATAAAGAGCAGTGTCTTTTTAGCTTTTCCACATTGTTTGGCTTCTCTGACTTGAATATGCCAGCGATGATATTGACTGTCTAGAAAATAGCTCATCTCTTGGTTTGGAATCCAATTACTTTCCTGAACTTTATCGTCTTTAATATTCATTGGTTTGTATGAAATTCNTTTGATGATTTGGATATAGCATTTGATAACTTTTTAGCATCAGCTCTAGGCATTGGGATATACTTTGCATTAGCTTTNTGGGCCAAGTCTTTTGCCGGTTGCTGCGGTCTATTAGAGGTATCAATGACAATAGCTGGTATCTTAAGATTTTGAATTATCATACAGAATTTTTCTGAGTCTGATAACGCTTGTTTTCTGTCAACTTGGCCCTCTAAAGATATATTTGCCTTTCCGTCTGTCATAATTGCAATAGTTGGGGTAAGTCCCTTATTTCTTGCGGTGATTGAAATTTCTACTGCCTTTTCAAGGCCTGAAGCTATAGGTGTTCCTCCTCCCCCTGGNAAATCTGCCAGTTTCTTTTTGGCTTGAACTAAAGAGCGTGTGGCAGGCAAAAGGACTTCAGCCTTTGTTCCTCTAAAAGCTATAAGTGAAACATGGTCTCTATTGGCATAGGCTTCACCTAATAAGTATTCTATGGCACCTTTTGCTTCTCCAAGGCGCCCTATTGCATTAGAGCCAGATGCATCTACAGTAAATATTATCAGACGGTCACTTTTTTCTTCATATTGGCGTACGAATAGATCGTCTTTGTAAATGATTATGGAGTTATCTGGTGACCCGTGAAGCTCTCTTCTTAGTTTTTGCCAAGGGGCTGCTGATCTTAAGGTAGAGATTAAATCTAACCTTTTGGAAGTATCAAAAGGCATTTTTCGCGATGGTTTGGGGCTACCCCGCCTATTCCCCAATTTTCTTTGCCCAGAGCCTGAAGCATTGCTATTTAAAGTATCTTTTTTAGGAGAAAGTAATTTTATTTCTCCTAAAACATCTTTTGGTAGAGTGGATTCAATAGCACTTATAATCATCTCTTGAGGTATATTTATTTCGCTTGGATCACTATTTTCCTCATTTTTTGTATCGTTAGTCTCTTCTTGTTCTTCTTCCGGTTTTTGAGNTTCTTGCATCCTCGGTATTTGAGTTGCTTTGTGCGCTAAGGTAAGTTGAATGGCCATAACAAAATCATTTTTACTTACAAAGCTTTTTCCTCGAATTGCAGCTAATGCTCTAGCAGTTCGTAAAGCAAAAATAGGTGCTCTTAGGCTTGTGATACCAAGGGACAGAGCAGTAATAGAGAATTGATTTTTCATGTTTTCAGATATACGAACCTTACATAGGCGTGACCTTATTTCCGGTAAATTATCTCTTATTTTTGATAAGTTTATTCTTTGCAGTTGGCGTTCATCATTAAGGTCAAATGCAAAAGCTAGCCTATCCAAAATTGAATATGGGGTCCTCTCATCTTCAAGGCCTTCATCTAGTGAAATGACATAAGATGTTTGGCGTTTATCAATCGCAAGACAAATTTTTCCAGCAAGGCTTGATCCTATTCTCTCGGACATTGACAGGTAAATAAACTGAGAAGGGTTTCCAAATATTCCGGTCCTCTTTGTAAGTTCTTTCTCTTTAATTGAGTTTGAAATATCAATGCCGCCATAGAGATCAAAATCNGTTATTTGGCCATGAATCTTGGATGGTTTGAGGGGATATAGAGCTTTTTCGATTTCTATAGACAGTTGTGAGCGTAAATGGGAAGCACGTGATCTTATATTAATCCCCTTAAGAAAAGGGTCAACTGCAAGTGCAAAAAATGCCTTTCTTAGGAGCTTAATTTTTGGAGAAGTTTTTGCAGANAGTTCAATTTTTCTTTTCATGAGTTTAAGATGCCGGCAACTGCTCGAGAAATCCTAACGTCCGAACCTGCTTCATCAAGAGGGTTCTTCCTTAGTCGATGCCTTAGTGCAGGTAGACAAATTTCCTGCAGATGATTTTCTTCTACCTCTTTTCTGCCATTAAACGCTGCATATGCCCGAGCTGTCCTCAGCAGTGTTAACTCTCCTCGTAAGCCATCTGCACCTATTTCTACACAGAGTTTTGCGCATTTCTTAAGAATTTGATCTGAAATCGTTACAGTTTTAACTAACTTTCTTGCTAGCAAAATTTTCTCCCGCAACTTTTTTTCTTCAGGTAGCCAAATTCGTAGAAATTTTTTTGGGTTCACTTCATATTCATCTCTTCTTTTAACAACTTCAATTCTCTCATCAATATCTTCAGGAGACTTTACTTCAACAGANAGTCCAAATCTGTCTAATAGTTGAGGACGTAGTTCACCTTCCTCTGGGTTACCTGATCCTATTAAGACAAATTTTGATTGATGGCGAATAGACATTCCTTCACGTTCTACCAGATTTTCCCCTGACGCAGCAGCATCCAATAGAAGATCGACTATATGATCTTCTAATAGGTTTACTTCGTCTATATAGAGAAAACCGCGATTAGCTCTTGCTAACAAGCCAGGTTCAAAATTCTTTTCCCCGTTTTTAAGAGCAGCCTCAATATCCAGTGAGCCGACGACTCGATCTTCAGTTGATCCAAGTGGCAAGTCTACTACTGGGGAAGTTTTTTGTACTACCTTNCCTTCTTTTTTCTTTTTGCAAAAATCACATTGATTATTAATCTTTGGGCAGTTGTACGGACAGTTTTCTTCGGCTCTTATCTTTGGTAATAAGGAAGCTAAAGATCTTACTATAGTAGATTTTCCTGTGCCTCTATCACCCAAGACTAATACTCCTCCGATAGAAGGGTCAATGGCAGCAAGTATCAGTGCTTGTTTCATTTCCTGCTGACCTACAATAGCTGTAAATGGAAAATTTTCTCTCATGTCACCTCTAACGGCTTTAATTTATTCTCATAATGCTTTCGACTTTTTCCTTCCCAAATCCCTGACGATTCAGCAATGGTAAATCTGGCATATAGCTCTTCTGAAAACCAATTAAACTTCCTTACATCATCAATTGCTTTCTTATGGGGGCCATCTCTATGAGCAAACTGGATCATTGAATCTAAGTCTGGCCAGATTGAGAAGGTAACCTGATGTAAAAATGGAACTTCCGCTAGCCCAATTTTAAACATTACATTTGGGTCTGACCCTATAACTTTCGAAATATTTGGCACGTGACCAAAGAATTTTAATAGTATTTTAGGTTTAATTGTTGCTCGCGTTAATACTACAATAGGAAAATCTTCATCATTCCCATGTTCCTTACTTGTTGAAAAAGGTGAGAGATTAGACCATTCGCCTCTGACTGACTTTGTTTTTAAAGAGAGCTTCCAGCTCTCCCTTGAATGATTTTCATATCTTTTAAATATCGGGGAATCTAGGCCTTCTAAAGACTTTTCATGGTCTTCCCAAACAGCCAGAAGTGCATAGACTCTCGTATTTTGTATTGGAGTAAAGCCTTCACCAATCCCGCTGCCAAAAAGCTTGTAAAAGGTCAGTCCTCCTATACGATTTAAATGAAACCGGGCAAAAAGCATTTGAGAAAAGGCCCATAGGCGGGCCTTAATTGTTTCAAAGCGAAAAAAAACTTATTGTTACTACTTGAATGGTTTCCTCTTTTACTGAATTTTTTAGCAGTTTCCATAAGGATTCTACCTTTATTAATAGTATTGTCAAAAAAAATGTACAATGATAATGTCAATATATGTATACAAAAACAGGCCACACTAGTCAAAATGCAAAAGAGAAAGCAGCCAAAAATACTGCCATAGTAATAGGCGGTGGTTTTGGTGGTCTGGCGGCTGCTATGCGGTTGCTAGCTAAAGGCTACAAAGTTCTTGTTTTTGAAAAGAATATGGAATTAGGTGGCAGAGGTTCATGTATCATAAAATCTGGATACAGATTTGACTTAGGCCCGACTATTGTAACTCTCCCAAATATGTTCAGAGAGCTTTGGCAGTTTTGTGGAAGAAATTTTGATGACGATGTTGATTTAAAACCACTTGATGAATTTTATAAAATAAAATTCTGGGACGGAAAATCTATAACAATAAGTGAAAATTATGACGAAGTGTTAGACCAAGTTAGAGGCTTGTCATCTTCTGATGAAGGGGGCTTTAGAAAGTTTCTAGGTGATGCAGAGAGAAGGTACAAGGTAGCTTTTGAGAACACCCATACAATGGGTAGAGAGCCCATGAATAAGTTATGGGCGACATTGAAGATGTTGCCTATTTTTGCACTTCTTAGGGCNGATCGTTCAGTTTTTAGTCATGTAGCAAAAAGAGTAAGTGATCCTCGACTCAGGTTTGCTTTGAGTTTCCACCCACTTTTTGTTGGAGCAAACCCTTTTACTGTAACTTCAATGTGGGGCATTGTTTCTCATATAGAGAAAGAATTTGGAATTTCGACAGCATCTGGTGGGTTTGGTGGAATTGCAAAGGCTATGGGTAAAGTCATTCAGGAAATGGGGGGCACCATTAGTCTTGGTGAGGAGGTTCAGGAAATAATCGTGGAAGGGAGAGTTGCAAAAGGAGTTAGGTTGAAGTCCGGAGNAACGATTGATGCGGAGGTTATCGTTTCCAATGCTGACCCAATGACAACTTATTCTAATCTAGGAAAGCGTACACGAAAGAAGTGGTGGTCCTATGAAAACTTAACAAAAAAGAAATGGTCTATGAGTCTTTTTGTTTGGCATTTTGGGACAAAGGGTACCAAAGATTTATGGAGAGATGTGGGTCAGCACACAATTCTTCAGGGTCCCAATTATAAGGGAGAAGTGGATAAGATATTTTTTAATGGCGGCTTAGATGAAGATATGAGCCTTTACGTACATAGGCCGACACGAAATGATGCTACCGCGGCCCCTCCTGGGGATGATACATTTTATGCCCTTGCATGCGTTCCTAATCTGCAAATTGATCCTGATTTTGATTGGGCAAAAGACGCAGAGGGATATAAGGAAAAGGTTTTGAAAACGCTTGAAGCTAGACTACTTCCAGGCTTATCAGGGCATATCGCGGAGAGCTATTATATGACACCTTTGGATTTTAAAGATCGATACAATAGTCCATTTGGGGCTGGTTTTTCATTAGANCCCGGGATGTTTCAAAGTGCTTGGTTTCGTCCTCATAATATCTCTGAAGAAATAAAGGGACTTTTTTTGGTGGGAGCTGGAACACACCCTGGCCCAGGGGTTCCGGGTGTCCTGGCTTCCGCAGAAGTTGTAACAAAACTTATTCCTAGTATTGATGTTGAGGAAAATAACGGAAAACTTTCAATAAATACGGATACTAATATTAAANAAAGTTTGGCCGCCGAATGACCTATAAGAAAGATCTAGNGTCTTGTAGNGATTTAATTAAGACTGGCTCATATTCATTTTATGCAGCTTCAAGATTATTGCCAGCACGTGTGCGTGATCCAGCTATTATTCTTTATTCATTTTGTAGACTTGCAGATGATGCTATAGATAACTCAGTTTCTAAGAAAAAAGCTTACCGCACATTAAATAGGCGCCTCGATTTAGTATATAAGGGCAAACCTTTGGATACTCCATTTGATCGNGCTTTTGCTGGAATGGTGGATAAGTTTGAGCTCCCAAAGGCTCTTCCGCAAGCACTTTTGGAGGGTATGAAATGGGATGCNGAGGGAAAGCAATATCGNAATCTGTCAGATTTAAGGAGTTATTCGGCAAGGGTTGCATCTGCCGTTGGAGTAATGATGTGCGTAATCATGGGGGCTAGAAATNAGCACGTGNTGGCAAGAGCATGCGATCTTGGTGTGGCAATGCAATTAACAAATATTGCTAGAGATATTGGTGAAGATGCAAAAGAAGGGAGACTTTATATTCCTCTAGATTGGTTTGCAGAAATGCAAATTACCCAGAAAGAATTTTTTGAAGAGGCGTACGCAAGTTCTTCTTTAGCTTCAATTACTGAGAGATTATTGAAAGAAGCCGATTTTTTATATAAAAGAGCTACCCATGGTTTGGCTGGTTTGCCAATTTTTTGTAGACCAGGAATATTTTCTGCACTCCATATTTATTCTCGTATTGGTAAGCATATTGCTACGGCCAACTACGATAGTGTTAACAAACGAGCTGTAACTTCTAAATCTGAAAAATTGAGTTTATTGATGTACTCTTTAGCTGAGTCCGCATCGGTAACGATATTTCCTAACCACCCTTCAATAAAAGCTCCGGCATTAGACGAGGTAAAATTTTTAGTTGAAGCAGCTGCTTTAGATAATCAAAGAATACCTATAGATAAGCCTTTAAAATCTGATATAATTTTTGATGTTTTGACTGATTTAAAGAAGAGAGATCTAGAAATTTCAAAAACAAGTACTTAGGTAACCTTCATGAGTTTTGGATTTTTCTTTATATTTTTTGCTGCATGCTGTGCAACCGCTGCCACAGGAAATTTGTTTCCGACGGGGCAATGGTATGCAGGTTTAAGAAAGCCTTTTTGGACCCCTCCAAATTGGATTTTTCCAATAGCTTGGACAGTGCTTTATATAATTTTATCATATGTGGGAATGCGAGCTGCTCTTAGAGTCGATGGGCAGGTGGCTTTGGCTTTATGGGCATTGCAAGTCTCATTAAGTACACTTTGGACCCCTGTATTTTTTGGCTTAAAGAAGATGGGAACAGCATTTGTGGTAATGAGTGGTCTTTGGTTTTCCGTTTTTGCAATGGTCATTTCCTTTTGGAAATTAGAAGCAATCTTAGGAATACTTTTGTTNCCATATTTGGTTTGGGTATCTTTTGCGGCNGCACTAAATTTTTCTGTATGGCGATTAAACCCGCATGAAANTCCAAGAGATCTGAGCAGTTAAGCATTAGAAGTCAACCTCTCTTTCTTGGCACCCTTAACGCAAGCATTGGTTTGATTAAAGGATTAGCAAATCTATTTAAATCAAGGGCTTCATGCACACCTNCAACTTCTTCTCCTTTTATCTTTGTTTTAATTTTTGATCTTGAATAGAAAGGGGCATCTAGCATGTTNTGTATTTGTTTAGGCTTGAAATCATTGTCAGATCTTGTTTCTCTTNGAACTTGCCAAAGTGATCTAGAAAATTTAGTTTTGGGAATGTCGTTTAACATGTTGATATTGCCATCATTATTAAATTCCAAACCTAAATCTAAGTCTCCACCCTCTCTTCGCTTGGCATCATAAAATGCCATGGCACCATTTTTGCCTATTAATCTTGACCATGTCCAATAACTGAAGTCATCTTCTAGAGCTCTGGTGCCAAAATTTCCGTCTAGNTATCCATGCCCGGACCATTGCCAGCCTGGTACATTTAAGTCAACTTGAATTTTGGAGATTGGGGCAAAGGGACGCCAAATATGTGATCCATCATCTTTTAGTAAAACTTCAATGTCGGTAATATATTTTGGTTCTATTATTACTTGGCCTTTAAGTCTACTCAAATGTGGAGTGGTTAATTCATCTATATCCACTACAAGTTTATTTCTATCCCAGTTAAAACTGCTGGGGCCAACTTGAAATTTATTGTCCTTTATAAGTACGGCGGGCTCACCTCTTTCTGTCATAGTCCACCGGCCTTTGTGGCCATAAGTTGCTACATTAATGCAGCAATGGTCATGAGGGTTTTTCCGGCCATACCAACGATACCAGGGAGAAAAAACTGATCCAATAAATGCTATTATCGAAATTGCTTTGGTATTATCATCGGAGATGCCATCTAAGTACCACCAGGCGTAGCCATTTTCTGGAACACTTAAGTTAAAAAAAGGTCTTTTAATATCATTTCTGCTGCGTGCTTCCCTGATGTTAGGGCCATAGGTACTCCAGGGCCTGGATGAACTCCTCCTCCTGCCAGATACAATCCTTTTGTTTTTAACTTTACCTTTGGGCGTCTGAAGGTTGAAAGTGTCTTTGATGGGCTCAGCCCGTAAATTGAGCCGTCCGAACCTGGAAACATTTTTTGAAACTCTGTTGGTGTTGTCAGATCCGAAATTTTTGGTGCTTGAAGAAATTCTTGCCCCATTTTTTTTAGTGTCTCGAAAGTTATTTTTTTGCATTTCTCAAACTCTTCTTTTTTGGTACTTTTGTTAAATTCTTTAAGGTTTGGCGGGCCATTCACAATGATTTCAAATCGCTCCTTACCTCCTATATTAGGGCTTATTCCTCTGTCTTGGGCACAGATATATATAGTTGGATCATTGGGCATTTGACCTTTTCCAATATCTTTAAATTCTGAAGTATAGTCAGAGTTGAAAAAGACATTATGAAGGGAAAGATTTTTCCCCCTTGGCTTTGATGAAAAAGACCAAACAAAAGCTGAAAGTGAACGGTCATTTACTCCTTTTCTATGTATCGCATTAGCTACGCCTTTGCCTAGCAAGCCCTTATAGATTGCTGCAGGATCTCCATTAAATACTATGTGATCGGTGCGATTAAAATTATCTAAATTATCGATAATCCCTTTAGCTACCCCATTTTCTATTTCAATAGTTTTGACTTCTGATAAATAGTTGAATTTCACCCCATTTTTACGCGCCAGTTTTTCCATGGCTATAGGTAGTTTATTCATGCCTCCCAGTATTTGCCAAACCCCACGAGCTTCAGCTTGCCATATCAAAGCTAATATCGGAGGAGCTTCAAAGGGTGAAGCTCCCACATATGTCGCATATCTTGCAAAAAGTTGTCGTAATCTTGGGTCTGAAAAATTTGCACTTAGGTATCTCCATAGGTTTCTATATCTAAATAAAATNCTTGATACATTCCTTTGATTTCTTAATACAACTCTTAACAAGGTCGATAAGTCGATCTTTGGAGAGCGCATTATTGGGGATTCAAAAAGATCGAAAGCAATTTTTGTTTGTTTGTAAAATTTTTCGAATTCTTCTGCTGATTTTTGGCCAGAAAAGTCCCTTATAGAGGATAGGTTTGATTCGAAGTCAGGCACAAGGTCTAAAGTGGAATTATCTGGCCACCAGTGGCGTGCTAACACACTTTGTTCTGATATAGTTAGGTGGTCTTCCAAGCACTCTCCAATTTCTTTAAAAAAATCATCAAACCAAGGTTTGAGTGTAAACACAGTAGGTCCTGCATCAATTGGCCCAAGAATACTATCCATGGATCTTAATTTCCCACCTGGTCCACAATTTTTCTCATATACCTCTACATTTAACCCCTCTGAAGAAAGTTTTAATGCTGTTGCCAATCCTGCTATACCAGCACCAATGATAATTACTTTGTTATTCTTAGGGCTCATTTTCTTCCTACCACGATGATAATTTTATCCTATTAGATCTTTCCTTCAGATGTCCAAATTAATTTATAATAAGCGTCAAATTTTGTAGACAACATTAAATATAGCTATAGGATTATTACCCAATGCTACAAGCAAAAGAAATTGAAAAAGCTCTTCAGGAGAGCATAAGGCAGATGCAAGATGCGCCAGGAGCACCAAAGTTAGGCAAGGCTCTAGAATATGCTGTTTTCCCAGGCGGGGGTAGGATTAGGCCACAGTTATGTATGGAGGTAGCTAATGCGTGCGGTTATGAAGATGAAAGAATAGTAATTTCTTCATGCATAGCAGTTGAATTAATTCATTGCGCAAGCCTAGTTCATGATGACCTGCCTTGTTTTGATAATGCGTTATTTCGAAGAGGAAAAGATTCTACACATATAAAGTTCGGAGAACCTTTGGCTATACTTGCAGGAGACTCTTTGATAGTTCGGGCTTTTGAAGAGCTGGCTGCCGCTTCATCAGGGCACTCCGACAAACTTGCAACTCTCATAACTTTGCTTGGTAAATCGACTGGAATGCCAGCAGGAATATGTTCAGGACAAGGTTGGGAAAGTGAAAAAGAAATTAATTTAGCCTCTTATCATCGTCTGAANACGAGTTCTTTATTTGTGGCAGCTTCACAGATGGGAGCGGTTAGTGCTGGATCGGATCCAGACCCATGGCTAGTTTTAGGGGAAGGTATAGGGGAGGCTTTCCAAATTGCTGACGACTTACGTGACTATAAGGGATCTGAAGAGAGCATAGGAAAACCTATTAATCAAGATGCATTTAATAATCGACCCAATGCCGCTATGGAACTAGGACCTGAAGGTGCAAGGTGTAAAATTAGGGACGTATTGGAAAAAGCAATACTNTCCATTCCAGAATGTTCTGGGAAAGATCAGCTAGTAAAAATTGTCAAAAAACAAGCCAAAGTTTTAATGAGCGCAGGTTCAGACGGAAAGTAAAGAAATAATATGGTTTTCAGAAACTTGGTAAGAAAATCTAGGCTTTGGATTGAATCGAAGATTNCAGAGACGGAGTTTCAGTCTCGAATGGCTCAAATTCCTATTGCAAGGCTTTTTGCAAAAAGAGACGCAGAAAAAATTTATGACTTAGTAGCGGGCTTTGTGTACAGCCAAATCCTATTTTCATTAGTTAGNTTGGGTGTTTTGCATCAATTACGTGGTTGTAGCAAATCCTCGATCGAACTATCTGAGCTNAATAAAATAAATGAAAAAAATATGAAAATTCTGTGTAATGCTGCTGTATCTTTAGATCTTTTGCGGCTTGACCATGACTGTCGTTATAGTCTTGGAAGGCTTGGTGCGGAGATATTGGGAGTTCCTGGATTGGAAGATATGATCATTCATCATGAAGTATTTTATAGAGATTTGGCTGAACCTATAGCTTTATTAAGATCCAAAAGAAAAACTGAATTAAGCCAATATTGGCCATATGTACTTTCTGATAAAAAACGAAGCCANACTTCAACAGAAGATGCAAAAATATACTCCGCCCTAATGGCATCCTCACAAATGCTGGTTTCTCAGGAGACGTTGCGTTTAGTGAACTTTGGCAGATTTGAGACTATAATGGACGTAGGGGGTGGAACGGGAACATTCTTGTCAATGCTGGGTAAAAAATTTCAAAAGCCCAAATTAATTCTTTTTGATTTGCCAGAAGTGGTAAAAAATGCTCCAAAAATTTTATCCAAAGATTTACTTAGCAGGACAGAAATAGTTGGGGGCAATTTTGATAAAAATGAGCTGCCAAAGTCAGCATCTGCAATCACTTTAAATAGAGTTTTATATGATCATGATGATCACAAGGTGGAATTCATTCTAAAAAAAGTCTGGANTGCATTGCCAAAAGGTGGAAGTCTAATAATTTCTGAGCCTATGGCTGGCGGGCAAAGACCAATAAAATCAGGAGACGCATATTTTGGTTTCTATACAATGGCTATGACTACAGGTCAGCCTAGGTCAGTCGAAACGCATAGAAACTTCCTGCGNAAGACTGGTTTTCGTGACATAAGGGTACCTAGAGGGGCCCGAAATTATGTCACCAAAGTGGTAGTTGCACAAAAATAAAAAAAAAGTGTCTAATTTTATTGACAACTGATACTGTAAAGTTAAGATTACACATAATTGATATCAATTTCGTTATGTAGGGTCTTTAAAAAGGGGTATTAGCACAATGGAAACAGCCGCAGTTGTAATGACTGGCCCAAAAAATTTAAAGGTTGAGTCCGTCCGTATGAAGNCACCAGAGCCCAATGAGACGGTAGTTGATGTTTTATATTCTGGAATTTCAACGGGAACAGAGAAACTGTTTTGGAGTGGCGAGATGCCACCATTCCCTGGTATGGGGTATCCTTTGGTTCCGGGTTACGAATCGGTAGGTGAGGTAACTGAAACCCATAAAAGCTCAGGATTTAAGCCTGGTGACATGGTGTTTGTCCCGGGGTCAAACTGCTTTGACGGAGTAAGAGGCTTGTTTGGTGGCTCGGCAAAGAATGTTTCTACACCTAGTGATAGGTTGATAAAAATTGACAGGTCATTGGCCGAATCAGGAACTCTCTTCGCTTTAGCGGCAACTGCAAGNCATGCTATCGCAGGTATGTCGTCTACGTTACCAGACTTAATTGTGGGTCATGGCGTTTTGGGGAGGCTTCTTGCGAGACTTACTATTGTTGCCGGAGGAAAGCCACCTACGGTTTGGGANGTTGACAAGGTACGCCAGAGTGGAGCGGANGGTTATTCAGTTCTTCATCCAGATGAAGATCAAAGAAAGGATTATGGGTCGATTTATGAGGCAAGTGGCGACTCTATGTTGCTTGATTCTTTGATTGGCAGAATACGAAAAGGCGGAGAAATAGTGCTAACCGGATTTTATTCACAAAATATTAATTTTGCTTTTCCTCCGGCTTTTATGAAAGAGATGAGAATGCGAGTAGCAGCAGAATTTAATTCTGATGACATTCGATCAACTCGCGCTTTGATAGAGGCAGGAAGCCTATCTCTTGATAATCTTATTACCCATAGAAAACCAGCTAATACAGCTGAAGAAGCTTATCATACAGCTTTTAGCGATAATAAATGCCTGAAGATGATTTTAGACTGGAGGACCGCGCAATGACATTGGATATACCTGATCTAAAAACTGGTGCTCTTGATAAGCATCATAGCAGATTAAGAGATGAGGCTTCCGAGGATGCTGGAAAGGTTCAGACAGGTCCAGTGACAAAAAAAACTCAAATTATTGCGATTTATGGAAAGGGAGGAATCGGTAAATCTTTTACCCTGGCAAATTTAAGCCACATGATGGCAGAGCAGGGAAAAAGAGTTTTACTTATTGGATGTGACCCTAAGTCAGATACAACTTCTCTTCTTTTTGGCGGAAAGGCTTGTCCGACAATAATTGAAACTTCAACCAAGAAGAAATTGGCTGGAGAAGAGGTTGAAATTGGAGATGTGTGTTTTAAGAGAGGCGGAGTTTTTGCTATGGAATTAGGCGGCCCAGAAGTGGGTCGAGGATGTGGAGGCCGGGGAATAATTCACGGTTTTGAGCTTCTGGAAAAATTAGGATTCCATGATTGGGATTTTGACTATGTGCTACTTGATTTTTTGGGAGATGTGGTCTGCGGCGGATTTGGACTGCCAATAGCTAGAGATATGGCGCAGAAAGTCATACTGGTGGGATCTAACGATTTGCAATCTTTATATGTGGCAAATAACGTCTGCTCGGCAGTTGAGTATTTTAGGAAGTTGGGTGGCAATGTCGGAGTTGCTGGTCTAGTGATTAACAAAGATGATGGTAGCGGAGAGGCTGCAGCATTTGCGAAAGAGGCTAAAATTCCAGTTTTAGCGAGTATTCCTCAAGATGATGATCTGAGGAAAAAATCTGCTAACTATCAGATAGTTGGGACTAGCAAAAGTCAATGGGGAAATCTTTTCGTAGAGCTTGCTGAAAATGTAGGGTCTGCACCGCCTTTAAAGCCAAAGAACCTTACTCAAGATGAGCTTTTAAATCTTTTTTCTGCAGAAGAGACNGGTGCTGATTTTGTTNTAGAACCAGCCACAGATTCAGACATGATGGGAAAATACTTGAAGCCTAAAGAGTCTTTAGAAGTGGTTTATGATAATGTTTGATGAAGGTCTTGGAAGTGCTTTTTGGGGATAAGAGTGAGAAATGACAATTATACGTTATGAATTCGATAATGGAGGAAAATTATGCCGAACATTAATATGAAAACTAGGGGAAAGAAAAGAGTTGTGTGGGAGTATAGGCTATATTTCACGTTAATTTTTCTACTTACTCTTCCTCATACTATAGTCTTGTGTTTTTTAGAGAGGCTCGGTGTTTTAGAAAGAAAAAGTTATAATAAAATAGGTGTAATATCTAGGGCTTGGACTAATGCCCAGATTTTCACCCCAACGATATTTTCCGCATGAAGGCGGAATTAGAAATTCTTCTCGTAATTCATGCGAGAGAATCGTTGTCTGGCAGTGAGGTCCGGCAGCGCAAGGCTCATGAGAAATTATGGGCGCAGTCAAGTTATCCGGAGGATTTTAAATGACTGGTAAATCTGACCTATCTTTCACAGGTCTAACTGAAGATCAAGCGTTCGAATTGCATAGGGTCTATATGAGCGGGCTAACGGTATTTGTGATAGCGTGCATAATTGCTCATTTGGCTACTTGGCAAATGTTCCCTTGGTTCAATTTTGGAGGATAAGACATGGGATTTCATAAAATCTGGTTAGTCTTTGATCCACGCCGTGTCTTTGTTGCACAGGGCGTATTTCTGTTTTTGTTAGCATGCTTGATACATTTAGTATTGCTAAGCAATGACAACTTTAACTGGTTTATGGCTATGTAGGGCTAAGCCCNCACCATTACTGGTTTAACGAACGCTACGGGCGGGAAGCTCTCCCCCTTTGCTCCCGCCCGCAGCAACAAAAAATTAACGAACGGGGAGCCATATAAGGGAGTTGAAATAAATGGCATTACTTAGTTTTGAAAGAAAATATAGAGTTCGAGGTGGAACACTAATAGGTGGTGACCTTTTTGATTTTTGGGTTGGGCCATTTTATGTAGGATTTTTCGGTGTCACGACTATATTTTTTGCAGCTTTAGGAGTCCTAATGATAGCTTTTGGGGCATCGTTGGGAGATACGTGGAACCCCTGGTTGATTTCGATTGATCCTCCTCCNATAGAGTACGGACTNTCGGCGGCNCCTCTTTCTGAAGGTGGTATATGGCAGATTGTAACAATTTGCGCCATTGGAGCATTNGTNAGTTGGGCTTTAAGGCAAGTAGAAATTTCTAGAAAATTAGGAATGGGGTTACATGTCCCATTTGCATTTTCTTTCGCAATTCTAGCGTATATTACGCTGGTGGTAATTCGTCCCGTTCTTATGGGAGCATGGGGACATGCTTTTCCTTATGGAATTTGGTCTCATTTGGATTGGGTTAATAATGTGGGATATGCGTATGGTAATTTTCACTATAATCCTGCNCACATGATAGCAATAACATTCTTTTTNACTACGTGTTTAGCACTAGCTTTGCATGGTTCTTTAATTNTATCCTCAACAAATCCAAAAGATGATGGCAAGGATGCAAATGTGAGAACCCCGGAGCATGAGGATACCTTTTTTAGAGATCTTATTGGATATTCTATTGGAACATTAGGTATACATAGGCTTGGACTTTTTTTGGCCCTAAGTGCTGTTTTTTGGAGTGCCGTATGTATTGTGGTTTCCGGAACCGTTTGGTTTGATGCGTGGTCAGGCTGGTGGGAATGGTATACAAACTTGCCCTGGTGGGCTGATCTTTAGAAAGGACATTTAAGATGGGTGAATATAAAAATATTTTCAATCAAGTCCAGGTTCAGGGGCCAATTGAATGGGGCGTNGATAATGATAGCAACATGTCTTCAGAGAGNACTGAGAGNGCTGGCTNTAACACTTGGCTAGGTTGGTTTGGCAATGCACAATTGGGACCAATTTATTTAGGAACTTGGGGGTTAGTATCCCTTATAACGGGTTTAGCGTGGTTTTTAATAGTTGGATTTTCTATGCTTGCATCAGTTGATTTTAATCTTGCAATATTTTTTAAGGAATTGTTCTATTTATCTTTAGATCAACCTGGTGAAGAATATGGATTAGGCATTCCACCTCTTAATGATGGCGGATTATGGCTTATAGCATCATTTTTTCTTCTTATTAGCGTTATGAGTTGGTGGGTTAGGACTTATCGTAGAGCTGAAGATTTAGGNATGGGAAAGCATATAGCATGGGCATTTCTTGCTGCTATATGGCTATTCTTAGTCTTAGGATTAATTAGGCCAATTCTCGTGGGGTCTTGGAGCGAAGCAGTTCCATACGGAATTTTTTCCCATCTCGATTGGACAATGGACTTTTCCGTTAGACATAATAATCTTTTTTATAANCCCTTCCACGGATTAAGCATAGCTTTCCTTTATGGTTCAGCATTACTATTCGCAATGCATGGCGCTACTATTCTGGCGACCAGTCGATTTGGTGCAGATAGAGAGATAGAGCAAATTGTTGATAGAGGAACCGGTTCAGAAAGNGCNGCCTTGTTTTGGAGATGGACAATGGGTTTTAACGCGACCATGGAAGGTNTACATAGGTGGGCCTGGTGGTTTGCAGTGCTATGTCCGATAACGGGAGGTATAGGAATATTGCTAACTGGTACCGTTGTTGATGATTGGTANGGATGGGCTCAAATTCATGGCTTTGCACCTCTTGATTCAGCACCAAATGGTACTGAAAATACTTATCAAGTTAATCTGGGAGAATAAGAATGTTTGAAAAACACTATAGAGGAGAAAATAGCTTACCGCCAAATGCGGAGGAGTTTCGCACGCCAAGTGTTATCGCAATGTTGATGTTTAAAGGAAGCATTTACGCGGGCGCTGTATTTTTCGCGACTGTAGCTTTCATAATAATATTGCGCTGTATTTCTTTTTATCTTCCGGCTGAATCTCAAATGGGTGAAGATCCTAATTCTTGGAGTAATTTGGATCCGGCAATGGGAACCTATCAGATGGAGTTAAATCCTTTGGATTGGCATTCCCTAGACGGCTATTTTATTTATAAGGTATAGNACGCATTTGAACTNTTTGAATATTTAGAGANAAATCTTTCTNGCGCTGGATTTTTGNGCGCGGGAAAGAGAAAATAAAGAAGGATATTAATTATGAAGGAAATTTTTAGTAGACGAACTTTTGTAAAGGGTATCGGCGTAATTTCGGCNCTTCCGATGCTNCCAAAAATTGTATTTGCAGCTGCAGTTGATCATGTGGTTCAAATGNTAAATAAGCATCCAGAAGATAAAAAGAAGAAAATGGTTTATTACCCTAATCTNTTNCAAGTTAATGCTGGAGATAGTGTGACATTTGAATCTGTAGACAAAGGTCATAATAGTGCTTCAATTAAGAAAATGATTCCAGATGGGGCTGAGCCTTGGAAGGGAAAAATAAATAAAGATATCACTATCAAATTTGATGTGCCTGGTTTTTATGGATATGTNTGCACNCCTCACGGTACAAACGGAATGGTGGGACTCATCGTAGTTGAAGGTGACGGTAAGTTAGATAATTTAGAATCAGCACAAAAAATAAAGCATAGAGGTAAGTCTAAGAAGGCGTTTAAGGAAATATGGAAAGAGGCCGAAAGTATGGGACTTACTTCATGATGATTTTTGGATTTATAAATTCAAGTTAAGGATAATTTGGGGGGGTAAAAATGTCGGATCTCGAGAGCGAGAAAGATGGATGCCATGCTGGGTCTGAGAAACTAAAGGAAGCTGCAAAATCAGCAGGAAAATCCGAGTTATTAGAGCAATATAAAAAAGATTATCCTTTGGGGCCACATGATAAGCCGCAGAGTATGTGTCCAGCTTTTGGTTCACTTAGGGTTGGGTTGCGGATGCGNCGTGTTGGAACAATTTTGTCCGGCTCGGCATGTTGTGTATACGGCTTAACTTTTGTTTCTCATTTCTATGGTGCGAGAAGATCTGTCGGATATGTTCCCTTTAGTTCTGAAACCTTGGTCACAGGAAAGTTATATGAGGATATCAGAGATTCGGTTTATAAAATGGCAGATCCTTCCAGTTATGACGCTATTGTTGTTACAAACTTGTGTGTGCCAACGGCTTCTGGCGTTCCTTTGCGGTTGCTCCCGAATGAAATTAATGGTGTACGGATAATCGGAATTGATGTTCCTGGCTTTGGNGTCCCTACNCATGCTGAGGCTAAGGATGTGTTATCGGGGGCGATTTTACAATACGCNAGAACTGAGATAGAGAATGGNCCAGTNGCTGCTCCTGATTCCGGAAAATCAGANAGACCCACAGTAACNCTNNTAGGAGAAATGTTTCCTGCTGATCCTGTAGGAATAGGNNCNCTTTTGGCACCACTTGGGTTGGCAGTNGGTCCGGTAGTTCCCTGCAGAGAGTGGAGAGAACTTTATGCGGCTTTAGATTGTGGCGCTGTTGCAGCAATACATCCATTTTACACTTCAGCTGTAAGAGAATTTCAGGCTGCGGGCAGGGAAGTATTCGGATCTGCCCCTGTAGGTGTAGATGGAACTAGCGAATGGCTATCTTCTGTTGGTGAATGTTTTAATATAAAGCCAGACATTGTTGGTAAGGCAAAAAACCAATTTATACCATCAATTAAGGAAGCTTTAAAGAAAAGTAAAATCAAGGGCCGTATCACGATTTCCGGGTATGAGGGTTCAGAACTTTTGGTCGCAAGGCTTTTAATAGAGAGTGGAGCCAAGGTAGAATACGTTGGGACGGCTTGTCAAAAAACAAAATGGTCTGATCCAGATAGAATTTGGCTAGAAAGCAAGGGAATAAAAGTGAAGTTCAGAGCGAGCTTAGAAGATGATTGCGCGGCAGTTGAATATTTTAAACCTGATTTGGCTATAGGAACAACTCCTGTAGTCCAGAAAGCAAAAGAACTTGGATTTCCTTCATTATACTTTACCAATTTAATTTCTGCTAGACCGCTTATGGGTATTGCAGGTGCCGGAAGTTTGGCGACTGTAGTTAATGCAGCTATCTCTAATAAGAAAAGAATGAAATCTATGGTTAGTTTTTTTGAGGGAGTAGGAAAAGAAGATACCAGCGGCATTTGGGAGAAAAGTCCAAATATTCATCCTACCTTTAGGGCTCATAATTTAAAGAAGATTGAGAAACGTAAGAAAGCTGCAAAGGCAGCAGAGATGATATAGTGTTAATTCAAGATCATGATAGAGCCGGTGGATACTGGGGGGCTGTATATGCCTTTTGTGCAATGAAGGGGCTCCAAGTTGTTATTGATGGTCCTGTAGGCTGTGAAAACCTTCCCGTGACGTCAGTGCTTCATTATACGGATGCTTTGCCTCCTCATGAGTTGCCTATCGTTGTCACTGGGCTCGGCGAAGAAGAGCTAGGAAGAGAGGGTACCGAAGGTGCTATGAAAAGAGCCTGGAACACCTTGGATCCAGCATTGCCAGCAGTTGTTGTTACTGGATCTATAGCCGAAATGATAGGTGGTGGCGTAACGCCACAAGGTACAAACATACAAAGATTTCTTCCTAGAACTATTGATGAAGATCAATGGCAGTCTGGAGATAGGGCGATGTCATGGATGTTTTCAAATTTTGGTATGACAAAGGGGCGTATGCCCAAGGAAGCTAAGAGAGAAGAAGGAGCTAAGCCTAGAGTTAATATTTTAGGGCCAATGTATGGTTCCTTTAATATGCCTTCAGATTTGGCAGAAATTAGAAGACTGATTGCAGGTATTGGGGTTGATGTGAATATGGTTATGCCTTTAGGTGCTCATATTGGAGATATGCATAAACTGGTAAATGCTGATGCTAATATTGTTATGTATCGTGAGTTTGGGCGTAATTTAGCTGAGATGCTCAATAAGCCATACGTTCAAGCACCTATAGGAATCGAATCCACAACAAAGTTTCTAAGAAAACTCGGGGAACTGCTTGATGTCGATCCTGAGCCTTTCATAGAACAGGAGAAGCACTCAACTATAAAGCCAGTTTGGGATCTTTGGCGATCAGTGACTCAGGATTTTTTTGCTACATCTAGCTTTGCAATTGTAGCAAACGAAACTTACACAAGGGGAATAAGAAATTTTTTGGAGGAAGATTTGGGTTTACCTTGCGCATTTGCCGTATCGCGCTCTGCAGGAAAGAAAACAGATAATGACGAAGTTAGGAAACTATTATCGGACACTAGGCCGCTGGTTGTTTTTGGTTCGATAAACGAAAAGATGTATATGGCTGAAATGACGCAAGGCTTTGG
>PBQX02000029.1:0-20677 GCA_002725175.2 Paracoccaceae bacterium
CTTATTTAACCTTTTGGCTGGTGGACGTGAGCGCTTTGAATTAACCCAAATGCTCCAAGTAGTACAAGCATAGCTGATCCTCCCCAGGATATTAAAGGCAATGGAACTCCCACAACTGGCGCAAGCCCCATCACCATAGCCATATTGATGAAAAAATATAAAAAAAACATCACTGCTAGTCCAGATGTTAAAAGTGCTCCGAACTTGTATTGATTTTTTGCTGCCGACAAAAGACAGAAAATTACCATTAGGGCGTAGATAATTAAAAGTCCAAGACTTCCAAAGTAACCAAACTCTTCTGCTAAGGTGGTAAAAATGAAATCCGTATGTTTTTCAGGTAAAAAGTCTAACTGACTTTGAGTTCCCTGCATAAAACCTCTTCCAGACAGACCTCCTGAACCTAACGCAATTTTTGATTGAGTAATATGGTAACCAGCACCTAAAGGATCTAGGGAGGGGTTTAGATAGACATCTATTCTACCCATTTGATAGTCAGTCAAGAATTGCCAACTAGTATTTCTGCTAAGAAATACCGCTGAAACTAATCCCGCCCCAGCAAAGGCACCAACAATAAAATACCAAATATTTACTCCTGCTAAAAACATAACAGCAAATCCAGAAATCAATATAAGGAGACTTGTTCCAAGGTCTGGCTGAGAAAATACTAAGAAAGTTGGTAGAAATATTAATGCTAAAGGAGGAATTAACCATAATGGACTGGATTTTCGGCTAATAGGGATTAAAGAATAATATAGGGCTAAAGCCATAATCAAGGTAACTTTCATAATTTCTGAAGGTTGAAGTCGAATTACTTTAAGGTCGATCCAGCGTTGCGCACCAGCTCCTTCTCCATAAAACATTACAGCTATTAATAGTAGTATCGATCCAATATAAGCAGGAATCGTTAGGGAGCGCCAAAAATCTATGTGTATAAAGCCAATAATTATCATGGCACCGAAGCCTACGATAAACCTTATAAGTTGAGGTTCTGCCCAAGGTAACATGCTTCCACCTGCAACAGAGTATAACATTAGGATGCCAAAAGCCCCAGTAGCTAGAATTAAAATAGCCAAAGGCCAATGAAAGAATAGCAACTTTCTTATGAAGCTTATATTACCTTCGTTAGCATTTTTAAATATAAACATTGTTCATTATTTCAATTTTATAAATTGTTCTTTTTTAGGAGATTGATTTTCTATTGTAGTAAAAAGCGTTTAGCAAAATGTCCCGTCCAATTGGAGCTGCAGCTTGTGCTCCACTTCCCCCATGCTCGATAATTATAGAAACTGCGTACTTAGGATTCTTAAATGGTGCGTAGGCAACAAATATAGCGTGATCTCTTTTTTCCCAAGGTAGGTCTTCATTCTTTATAACACCCGTTTCCCTTTCTATCATTGATATTCTTCTTACTTGTGAGGTTCCAGTTTTCCCAGCCATAGTGGTTTCTTCGTCCATGATCCTAGATTTATAAGCTGTTCCCTTAGCATTATTCACAGATGAAAACATTCCTTTTCTAATAATTTCTAGAGAGGATTTATTATAATTTAAATCAGCGAATTCCTTTTGTATTTTATTTATGCCGTCTATTGATTTGATCAGTTGAGGCTCAATTGCTTTTCCAGATGCTATTCTGGATGCCATTACTGCTAATTGTAAAGGACTTGCTAAGGTAAATCCTTGCCCAACAGCAGCATTGAGAGTGTCTCCAACTCTCCAGGGCTGGTCAAATTTTTTCTTTTTCCACGATTTGGTTGGCATTAACCCTTGTGTTATAGATGAAAGTGGAAGGTCAAACTTGGTTCCCAGTCCAAGGTTTTTCGCAGTATTACCAATTCTTTCTATACCCACTTTTCGAGCAACCTCCCAAAAATACACGTCGCAAGATTGAGCAATTGCCTGCTTGAGGTCCATTTTTCCATGACCGCCTTTCTTTTTCCAGCAATGAAATCTTTGATCTCCCAAATCAAAATGCCCCGGGCATTCAAAGGTGTCATTTTTGGACAAGATTCCAGTTTCAAGGGCAGAAAGAGCAACAGCCATTTTTAGGGTAGAAGCTGGAGGGTATGCTCCAGAAATCGCTTTGTTGGATAAGGGTCTCAATTTGTTGTTTAGTAAGCTATCCCAATATTTTTGTGAAATACCTAGTACAAACTGATTCGGATCAAATGTTGGCACTGATGATAATGACATTATTTTTCCAGAATTCACTTCCATTAATACTGAAGAGGCGCAAAGTCCCGATAGTCTCTGATAAGCGTATTCCTGCAATTCATTATCCAAAGTAAGCTGCAGTGTGGCTCCAGAGAATCCAGATATGCGTTCCGTCTCTCTTATTATACGGCCAGTTGCATTAACTTCTACCTTACTCAAGGAGGCCTTTCCTCTTAAGGTTTCCTCTAGTTCTCTCTCTACACCTGTTTTTCCTATCTGAAATTTTGGTATTTGAAGTACTGGATCTGGGTTATCAAATTTCTCTAAATCTTTTTTTGATACGGGACCCACATAGCCAACTACATGGGCTATACTTGTAGGTTTTTTATAATATCTTGTTAGTCCCATTTCTGGTGAAATTCCTGGCAGTGCTGGTAAGTTAAGTACAACTTTGGAGAAACTTTCCCATGATAGATGCTCGGCGATTGTTATGGGAACAAAAGGACTTATCTTGCTAATATTGGATAAGATTTTTTCTATTTCCTTATCATCCAAATCTATTAATTTTGATAATTTAACTAGTGTTTCCTTAGGGTTTGAAGTCTCCTCCCTAGTGATAACTAGTTTATAATTCCCAATATTAACTGCCAATTCTTTTCCGCGTGTATCTAGAATTAAACCTCTTTCAGGCGGTATCAAGCGCATATTTATTCTATTTTCTTCTGCTTGAAGTCTGTATTTTTCACTATCCTCAATTTGTAATTTACGCATCCTCCAAGCAAGGATGCCTATTAGAGTCATTTTTCCAAGTCCCAACAAGATGATTCTTCTGGAAACAGATTTTCTGACTTTTTCAACGTTTTGTTCGCTAAATAATTTTCTCATAGGCTTTCAGAAAAAAAGAAGCGACTAGTCTTATATCTTAGTCGCAATAAAAAATATAATATTAATACTACTACCGGATATGCAAAGGAAGTTATTATTACTTGTTGGGCTGCGACCCCAAAGCCGTTATTGGGTGAAAAAGTAATGGTAAGGAAGAATAACTCAAACATTAAACCACAGAAAAAAATAGTGGAAAAAAATAATAGCTCCTTCAGAAATTGTCCGTTAAAAAATAATCTCCTATTAATAGTGATTAAATTACTCAATAAAATCATAAATATAGGCCAAAGACCAATTGGCCTAAATTGAACTATATCAACTAAAAGAGTCAAAAATAAGATAAGAGGGAGGGGTGAGCTCTGTGGATCCCTTAAGTGCCAAGCAACTATAAAACAAAACAGAAAATCGGGGCTGGGGAAAGTTCTTGGTATGAAATTAACAGGTGCAAGTGGTAGTACGGCCAAAGTTAAGCCTATAAGAAAAAACTGAGTTAATCTGAAAAAAGACAGTGAATTCAATTATATGCTCCCAATCATATTTGTTATTCTTTCTTAAGCAGATCAACATCTTTTCTTAAATTTTTACTTTTTGGAGGCCGTAAAACTCTCAAAAATTCTATATTTGCAAAATCGGCTGCTAATTTAATTAAGAATCCATTTTTGCTTTTTATTACGCTACCAACTAGTAAGTCAGGTACAAAAATCCCATCAGTTCCGCTCGTAACAATTCGGTAACCCGGCTGAATATCTTCCTCAGAGTCAAAAAATGTCAACTCAGGGTAAAGAGAATTATTTCCTTTCATTATGGCTTTTGCTCTAATAGGCAAAATTGTTACGGGAATACTAAAGTTCGAATCTGTAACATATATTATCCTTGAAGTATCTTTTCCTATGGTTGCTATTCTTCCAACCAAACCGAGACCGTCTAGAACTGCCGCACCTTCCTTTATNCCATCTAACAATCCAACGTTAATAAGGGCGGATTGGCTAAAGGGTCCCCCTACGTCTGCTAAAACTTCTCCTGTCAAGAAAACCAAATTTGGGTTTAGTTTTAAGTTGCTTAGAGCTCTCAATTTTGCGTTATCCTGGTCCAATTGAAGTGCTACTTCTCGCCANCCCTCCATTTTCTGTAATTCACTTTTTAACTCTTGNTTTTGTTTATATACACGATTGTAGGCTTTAAAATCAGTAATAACCTTTCCAAGGTTGCTTATTGGCTTCAGTAAAAAACTGAAATTCGGTACTGTTGAGTCTATAATATCCATTCTGAGACGTTCAATCCTTTGGTTGTCCACTCGCCAAAGAACAACACAAATTATCATTATAATGCTTGCCAGAACTAACAAGACGAATTTGACTGTGGCCCATCCGAGAGAATTAGTTTTAGGTGCCAAATTACCCTACCACAATTTTATTAAAGAATTAACTTCCGTAGTCAATCACATGTGCGAGTTGTTTTTCGTATTCAAGTGATTTTCCGGTCCCTAATGCAACACAATTTAATGATTCCTCTGCAACAGAAATAGCCAAACCAGTTTGCTCTCTTAGGGCAAGGTCTAAGTCTCCAAGAAGAGCACCGCCACCAGTTAACATTACTCCTCGATCAACGATATCTGCTGCGAGATCAGGAGGTGTACTTTCCAAAGCAGTCATTACAGCTTCACAAATCTGTTGAACAGGTTCAGAAAGTGCCTCAGCAACTTGCGCTTGGGTAACTTCAGTTTCTTTTGGCACTCCATTTAATAAATCTCTACCTCTAATGTCTAAAGAAGCACCTCTGCCATCTTCAGGCATCCTTGCTGTTCCAATTTGTGTTTTTATGCGTTCCGCCGTTGACTCGCCTACTAACAAATTATGCTGCCGTCTCAAATATGAAATAATTGCTTCGTCCATTCTATCTCCCCCTACTCTAACGGACCGAGCATAAACTATGTCACCAAGGCTTAATACAGCTACTTCTGTAGTTCCTCCCCCAATATCTACTACCATAGAGCCAGTTGGATCTGTTATGGGCATACCTGCACCAATTGCTGCCGCAATAGGCTCAGCAATTAGACCTGCTTTTCTTGCTCCTGCTGAAAGTACGGATTCTCTTATAGCTCTTTTCTCAACCGGAGTGGCACCATGGGGTACGCAAACAATGATCTTCGGTTTCGCAAATCCACCACGACGGTGAACTTTTCGGATAAAATATTTAATCATTTCTTCAGCAACATCAAAATCAGCAATCACACCGTCTCGCATCGGTCTAATTGCTTCAATAGACCCAGGGGTTCTGCCTAGCATTAATTTTGCGTCCTCGCCTACTGCCAAAACTTGCTTTTTCCCATCTCGTGTATGGTATGCTACAACAGAAGGCTCATTGAGAATAACCCCACGACCTTTAACGTAAACTAAGGTATTGGCCGTTCCNANATCTATTGCCATATCTGCCGATATTACGCCTGCAAGTTTTCCAAACATTTATTTCACCCCTTTTAAGTCTTCTAAGGCTAATAGATGAATCCTAATCACCTTCACCTAGAGCTCCCTTTGCTTCNTCAGCTGCTTTTAATTCTTCTTCCGTTGCTTTCTTCCCATTAGCCCAATAGCCTTCGTACTTCTCTCCCGTTGAATATGTCATTACACCTGTTCCTTGGCGTTTACCTTTTTTGAAATATCCTTCGTAAATATTTCCATTGGGGTATGTAGCTTTTCCAAGACCTTCGATTTCCCCTTCAAACCACTCACCTTCATAAATAAAGCCATCTTCAGTTACAAATCTACCTTGTCCTGATCGTCTGCCAGCCAAAAATTCTCCTTCATANATGGTTCCGTCTGAATAGTTAGCTTTCCCATAACCTTCTCTTACTCCGTTGGCCCATTCTCCTGAGTAGGTATAGCCATCTTCATATTTCATAACTCCAAAACCATGATTTTTGGCATCTTTAAATTCACCTTCATAAATTAGGCCATTAGAATATTTTGCTATTCCTTTGCCCTCTATGATNCCATTAACCCATTGGCCTTCATAGGCACTCCCATTTGGATAAGTAATTTTTCCAGTACCGTCTTGCAGGTCATCCTTTAGGCTTCCCTCATAAATCGAACCGTCTGGGTAAACAATTTTTCCTTTACCCTCCATCTTGCCTTCGCTCCAATTCCCTGTGTAGGAATAGCCATTTTCTGTGAGAAAAGTACCTTGACCTGATCTTTTATCATCTTCAAAGTATCCAGAGTAACTATCGCCGTTAGCGTATAGTGTGGTTCCTTTCCCATTTCTCCTACCTTCAACGAGCTCACCTTCATAGCTGTCGCCATTTGGTTGAATAATATTCCCTTTCCCATTGATATTGCCGCCTTTCCAATCGCCTTTAAATATAATACCATTGGCCATTGTGAGGGTTCCAGATCCAGANCTTATTCCTTTCTTTACATTTCCTTCATATACAGCGTTATCGGTGTAGACTATTTTTCCAAAGCCTTCTTTTTCTCCATTTTCCCAATTACCTTCATATGAATAGCCGTTAGGGCTAATCATTTTCCCAAATCCATGCTGGAGCCCGGCTTTAAAATATCCCTCGAAACTAATTCCATTTGTATATATAATTAGGCCCTTGCCCTCGAAATTGCCGTTAAGCCACTCCCCTGCATAAGTTGAGCCATCTGGGAAAACTATTGAACCTGAACCAGAAGGCTGACCGCTCTTGAATTCACCTTCATATATAGCTCCGTCTGGGTATTCNGCTTTTCCTTCACCTTCAATTCTTCCATCTATCCAGGAGCCTTCATATGTATATCCATTAGGCAGTCTGTACTTTCCTTGTCCATGCTGTTTGCCATTTAGAAACTCCCCTTCATATATGCCTCCAGTTTCATACTGTTTTACTATCACTTCACCAAAGGCTATGGTGGCCTCAGAAGTCCAAATAATTAGCCCTATAGCTGTTATTAATATTTTATACATTTTATGGTTTAAAGCTCATTGAATTTGCTGTCACATTTTATAGCATTGTTTGGCTTAATAATGCAATTAGAGAAAGGACACAATCTTTTTAAATAGGGTAAGAAAAAAATTTAATAAAGATTTGACCTTGAAATTTGGAATAGGTTATTTGAAACTTAAATGAGTATAATATAGTATAGTAACATTAGTTGATTGGGNTCTTTTTNTTNGTTGGCTTTAGATTCAAAGCTATATCAATCTAGAATAAGGTGATGAACTTGAAAATATGCTTGGCCCAGTTAAATCCGACCCTTGGTGATCTGGAGTATAATACTGAAAAGGCATTAGCGGTAGTTTTTAAGGCCAAAAAAAGAAATGTCGATTTAGTTGTTTTCCCAGAAATGTTTATTTCGGGCTATCAGTTGCAAGACTTGGTACTAAAAGAGCAATTTCTTAGCGATGTGAAACTTTGCTTAAAAGAAATGTGTGATAAAGTCTCAGAAGGTCCTACTGTTCTAATAGGAGCGCCTGAGATTGAAANTGGTAAAATATATAACAGTTACTTTTGTATGGATCATGGGNCAATCTCTNTAGCNGCCCGCAAATATCACCTTCCGAACACAGATATTTTTGATGAGCGNCGTTATTTNAATAAAGNCNCTTTAGCCAAACCAATTAAGGTGTTGGGCATTAATGTCGGCACGCCAATATGTGAAGATATTTGGTACCCTGATGTTATCGAATATATGGTCAAAGAAGGTGCCAGAATAATAATATCTCCCAATGGGTCGCCATACAGTAGGGGAAAAGTTCAACTTAGGCATAAGCTCGCAACTTTAAGAGCAAAAGAAAATAAAATCCCACTTATATATTTAAACCTTGTTGGAGGACAAGATGATCAAGTTTTTGATGGGGGAAGCTTCGTGGTGGACAAAAATGGGAAAATTTTATACGCCATGCCCCAATTCGAGGAAGCGACTTCTATCGTTGAGTTCAATAACGGTATAATTCATAATTTGGATGGAGAAGTTACTTCAAATATAATTCAGAATGAAAATTCTCAAGACTATAGAGCAATGTGCCTAGCATTGGAGGATTATGTAAAAAAATCAGGGTTCTCCAAAGTCCTTATTGGACTTTCTGGCGGTATAGATTCGGCTCTGGTTACTGCCATTGCGGTAGATGCTTTGGGTGCGGAAAATGTATTATGTGTAAGGCTGCCTTCTATTTATTCATCAGAAGGATCTTTAATAGATGCTGAGGCTATGACTGAGATCTTAGGTTGCAGATTAGATACTGTTGCAATAGGTGATATAAATGAGGAAATTTTAAGGGCACTTAATCCGCTTTTTGAAGGCACAAAAAACGGACTTGCAGAGGAAAATATTCAGGCCCGAATTCGTGGCTTATTACTAATGGCAATGTCCAATAAGTTTAATTGTATGCTTTTAACTACGGGAAATAAATCTGAAGTTGCGGTTGGGTATTCCACTATATATGGAGATATGGCAGGAGGCTATAATCCAATAAAAGATTTATATAAAACCAGAGTATATAATATCTCAAAATGGAGAAATAAAAATCATCTGAGTTGGATGCAAGGGCCTAAGGGAATTGTTATCCCAAATACGATAATAAACAAAGCCCCGTCAGCCGAACTGCGACCTGATCAGAAAGATCAAGATAGTCTGCCTCCATATAGTCTTTTGGACGCCATTTTAGAGGGACTTATTGAAGAAGATTTATCAGTTGGAGATTTGGTGAATAGGGGATTTGATAAAGAGACAGTTAAGGCCATAGAATCATTAATTTATGGTTCCGAGCACAAGAGATATCAAGCTGCTCCTGGTGTACACTTGACTGACAAATCATTTTGGCTGGGCCGAAGATATCCCATAATACAAAAATGGAGAGATAAGTCATGATTATTACTAGATTTGCCCCATCTCCAACTGGGTTTTTGCATATAGGAAATTTAAGAACGGCTATTTTTAATTTTTTGGCGACAAGAAAAGAAGGCGGAAAATTTATCTTACGATTAGATGATACAGACTCAAGTAGATCAAAAAAGGAATTTGTTGACCAGGTAAAAGAAGATCTCAATTGGTTGGGAATTTGTTGGGACCAGGAATTTTCTCAATCTGACCATATAAAACGTTATGATTCTATAAAGAAAGAACTCGTGGAAATGGGGAGAGTTTATGAGTGTTTTGAGACGCCAGCTGAATTAGATTTGAAAAGAAAGAAGCTTTTAAGCATGGGNAAGCCTCCAGTTTATGACAGGGCGTCATTGCAGCTTTCTGAAAAGGAGAAAGAAAAATTAAGATCCGAAAAGCCTNGTTATTGGAGGTTTAAATTGAATAANGAAGTTGTAGAGTGGAGGGATTCAATTCTGGGTAATCAGTCTATAAATCCTTCGTCAGTTTCTGATCCAGTTATAGTTAAAGCAGATNGACAATATCTCTATACTCTAGCTTCTGTTGTAGATGATATTGATTATGGTGTTACAGATATCATAAGNGGTTCTGATCATGTAACTAATACTGCAGTTCAAATACAAATTTTTNAAGCATTANCTAAGNCAGTCCCAAANTTTGGNCACCATTCATTGCTTATTGATCTTGATGGTAAAGCGCTATCTAAGAGAGATGGATCTTTAAATTTGAAAACTTTNAANAANAGCGGGATAGANCCTATGGCTATNGTATCCTTATTAGTTTCTTTAGGTTCAGCANATGNTATTGAACTTTATAAGAANTTTNAAGATATTTTTGATACATTTGATTTGTCTTCTCTCAGNAAAGCCCCTGCCAAACTTAATATATCTTCTCTTAATGCACTTTCACAGAAAGCTGTNCAGGAACTTTCTATTAACGAAGTAGAAGATTATATTTCTTCNATAGGAGTCCCAAAAGATTTATCTAGAAANTTCTGGGATATGGCCAAGGANAATATTTCAACAAAGAACGATATGGAAGAACTTTGGAAGATTTGTAAAAGAGATGTGGAGTTAGATAAAGCAGATNCAGATTATGAATTNNTNCANAAAGCATTTTCGTTATTGAAAGANTTTAATAAAGAACCTGAACCTTGGAAATTATGGACCGAAAAGGTCAAAAAANTTTCTCAAAGAAAGGGAAAAGATTTATATTTACCATTAAGGTACGCTCTGACTGGGAGTACTTCTGGTCCAGACATGAATAAGCTCTTGCCTATAATGCTTTTAAATAATTTGCAAATTATCGAGTAAANTTCTTATATTTGGCGTTATTATTTAGATAATTTTCACCCAAGCGTTTTATCTTGTCTTCTTCATATAATTCAAAATTCCCCTCAAACCAATCTATGGTTCCTTCTCCTTCAAAGGATAAAATATGTGTGCAAATTCTATCTAGAAAAAATCTGTCATGGCTAATCACCATTGCGCATCCAGAAAAATTAATTAAGGAGTCTTCTAGNGCCCTCAATGTCTCTACATCTAAGTCATTGGTAGGTTCATCCAGAAGGAGGACGTTNCCCCCATCCTTAAGTAACTTCGCCAGATGAACCCGATTTCGCTCTCCTCCAGATAAGGAATGGATTTTTTTCTGNTGATCNCCNCCCTTGAAATTGAATGAACTGCAATAACCTCGAGAATTAACTTCTGCATCGCCTAATTTAATTATATCGTTGCCACTAGATATTTCTTCCCAAACTGAATTGTTGCCGTCAAGGGAATCTCTAGATTGGTCAACATAAGAAAGCTTAACAGTTTCACCAATATCAATAGATCCCATGTCTGGTTTTTCCATTCCCGTAATCATTCGAAAAAGAGTAGATTTTCCAGCACCATTTGCCCCGATTACACCTATTATGCCTCCCGGGGGAAGAGAAAATGATAATTCATTCAAAAGAATTTTGTCACCGTAGCTTTTTGAAATTTTTTCTAGATTAATTACTTTTTGACCCAACCTTGGGCCGTTTGGTATTACTATTTGAGCCGTTCCAACTTTTTCTTTTTCCGATTTGGATGCCATTTCATGGTATGCACTAATTCTAGCTTTTTGCTTAACCTGCCTAGCTTTTGCCGATTGACGCATCCATTCAAGTTCCCGATTCAAGGTACCACTTCTGTTTTTCTCCTCTCGATCTTCTTGCTCAATTCTCTTTGCTTTTTGCTCCAACCAACTGGAATAATTGCCTTCGTATGGTATTCCGTTACCTCTGTCTAACTCAAGAATCCAGCTTGTTATTTTATCAAGAAAATAACGGTCATGAGTAACAATCAATATTGTACCTTTGTAATTGATTAGGTGATTTTGAAGCCACGCTACAGTTTCGGCATCCAAATGGTTCGTAGGTTCGTCCAAAAGTAGAAGTTCTGGATCTTCTAGTAATAATTTGCATAAAGCCACCCTTCTTTTTTCACCACCAGATAGGGTATCAATTTTTGCATCTGAAGGTGGGCATCTTAATGCTTCCATAGCTATATCAACTTTACTATCAATTTCCCACAGATCGTCAGCGTCTATTTTGTCTTGTAGCTCAGTCATGAGTTGCATTAATTCATCTGTGTAATTTTCGCCTACTTGAACTGCCACTTCATTGAATTTTTCCAGCAAATCTTTTTTTTCTTTTATAGCCTGGTTAATATTGTCTCTAACATTTAAATTTGGATCTAACTCTGGTTCCTGTGGTAAATATCCAACTTTCATGTCCTTTGCTGCCCATGCTTCTCCTATAAACTCTTTATCAAGGCCAGCCATTATTTTCATTAAAGTTGATTTTCCGGTTCCGTTTACACCGACCACGCCAATTTTTACTCCAGGTAAAAATGAAAGTCTTATATTTTCGAAAAGTTTCTTACCGCCAGGAAAAGTTTTCGAAACACCATCCATATGAAAAACAAATTTATTACTGCTCATGAGTTACCCTTATAGAAATAATTTTGAAATTCATATCGATATTAAGTATTATCATCAACAAAATAATTTTGCCAAGAAAGTTTGGTTCCATCTATTGGGCTGGAAATTTTATGGGAGACTTCAAATAAAGAAAAAAATACAAAAGAGGAGAATTGGGCTTCTAGGAGGATCATTTAACCCACCACATTTAGGGCATCTTCATATCTCTAACCAGGCTATAAAGATTATTGGTTTGAACGAAGTTTGGTGGATTATTTCTCCTAAAAACCCTTTGAAGGCCGATTATAGTTTTAATTATGCTAAAAGGTTAGAGGCTTGCAGGAAGCTTTTAAATAAGTCGAACATAAAACTTTCCGAGGTAGAAAAAATAACAGGAAGTTATTACTCAAGTGATACGATTAAAATATTAAAGAAGAAGTACCCAAGAGTACAATTTGTTTGGTTAATAGGGGCAGACAATATGCATTCTTTTCATAAGTGGGAGAAATGGGATGATATTTTTATAGAGCTTCCGATAGCTATTTTTGCTAGACCTAATAACCAACTGAAGGCAGGGTTGTCATTAGCAGCACAAAAATACTTTAACAAAAGAGTCCATCCCAGGAATTTGTTAAATGGTGTTAATCCAAGGTGGTCAATGCAAATTGGCCCTCAGGTTAATATGTCTTCAACGCAGTTAAGGGCTGATAATTAGGTATCCAGCAAGTGCCTGGCTCTTGCGCCTCTTTCAATAGCAGCTCCATGGAGGCGATCAATATTTAACTCATAACGTATCTCTTGTAAGAATCTTATCTCAATCTCTTCAAGCATTCCATCAGCTGCTGCTACATCACATGCTAATGCATAAGCTGTTTCAAAAAGTCTTTGAGGTAATGATTGTTCTATTAATCCAAAAAGAGCTTCTAAACCGTCTTCTTCCTCAAAGATATCAAAAACTGTCTGAGCTATTATTTTTATTCTACTCTTATCGTATCCAGAAAAAATCGGAAGATGTTCTACAATGCGAATAATTGATAGTAATTCACGCTTTGACACCTTGTCATCCGATGCACTTACTGCAACCATTATAGAAACCAAGGCATCTTGAGAACTCATAATTGATAAATCTTTAATTTTATTAACCATAAATTCTCCAAAAGTTTTGCTCTAACATATTGACGGTTTGACCAACTATCAATACTAACTAAGTTTATTATCTATGACACGTTAAAAAGTACATCAAGGATAAAAAAAGATGGAACAGTCAACATCTAATCATGGAAAAGCGCTTACTGATTTAGGAATGGATAGTAAGGCATGGCCTTTCATTGAGGCACAAAATTTACTTAAAAGGCTTCAAAAGGTAAATTTTAGCAAGGATTATGTTGTGTTTGAAACAGGCTATGGGCCATCGGGCTTGCCACATATCGGGACATTTGGCGAAGTTGCGCGAACTGTCATGGTGCAAAGAGCATTTGAGTTAATATCTGATATTCCAACAAAATTAATTTGTTTTTCAGATGATTTAGATGGCTTAAGAAAGGTACCTACGAATGTTCCAAACGCCGAAATGCTTTACCAGGATCTAGACCTGCCACTATCTAAAGTGCGTGATCCATTTGGAGTAGCAAGCAGCTTCGCTGAATATAATAATTCGAAGTTATGTGAGTTCCTGGATAGTTTTAACTTTACCTATCAATTTTTGTCCTCAACAGAATGTTATAAATCAGGAAAATTTGATGAAGCACTCCTTATAATTCTGGATAGATATGATAAGATAATGGACATTATGTTGCCTTCTTTGGGTGATGAGCGGAAAAAGACATACTCTCCTTTTTTGCCAATCAGCCCAAAAACTGGTCAAGTTTTGCAAACAGAAATAATCGAACTAAACACCAAAAAAGGCTCTATAATTTACGTGGAGCCTGATGGTGAAAAAATAGAAATTCCTGTTACTGGAGGTAACGTAAAGCTCCAATGGAAGCCTGATTGGGCGATGAGATGGTGGGCCTTGGGTGTAGATTATGAAATGCATGGAAAAGACCTAATTCCTTCGGCTGATTTGGCACAGAAAGTTTGCAAAGTCATTGGCTCAAATGGACCTTCTTTATTTCATTATGAACTTTTTCTTGATGAGGAAGGGCAGAAAATTTCGAAATCAAAAGGTAATGGGTTGGCTATTGAAGATTGGTTAAAATATGCTGGACCGGAATCACTAAGTTTTTTTATGTACCAGAAACCTAAGACGGCAAAGAGGTTGCATTTTGATGTTATTCCAAGAGCTGTAGACGAATATTTTCAACACCTAAAAACATTTTCCTCACAAACTAATTTAGACCAGTTCTCAAATCCGATATGGCACATTCATGGACAGAACCCGCCTAACGACGGAATGCCTTTTTCTTTTACAATGCTTTTGAACTTGGTGTCAGCTTCTAATTCATCTTCGGAGGATCAACTGTGGAGCTTTATACAAAAATACAATCCTAAACTTAGTAGCAATGAAAACCCGAGCCTATCTCTAGCTGTTAAATTTGCTGTAAAATATTTTAAGGATTTTGTGGAACCGAAGAAAAAGTTTCGAGAGCCTGATGATAAAGAGAAGAAGGCTTTGGCAGATCTTGCAAGTAGGCTAGGTCTATTTAGCGGTGACCCCGATCCTTCAGAACTTCAAAAGATAATATTTGCAGTTGGAAGGGATCACGAGTTCGAACCACTAAGAGATTGGTTTACGGCACTTTATGAAACTCTTTTGGGCTCTTCAGAGGGCCCGCGTTTCGGAGGTTTTACAGCTCTATACGGAATAGACAAAACAATAAATCTAATCAATTCGTGCTTGGCTGGAGATCTCTTAAAAAAGGAAATTAATTGAAAAGCAGCTCTGGTTATGTAACCCTTGTATATGGGCTGAAGCTTTATAAAGGAGAGACCTAAATGTTCAGATGGTTGGTAGCTTTGATATCTTCTATTTTTATAGTAAGTTTTACTAACGTTTTTGCAGAAGACAGTAGCGAGTTTATCAAAACATTGGACCCTCCATTAGAGGAAATTCAGGAAATTATATCTGAACAGATTTTAGCTTTTCGGCAGAATAATGCTGAAGAGGCATACGCTTTTGCATCAAGCTTTATCAAGTCCAAATTTCCTTCACCTTCGCGTTTTATGGCTATGGTAAAGGGGTCCTATCCGATGATCTGGAATCCACAGGAATTCAAATTTATTGAGCAACGGGGGCACGCTAGCAATATAATTCAGCGCGTAGTTTTTACAGATGAAGACGACAGTTTATTCTTTTTTGATTATTTGATGATCAAGTCAGAGGAGACTTGGGTCATACATGGAGTTTATCTAGTAGAAGCGGGTGGCGCTGGAGCATAAAAGTTATTTTCTTACCACCTTACCTCTTACTACCCTTGTTCCAGCTGCGCCAGCTTTTGAGCGGGATATTTTTGAAAGACCTTTTTTTGAACTACTCGGCTCCGTGATGTTTTCTAAATGATGCTGACGTATGAATGGGTTTATTCCAATTTCCAAATCCACATCTTCAAGTCTTTTTATTTCATCTCTAATATTTGCAGCTTCCTCAAAATCTAGGTTTTCAGCTAATTCAAACATTTGCTTTCTTAAATTTTTAAGATGCTTCTCAAGGTTTTCACCAGGTTTAGGTGCATTCTTTAAAGCCGCTGTAACACGAGAAAAGTCGGTATCTGCTCCAAATACACCTTCCAATACATCATTAACGTTCTTTTTTATTGTTTCTGGAGTTATATTGTTTTCTTTATTGTGGGTTAGTTGCTTTTCTCTTCTGCGGTCCGTTTCAAGTAAAGCATTTTTAATACTTTTGGTCTCTTTATCCGCATAAAGAATTACTCTGCCCTCAATATTTCTAGCCGCTCTTCCTATTGTTTGTATTAATGAAGTTTCAGAACGTAAGAAACCTTCTTTGTCAGCATCTAATATAGCAACCAGGCCACATTCAGGAATATCCAGGCCTTCTCTTAATAAGTTTATTCCCACTAAAACATCAAAAGCACCTAGTCGCAAATCTCTAAGAATTTCAATCCGTTCAATAGTATCGATGTCTGAATGCATATAGCGTACTTTTATTTCGTTTTCGTGCAAATATTCTGTTAAATCTTCTGCCATTCTTTTTGTCAGAACAGTAACAAGTGTTCTGTGTCCATTTCTGGAAACCTTTCTTATTTCATATAACAGATCATCGACTTGAGTTTTTATTGGCCTAATTTCAACTTCAGGGTCAATTAGACCTGTTGGCCGAATGATTTGCTCTGTAAAAATACCCTCAGCTTCATTCATCTCCCAGTTACCTGGTGTTGCAGAAACAAAAATTGACTGTGGCCTCATCATATCCCATTCCTCAAATTTTAATGGTCTATTATCTGTACATGATGGCAAGCGAAAGCCATGTTCTGCTAATGTAGATTTTCTTTTAAAATCGCCTTTGTACATGCCTCCGAGTTGAGGGACGGAGACATGACTTTCATCAGCAAATACAATTGCATTGTCTGGTATGTATTCGAATAATGTTGGTGGTGGTTCACCCGGATTTCGACCAGTTAAATATCGTGAGTAGTTTTCAATACCACTACAAATTCCTGTAGCTTCAAGCATTTCAAGATCAAAATTTGTTCTTTGCTCTAGTCTTTGGGCCTCAAGTAATTTTCCTTCTTTTTCAAACCTCTTAACTATTTCTTTTAGTTCTGATCTAATGCTTTTTATAGCCTGCTTTAAGGTAGGTCCCGGGGTGACGTAATGTGAATTGGCATAAATCCTTACTTGCTCAAGTGGCCCAACTTTTTGCCCTGTTAAGGGATCAATTTCGAAAATCTCTTCCAGCTCATCTCCAAAAAAGGACATTCTCCAGGCTCGATCCTCTAAGTGCGCCGGCCAGATTTCAACAATATCTCCTCTTACCCTGAACGTACCTCGAACAAAACTGTGATCATTTCTGTTATATTGTAGAGCTACAAAATCTCGTAATATGTCTTTTTGTATATAGCTCTCGCCTCTAAAAAAGTTTCTTGTCATTTCTGTATATGTTTCTACAGAGCCAATGCCGTAAATGCATGATACAGATGCAACTATCAGGACATCATCTCTCTCTAAGAGTGCTCTTGTCGCTGAATGTCTCATTCTGTCGATTTGTTCATTTATTTGGGCCTCTTTTTCTATATATGTGTCGGAGCGTGGCACGTAGGCCTCAGGTTGGTAGTAGTCATAATATGAAACAAAATATTCGACAGCATTTTCTGGAAAGAATGCTTTGAACTCTCCATAAAGTTGGGCAGCTAGAGTTTTATTTGGCGCAAGAACGATTGCAGGCCGTTGGGTATGCTCAATTATCTTAGCCATTGTAAACGTTTTTCCCGTTCCTGTTGCGCCAAGTAGCACCTGGCTTTTTTCCGAGGATTTCAACCCTTCTAGGAGTTCTTTAATTGCCCTTGGCTGATCTCCAGATGGTTCAAAAGAGGAATCAAGGGTAAATTTTTTTCCACCTTCCAATTTTTTGTAAGTATTTTTTATACTCATGAAGTAAGACCTTTAAATAATGTGCAGTCAGAGTGCATTTATTATATAAACAATATAAATTTTTCTTTTCCAATTTAAAAGGTAACCCTATAATAAACCAGTCAACAAATCTAAAGGTAAGGTAGTTAATGCAGGTAAAGATCTATAAGCCATCCAAGACATCAATGCAGTCAGGTCTGGCAAAGACAAAGAAATGGCGACTGGAGTACGAAAAAAGCTTAAAAAAGTTCATTGATCCCACTATGGGTTGGGTGGGTACAGAGGACACTCAAGGGCTTGTTTCAATAGATTTTGAGACGAAAGAATCTGCTATAAAATATGCAGAAGGATTAGGTTTGACTTACAAGGTGGAAGAACAAAAAAATCGAAAGCATATTATTAGAAGCGGTGGATATGGGGAAAATTTTTCATTTAAGAGAAAAACGGCCTGGACGCATTAAGCCGATTACTTAGTGAAAACTAAAATGTATTTTAAAAGATTCTAGGCTTTGAAAATTGCTAAATAATAAAGTGGTGTCAAGATTAGTGGAAGCTGAAAAAGATGCTAGAGTGATAAATGCTGCATTTGACTTGGAAAAAGGAAAATGTTCTTTCGCACTTGCAGTAGTAACGGAAACCTGGGGTTCATCGCCGCGTCAAGCAGGAAGCATGATGCTGGTAGAGAAGGGTGGTCATGTAGTTGGTTCAGTTTCAGGTGGTTGTGTAGAAGGGGAAGTGGTCACTTCTGCTAAAGAAGTAATGGACCTTGAAAAATTTCAGGTGTTGAATTTTGGTATAGCAGACGAAGATGCATGGAAAGCAGGGTTATCTTGTGGTGGTAAAATGACTGTTTTCGTTTGNCCAANTAATTTTGTGCAAAAGGGNTTGTTTGNGAAGATAAAAGAATCNGNCAATGGTGGGGAAAATATAACCATAGAATGCGATCTTAAAAATGGGTTAATTCGCCAAGTCAACCAGCTTTCAGAAGATTTAAATGATACAAAAGAAATAATGGATANCTTTAGGATTACACTAATTCCGAAGCCTAGAGTTTTCATAATTGGTGCAGTGCAGATAAGTCAGCACTTGGTTCCAATGGCTAAGGAATCNGGTTTTGAGGTAGTTGTAATTGATCCAAGAAGTCAATTTGCCAATCAAAAAAGATTTCCAGATACCTGTTTGCATGTTGAGTGGCCTGACGAGGTGCTTGAAAAAGAGNATTTGTCTGTCAACGATTCTATCGTGACATTAACTCACGATCCAAAAATTGATGATGCTGCGTTGGAGATTGCATTAAAATTACCATTGTTCTNNATTTCGTGCTTGGGNAGTAAAAGAACAAACACAAAAAGAAGGGAGAGGCTTATGAAAAAAGGTTTCTCTGGCACTGAATTAAAGCGTCTCAATGCTCCGGCAGGGATTGATATAGGTTCGAAAACACCTGCAGAGATTGCTGTTTCTATTTTGGCTCAATTNATNAAAAGTAGAAGGAGTTTGGGACATTAATGGCAGGTAAAGCTTCTAATAAAAAAATTGTTGGAGGTTTGCTGGCTGCAGGCAGTTCACAAAGGATGGGGAAGATAAATAAGCTNCTATTTGAGATTNAGGGCGTTCCTATGGTCCGTAAAGTTGCAATTGAAATGTTAAAAAGTAATTTGGATNGTTGTTTTGTNGTAACTGGATATGAGTCAGAAAGAGTGGCTAAAGCCTTAGAAGGTCTTCCCATTAAAATTATAAAGAANCACCAGTGGAAGGATGGGCAAGGTACTTCAGTTAGTAAAGTAGCAACAAAGCTGAATAATGATTCAGCAGACTTAATGATTATGTTGGGAGACTTACCTAGTGTTAAAACGGAACACTTTAATTATCTAATTAAAAGCCATACGGATATTATGAATTCAGAATTCACTATAACAATTCCTGAGTATAGAGGGTTGAAAGGCAATCCTGTGATATGGGGCAGGTCTTATATGCCTCAACTAAAGGAATTGTCTGGTGAACTGGGTGGGCGCAAATTATTCAAAAAGTATTTGAAAGAAATCAATTCTGTGGAAATTAATTCCGATTGTATTATTTCAGATGTGGATACCANTGAAGCTCTAGATCTATTGGTTAAACGAACAGAATTATCTTAAAACCTTTTATGCTTTACCGTGTAAAGCTTTAAAAACTAAAGAATGAAAATGATGTAATAGGTGCTCACTATTTGAAGATCGATCAGCATCTATCATATATCGTCCTTGGTCAAACCCTGATGAGTGCAATCCTTTCTGAACATACAAATTTAAGTCTATATCTTCTGGTCCTAATTTTTCATTAAACCATTTTATGGCTGCTTTACTAAGNTTATTCTGGGGTCGATTTTTGGGTATATAATGCCCAAACCTTAAAAGCGTNTTTTCAGGTCCAATTGGTATTTCATTAAAAGTACCAATTGCATCCGCATAAGGAAACGCATAAATAGTTGTCATTGGCCATAATTGAATATTATAGAACCAATCAGTTTGATATGTTTGGCCTTCAACTATTTCTCCAAATGCTGTTTTTGTTGGAACCGGCGGTCCTTTAAAATCCCACCATTTTCCATGAGCATTAAGTTCATATTTATCAAANTCNATGAGAGCNGCTAAGTCTTTATGATGCGGTCCAGATAATTTAAAATGNTATCCTTCAATAGCATTATCCACAATTACTTTCCAATTTGCATCCACCATCATATCTACCTCTTCAATAAANGTTATTTCGTCCAGATCAGGAAAATATGGGGACATTGCTTCATATGCTCCGGGGAGGTCATCTGCTAGGGATGAGGCTTCGTTATCAAAATTAATAAAATAGAATCCCGAGAACTCTTCAATTCGAACTTTACTTAAGCCCCANTCATCTTTTGAAAATCCCTTCATAGTTTCGGAGCGCGGGGCATGGCGTAAATTTCCATNAAGGTGATAACTCCAGGCATGATATGGACAGATTATCATATTTTTTATATTGCCTCTGCGATCCTGGATTAATTGTGTGCCCCTATGCTTGCATACATTGTGCATCGCATTAATACTGCCATCTTCGGCGCGAATAATTAAGACGCTCTCTTTAAGAATGTCAAATTTGACAAAATCTCCAACATTTAAAATCTCAGATGTATGGCAGACAAAGTGCCACGAAGGATAAATTATTGTCTCAATTTCTCTTTCAAAGATGTCTTTGTCAAAGAAATAACGGGAAGGAAGAGTTAAAGATAGGTCTGGATTTTTACCATCCCATTCAAGTGTCTTTTCACTTATTTTTGAATTTTTCTGGTCACTCAT
>PBQX02000077.1:0-32137 GCA_002725175.2 Paracoccaceae bacterium
CCCAGATATGTCTAAAGATAATGTAGCAAGTTTTTCCCAACCAACTAAGATTGAACTATAATTATTTGTCGATATATTAGTATCTTTTGCAAAATCAATTGTAGAATTGACGTTGGAAATGTCCCAGTCGCCCAACGACTGGTCGAACGCCTCGGCATTATAGAACATTCCTTCCATATTTGTCACACCGGACACATCCCAACTATTTAGAGGTTGATTGAAAGATTCCGCATAACGAAACATATGACTCATGTCATTCGCGTTGGACGTCGACCAAGACTGAATACTATCTGAATTACCATTGTTGAAAACTGTATTCATGTGAAACATATTGTTAAATTTTGTAACACCGGATACATTCCAAATTCCTATATCTTGATTAAAAAGCATATCGTTAAACATATAATCCATTCTTGTCACACTTGACACATTCCAAGAATTAAGAGGGTAATTGAACGACGAAGTGCGGAACATACTTTGCATATTACTCACTTCGGACACATCCCAACTATTTAGAGGTTGATTGAAAGAACTTGCCCGAAACATAGAGGACATCGATGTCACCTTTGAAACATTCCAACTGGAAATATCTTGATTGAAACTTGCTGCATAATAAAACATACCAAACATACTAGTAACCGATTCAACATTCCAATTTCCAATTGGTTTGTTAAAAGAATTTGCTTTCCCGAACATCAGGTCCATTGACTCAACATTTGATGTATCCCAATTAGAAATATCTTCATTGAAACTTGAATAAGTGCCCGAAGTATCATAAAATAAATCACTCATATCTGTAATTGCAGATACATTCCACTCATTAATTGGTCCGTGTTGTGATAAAACTTCTGCATTATCCATAGTTGCCCATTCATAAACGGCAGTTTGTAAAACATTCTTATCCAAAAATACATTATAAATTTCAGGTTCTGGTTCTGGTTCTGGTTCTGGTTCTGGTTCTGGTTCTAAATAGCCGTTGTTTATAACAACATTTAATTTTTGAAACAATTCACAATCTTGTGTTACAAACTGATTGTCACCAGATACATCAATATTATTAGTAAAGTTTTGTCGAAAAAGCATACTCCATTCTTTATTTCCAATAGAATTTCGAACAGACGAATATAAAAGTGCAATATTTCCTCTTATACCTACTTTCCAATCTGAAGGAATATCTACACCACTAATATCAATATCATTTTCAAAAATCAATTTCGCGGCACATATCTCCTTACTTGATGTATCTGGTATTATATATTCAGTAACATTATCAATCTGTCTTATTATAATATTAAATTTTGATAATTCAGGAATTTTACCATTTACAAAATCAGCAAGCCCAGATAACCCATTATTAAAATCATCGTTATAAACGATATCATATTTAGGATCCGGACGATTTCCACTAATATCAACATCAAGATGCGAAGCATAAAAAACAATGTCTAAAAGATTAATATCATTATCATTGTTAATATCACCCCACATCATTTAAATATTAACCATATTTTTTAAAAAAGTTTTTTAAGGCTAAAATGACCTATGAAAGCGGGTTCAATATTCCAACCAACACACACTTCTCCAAAAATATTTTTAATCTTTTTATCCCCAGTTAATCGAATAACACCAGTGTATAATCTATCTTGTTCTAAATGATTATTTTGACCCGAATATCCCTTGTGAAATCTTCTCAACCATAACCACAATCTGTTTCCAGTTCCATTTAAACCCGTTGTCAAATCAATTGTATCATTATATAAATTCCAATTACCAATCAATTTATATTCATAGTCAATTGACTCCCAAGTTAAATTCGAATACAACTCTATATTAAAAGATGTGTAAGATATATCTGTTTCATAATCCATTCTCCATTTACCTAACACATGACTTGCGCAAGCGACGGCTTCCATTGGAATCTTATTCCTTATAACTGGATTAAATCTAGTCATTAAATTTTTCATAATAAATATACCTGAATATTCGGGTTCTGTTGCGCCATAAACAAAAGAACCAAATATTATTCCATTATTTTTTGGTTCATATATTCCATAATATGTTTCATAAGAACTATAACCATATCTTTTTCTAGTCATAACTAATTCATTATTGTTACAATACCAACTTCCATGAAAAATATTTTGAGTTTTTTTATCATATGCTTCAGAAAATGTTCCAAATTTATTTAAGTTAATATATTTAGAATAAAATATTTTTCTATTATGCGAATTCCATATATTACCACTCCAAGAAATTTGATTCATATTCTCAAGAAATGGTTGTGTAGAAACCGGTTCTATGTATAACTTCCATAAACCGCTCAATTGGTAATCGCCTGATAAATCACCTTCCATATAATTTGCTTTTAAAACACACAAATTTCTATTATTTAAAGCGAAACTTGAACATAATAATATAGATAAGCATTTGTTTATTTTCATTATTTTGAGTATATAAGTATGACTTACATAGGTTGAATTAACTATGAAATTATTAACACACAGTATTACCAAGGGTCTTGGTATGTTAACCCTAATAAATATTTTAAATGAAATTCAAGCCAGTAGGGATGAATTTAACAAATCTGACTGGACTTTTTATATTGTTTCAGCAGGATTATGTGCATTTTTTGCTGCCTACGGCATAGGAGCAAATGATTTAGCAAATGTTTTTGGTACTTCTGTAGGATCTAAATCATTATCTGTTAGACAAGCTATTGTTTTGGCTAGTATTTTTGAATTTTCTGGCGCAGTCTTAATGGGTTCTAACGTTAATAAAACGATTCGAAAGGGAATTGCTGACCCAGGTTGTTTTGCCGATAATCCTGGGCTAATGATATATGGAATGACAGTAGTAACATTGTGTGTAGGTATCTGGTTAGTTTTAGCAAGCTATTTTGAAATGCCTGTAAGTACGACTCATAGTTGCATCGGAGGTATTATTGGTATGACTCTAATGTCGAGGGGACATCGATGTGTTATATGGAATTATAGCAAAAACGATTATGGTAATGGAACTGTAAATATGGGCTGGGACAGTTTTCCGTGGCTGGATGGCGTTTCAGAAATTGCTATTTCTTGGGTTATTTCACCTATTGCTTCAGGTATTTGTGCAGCTTTTATATATGGAACTATAAATTTGTTCATTTTAAGATACGAAAATTCTTATCAAAGAGCTAAAATCGGGTTTCCCATTATCGTATTTATAACAACAGCACTAAATGCATCATATTTCATAATTAAAGGTACGAATGGCCAGACAGAAAGGTTTGGTACTTCTAGATTGGTAAGAGAAGCCAAATCTGGGAATTTATGGCCTGCTATTGAAGTATCACTTATATTTGGTGGAGCTTGTAGTTGTTTAAGTATGATATTGCTTACAAATATTATCAAAAAAATTGATAAGAAAAAATATTCAAATAACCTTTCCGTACAAATGCAGGCTGATGTAGAAGATGTAGAAATAACGGATGATTCAAAAGGTGGCGGACCGCCTATTGCGGAAACAGGTAATGTAATTAAATCGTATATCAAAAATAAATTGAATAGAGACGTTCATAAAGATTTAAAAACCAATAAAACTGTTGGAAATATCCATAAAAATTTGAAAAGACATGATGCTCGCACTGAAGATTTTTTCCATTCTATTCAAATTTTTACTGCATGCGTTGATTCTTTTTCGCATGGGTCGAACGACGTAAGTAATGCAATGGGACCATTTGCTGCCGCCTATGTTGCTTACAACAGAGGAAAAGTTACGAAATCGGCTGAAATTGATTCTGGGGCAATGCTTTGTATTTTAGCTTTAGGTGGTGTTGGTATGATTATCGGATTATCAACCTATGGTTACAAAATTATGAATGCAATGGGAACAAAGTTGGTGGCAATTACACCGGTTAGAGGAAGCTGTATTGAACTAGGCGCAGCAATGGTGGTTATATACGGGAGTGGGCAAGGTTGGCCCCTGTCGACCACGCATTGTCAAATCGGAGCTACAGTCGCGGTAGGTTTATTTGAAGGAAAATCTGGTGTTAATTGGAGATTATTCGCAAAAACTTGTTTTGGGTGGATAATCACATTGGTTGTCGTTGGATCTTCGACGGCGATCTTAGTTGGACCGTCGCCGGAGCCACTAAAAGGTCAATATTGTAGTTAAAAATTTAATAATCTTTATAAAACAAATATGCGTCATATTGAGCGGCTAATTCTAGACAACTTATAGAAACATTATCATCAAACGTATAGGCATATGAATGTGCGTAACTATGTGAGTTAACAGTAAATCTAAAAATATTATTTGAATAAACACCTTTTTGTACACTATTTTTTGAACTAAATTCGTAATTATATCTTACATAAGCTTTTCCCATTTTTTCTGTTTTTGAAGGTATTATATTATTTTTTAATTGTTCACTTACATATAAAGGCATATATCCTGTTACATGGTAAATAGGTAAATAATTACCACCACATCTTGGGTTTATTTCAATAACTCGAATGTCATCTTCACTTAGAATAAAAAATTCGATATCAATTATTTGATTATTACAATTTGTTTTTTGTGCTAATTCTTTAACTATTGTTCTATATTTTTTTAAAATATTTGGATTATTAGAATGAATACTGGGAAATGTTAAACTTTTCAAATTTGTTGGAATATCTTCACAATAATTATTATCCCATATTGCTAAAATATCTATATTATCTCCGCAAATATACCCATCTACACTAATTCTTGGATATTTATCATCAATATATTTTTCGACTATAAACAAATCATTTTCTGGATTGTAAATTTTATCTCCATGTTTGACTATATTTATATTGCTAGAACCGGTACCATTCACGGGTTTTGCCACTAATTTTTCATCTGGTTTTGGCCATTCAATAAGGCTTGATGAACATAATTTAAAAGGAATATCTTGTAAACTTTTCATGTTTTTTCTACAATTAAATTTATCATTGCACAATTGTGATAATTCAAAACATGAGCCATCTGATGGATTATTTATAATTTTGCTTACTGAATCATATCCTTTATCAGATAAATAATAAATGTCATATTTATCACTTTGTAAATCTTTGTTTGATTCGAATGAAGCAATGTTTGCTATTAAATATTTCCAATGTTTTGGTATAAATAGCTTTACCCAAAAATCAGGATGTGGTGTTATAATTAATTTTGTTTTAGTCATAATAATTTACAATTTTATCTGAAAAATCATGAAATTAAACACCTGAAGCTTTAAATAATAGCAATAAATAACAAATTTTTAAAGACTAATAGATATGTACTATTTAAAATTATTATTTTTATCGTATGTATCAGTATCTGCTTTAAAATCAAAAACAAACAAAATCCAAACTCCGAAACAAAAAAAGTATACTGAATTATTACAAAATAGAGATACTAATTTGGTAATTGCACATGGACCAGCAGGAACTGGAAAGTCGTGGCTTGCATGTAAAATTGCAATAGAACAATTAAAAGAAAACAAAGTAAATAAAATTGTATTAACACGACCCATAGTATCAGTAGAAGATGAGGATTTAGGATTTTTACCTGGGAATATTGATGAAAAAATGAATCCCTGGATACAACCACTATATGATATTTTTATTGACGAACAATCAAAAGCCGAACTAAATTCGATGCTTAAATCTGGTAAAATCGAAATTGTACCCATTGGCTTTATGCGAGGAAGAACTTTTACAGATACATATGTCATTGCAGATGAAATGCAAAATTCCAGTCCAGGTCAAATGAAAATGATTTTAACAAGACTAGGAGAAAATTCTAAAATTGTTGTTACCGGAGACACGAGTCAATGTGATCTAGAATTATCTGAGAATGGATTAGATAATCTATTGAAACTTCTAAAAAAATATTATGAAAATACTTATGAAATGTATGGAGATAATATTGGAATAATTGAAATGAATTCGGAAGATATTAAAAGAAACATATTTGTAAAAAAAATTATTGATGTATATTCATCAAGTTAATAGAGATACGTATCGTTAAAAAGTTTTTCATATCTATCTATAGGTAAAGACTTATTGTATCTATGAATACTCGCATGACAATTACAACATAATGCTACGTAATTATCAAATACATTATTTTTTGAATTATGATCAATATGATGTATTTCAGATGGTATTTTCTCAGAAAATGTTTCTAAACACATTAGACACGAATTATTTTGAATATCTAACAGCAGTGGTCTGGCGATTTTTTTTGATATAATTTTTGGATACAGACGAATACCCAATACATGATTCATAAAAAGTGTTAAAAACAATTTATAACGCATACTATATAGTAAATTATAAATAGGCGTCTTGTACAAAAAAATGAACTATAAATAATTATTGAGAATTAAACTTATATAATGAAGTGGTATTCAATTACAAAAGATGGTTTATCTGTATTTGTTGTTAATAAGATGAAAAATCTTAATATAAATTCTAAAGATGAATGTATTAAATTCATACATAAAAAGAATCCAAACAAAGGTAAATTTCAATCAATTGTTATTGACCGGGTTGCGCGAGACGCGGCGCACGAGGACTGGATTGTTTACTATACTCAACCATTAAATAAAAATCATGTGGATACAGAATGGAAATTAAAATATAATAATGATGCAATTTCAGTATATAATGGTATTGTAATCATTAGAACTGGTGTTGAAAATAATGGTGATTATCCGAAAATACTAGACAGTGTTGATATTAATGATACAGATAATTTGATTAAACTACAATATTCCGACGACACAGTCGTCGACGACGACGAACAAGCAGACGATGGTGACAGTGATGATGGTCTACTAGATGATGCCGCGGGCGTCGTGACGGACGACGACGCCGAACATGGTGATGATTTTGTAGATAGTGATGAAGAAGTAGCACCGGCCACGACGTCATCTGCAGCAAAAGCAATAGAACTAAAAGATGACTTGATTGTAAAAGAATTGCTACAATATGAACCTTATGATTATGATGCTCCAATAATTCCACAATATTCTATTTAAACACTCTCTGCACCACTTGCAGCGAGGCGGCGTCGCTCGCGTTCTTGTAAATAATCTGGTATTACTGGCGCAGTTGTGTTCAACATATCATATCTCATACGAACCTCGGTACAAAATACATCAGACTGTATTCGAAATCTCTTATTTTTAAATAATTCACCTTCAATAGCAGTTGATAATTCACCATATCTTGCAGAATGATTAAAATGTCTTTCTTTTCTTGTTGAAAAACTAAAGAAAGAATCTATACCACCCATTATAGCAACTATAACAAAAGATGTCATATTAACATATTTTATCCATTCTTTATCAGAAAATACAGTAGATATTGGTGCCATAACCGCGGGTAATATTATGGCAGGTAATCCCCAACGCTTTCGCATTTTTTTATAATAATACCCGGATTCATCATGTAAAGATTCGCGTCTTTTTATATCTGCATTCCATTCGCGTATTAGTTCCTCACCCTTACGCGTCCAAGGCTCCTCATTTCTTGTTTCATCCAATGAAGTTGTCGGTTCAGATTCATTACCTTGTTGTTTTTGTTCCATGTTATTTTATTTTATAATATTATCTATTATTATATATGCCTTACCAAGAGGAAGCAAGAAATAGGTCGCATTATGACAACTCAAAATATGATTTAGATGGAGAAGGTCGTCAACTTTACAATATGCCGAGAGATGATTATGATACTGACATGAATAACAGAGAATCTATGTTTAAAGAAAGACATGCGGCCCAAATATCACAAGCACAAAATACTGAAAATATTGACAATAATTGGATAAAACATAAAGACGCAGTTAGACAATTAAATCTTAATATACGTCAAAGAACTGATAACTATAATACTTATAAAAAATCATTGGAAGCAGAACAAGTGTTATATAATAGAGAAAGACACAGAACTTTGTTACTTAGTATTGCGAATATATTCGCATTAAGTGGATGTATTTTTATGTGGACATCAACTAATTAAATTTATCAAACGCAATATCTGTACACAGTATGAATTCCGGCGCTTAAACTGGGACGTGTTATTTTACATAAATCACCCGGACGCAGACCTATGAACATTGCTACTGGATCTGTATCAAGAATTTTAGGTAATTTGTCTAAAGATTCTATATGTAAAGAATCTAATAAATCATCAACATATTTACTATATTCACTTTCTGGAATTCGAATATGCTCTGGTACATTCTGATGTTTTGTAATATTATACATTAGTGTACGGATTGGAAATACTTGGATAAAAATACCAAATTTAATAGTTAATACGCGTATGGCTTCTTTTACACTAGGAGTCATAGAATCAGACACCAAAAATATTATTGTAAGTGCTTTTTTCTTGTCTTCTTCTTTTCTTTTTTCAACAATTTGATTTACCTTCTTTGATACATTCTTGTGATTTGTTCTTGTAGATGTAAGTTCGTAATGAACTTCAATTACTTCTTTATCATTTGAGACTATTATAGGATCCATGGAACCATTATTTGAATAAGCTGGTTCAAATGACTTGTGATGTGTCATATCATAACCTCTATTTTCTAACATTTCTATAATTGTCTTTCGACTTGTATTCAAATATGTTGATAAGTGGCGTGTTCTTTGATAGGCAGACATATTCAATATATATACTTTATAAGAAAGTATTATATTCATTTTTTTGTCCTAAGTTTTTATGTTAGTACATTTAATATGGAACAAATTTATCAACAAAAAATAGAAGAATCTATGAATAAAGCTATTCCTAATATTGCATACTATGCCACTATCGGTTTACTAACGGGTTCAATTCTAGAAACGATAATGCCCGAATTTAATGAAGATAAAGACTCAGTCGCATTAATTTTAGAAATTTTTGCACAACTAACATTGATTGTATTTATGTTTATGTTTATAAATTCTAGAGGAGGTGTAAGAAATGGCCTACTTGTTTTTACACTAACACTTGTGGGTACACAACCAACTTTATTCCAAAAAATGAAAGCACTAAAAACGAACGCATCTGGACATAGCAAAAAAGCGACGAAAAAAGATAGTGAAGAAGAGTTTGAATCTACTGAGGATGAAGAAGACGCGGCTACGGAGGCTGAGCCCGCCGAACAGAAGTCCACAGAGCAAAATAAACCTGCAGAATCTGCTACTGCCGCGGCGTCAGTCGTCGAGGAGCCAATACCACCACAACTAACAACTATCGGTCAACAACCAATGCTTAGTCCACCAGAGAATACATCCAGTGCAGGAACAACATCAATTAATTCATTACCATTTCACCCGAACGAATCTGCATTTGGAGGTAGCGCTGCACCATGGTAATTTATATATAAAACCAGTATTATAACGTAAATATACACAGTACCAAAATGAATTTGTCTCTATTTTTTTATATCCGCAGCTCGTGGCTTTCAGGCGACGCTTCAAAGGTTCATTTCACAGTTCTCGAGTCGCGCCTGGGCGACAGCGGCCACGCGGCCAAACAGCCGCAAAAAAATATTTCTAATATTACAAGAGAAAAATATGAAGACATATTAAAAAATCCATTAATAGGACCTTCGGTCAGCGACAGGTAAGACATGAATACAATTTAAAGCCCAGAGCGGGTGCGCCGCTCGAGTCGCTGTTGACGAGTTTTTGCAGATATGGGGGGTGGGGGTCTCACCGGCGCCCAAGGAGGTATTATTGAATTGTCATCTAAAGGCATAGGCGACGACGCGTTCGCGTCGTTCGGCGTTGGCCTGGCAGGCGCAGGCGCCGGCGCCGGTGGCGATGGCTGTGGTGGAGCGGCGTTTTCGTCGCTAGATTTCTTTTTAAACCAACCAAAAAATCCTCCTTTTTTTGTACGAGCACTGCGTCTACGTTTATACAATCTTTTTTTAGTTAATTTTTTATGTTTAGTATTATTGACTTTCTTTGTCATATAATAATTACATATAAAAAAATATACAACTATATTAATGAAGTACAGAATCAGAAGGTTTAAATCCGGAGGTGGAAAGAGCGCCTCGAAACATAGAACAATAGATGAATTAATTAATATTTTTTTAGAATTTTGCAATAAATATGAATATCATTCAATTGGATTGTGGAGAAATAGAAACACAATTGTTCATGAATATAATGATGAAATCCGCAAGGATGTATTTCGTTTATCTGATGCTTTGAATGAATATAATGCATCAGTAGATGATTCCAATAAATATGTAATAAGTTCTTATATGGATGAATCTTTGGAATTAACACCTATTTCATTTCAAACATTGTTCGTAGATAATCACGATGATGTTGGTGCAGCGCTACAGCTCCGCAGCATCGATTTCGATTTAAATGCATTAGGTGTCGATAGAAATGGTAATATTGTAAATCTTCTTGAATATGCTGAAACCTATTTAAAAAGGGAAATTGAAATTAGAGACAAATTAGTGGAAGTAATTCGTAATGTTCATGAAGAAAACATTAATCCAAATGTTCGTCATTGGATTGAAACAGCAAATGATGAGATAATCAATTATGAATGGAAAATAGATGTGCTAAGAGCATTATATGCAATAAAGGATGCAAAATTTAAAGAGTCAAAAAGACAAAAAGAATCTTCTAATTATAAATTAGCAAATATTCCCGATGATATTAGTAATGAATTAGCTAAATTTCAGTTTGGAGGTACAAAACCGCCAATTCCTTTTGGATTTGGGAGTCCTGATGAATCCAGAGCAAAACTAGAACAGCTCAGAAAAGAAGCTGCACAAGCCCAAGAAGAAAAGAAAGAGTATTACCTTACTCCTGATGGACTTTCGCATGCCGAGGCCGAAGGCAAGCGCGACGCAATCAAACAACGAAAAAGAACAACATATTTAAATAGAAGAAGATTGGAGAGAGAGGACATAAGAGCATTAGAAGCAGCAGCGCCGCGCCAAAGCAGCCGCGCCGCGCCAGCAGCCGTCGGCCCGGTGCCGAATCCTCCTACAATACATACGCCTCCGGAGAATCCGCCTCCAGACGTGGACGCCTGTCTGGCGCTGGCACAAAAGACTAATCGTAATGACTGGTACACGTTCTCACCCACTTGCCAAAATCTTAACCGTAAACAGCGTCGGGAACTAGGTCGTAAGCTATCTAAATTACAATCCACATTTAAACAAAATATTGAACGTAAAAAATTAGATAAAGAACGTAAAAAATTAGATAAATTGATAGAAGAATCGAAAGAAAAATATCAATCCGACTTTGAAAATAAAAGAATATTTCCAGGTAGTTTTGGAAAATCTAATATTTTTTATAATGATAGTCCGGGTAATATACCTTCTGGTATAAGAAAGACTAAAAGACATAACACTCCAGAAGATGAAATTAAATTGCTCAGATTATCTAAAGCCTTTGGAGAGCCAGAGCGAAAAATCGAAAAAAAGGGACCATTTACCTATATCTATAAGGGTGCTCCACAAACAAGGGATTCATCTATTTTCGAGAAAGCACTAAAGTCCAGAAAATCTAAGCCTCAAAATGTAGATGAATTAGATAAATTTTATATAGAAGATATGGAATTATATAAAAAAATAAGGGAACAAGAGCGTGAAATAGAAGATAAAGAAGGACTTTTAGACTGGGAGGATGAGGAGAAGGTACAGGAAGAGGACTTTCCCCTCTTGACGTCTGATGACGGCGCCGAAATCCTGGAGGCGTCGATGCGGCGCCGCATGTCGCGGGGTGGCGCAGGCAAGAAGCACAAAAAGCGCATGCCTTACAGGCGTTTTGGAGGTGCATCCGCGGATGGTGATCTTTTAGACGCAGCAGCATCTAAAAATTTAGAAAAAATGAGAGTAGCTATTGAATCTGGTGCTAATGTAAATGTAACAAATCATCGTAGTATTTCCCCTCTTATTAGTGTAGCCAAAGGCTGGGGTGAGCCAAATATAGAAATGGTTGATTTATTATTAACTAATAATGCAGATCCGAATTTACAAGATAGAGGTGGTGAAACAGCACTTCATTGGGCAGCCACAAGAGGATATTTAGAAGTAGTTAAAAAATTATTAGAAAGTGAAAATATTGATATAAATATAACAAATATAGATGAGCGCAATGCTCTTCATAGCATTTTTGATGATGAAGAAGAGAGTTTTGATCCAGATAATGTAGAACGAATTATAAAACTTTTAATAGAAAAAGGGATAAATATAAATGAAACAGATAATAGTGGAAAAACGGCACTTCATTTGGCAGCAGAACAAAATCACGGAGGGGCTGTTGGTATATTATTAAGAGCTGGAGCAGATGAAAATATAAAAACTGATGATTATCATCCTGCTGGACAAACTGCATATGAATTGGCAGAAAACAAGAAAAATAGGGTAGAATTAGACAGAATCAATAGATTAGGAGAAATCATCCCAGGTGGTGATTTAGTGGAAAGGCTCCGCATCACTCAAATAGAGCGCAATAGTGTCCGAGCAGTAATGACCGTCGGCGAGGCGGAGCACCGTTTTGAAATGCCGCGTAATATTCTTGAGGAAGTCGATGACCATGATCTGTGGGCTTATGAACCAGTCGCATTAAATGCTTTTCATGAGTTTCACAGAGAAAAAGCTCAAGCTTATCTTGCAGAAAGGGGTCAAGCAGGTATAACAGCTAGTTATCTTGCTGAAGAAGCTAAGAATGAGGATTCAATATTAAATTCTCTTCCGCATGATTTAGAAAAGAGAATTAGTAAAATGCTTGGTGGCATGTCTACCGAAGAACTTAAGAAAAAAATAAAAAAGGACTTCCCAGAAATACTTAAAGATATGTTTGATGGGAGTATTATTTTGGATGTTAAAATTGAAGATGATAGGGGACCAAATAAAAACCACAATAAATATATAGTTACGGTTTATATTCAAGATCAACCAGACATACCATATGAAAATGCCTTTGTTATAACATCATCAAGCAAACCAGGTAACAAAGGATTTGATGTACATAAAAAGAAAGTAAAAGACTGGCTCCAGGAGGTGATATTGGAAAAAAGACCTGATCTAATAGAACATATGGTCGCCAATCAATATACTACACCCCAACCTCAAAGAAAATCACCAACTCTGAAACAAGACCATTCGACGACTTATCGGACCGGCTCCCCAACCAGCTCACGAACCAATTCTCCAATCAGTCCGTCAACCCGTTCGCCAACCAAATTGAAATGGAACGATAGCAAAAAGGAAGTGGAGGCCAAAAAACAAGAATATATACATGACAATTTCGACGATCTGGTGGCCCTCGTCGACGCCTTGGACATCAATCCTCCGGATAAAGACGACGCCCCGACCAAGGAGTCCAAAGGCGTCGAGGAGTCCAAAGGCGTCGAGGAGTCCAAAGGTGTCGAGGAGTCCGAGGATACAGAAGATGAAAAAGCTTTAGCTGCAGCTAAAAAAAAGCTTGAAGAAGAAGAAAGAGCTGAAATGATAAGGAAGTCAAATGAAAGGGATGAAAATGTACGTCGCAGAATAACGGACAAGAAAAATCTAAAAAAAGAGGCGCAGCGCCTCGCCGACGCCCGGCGTCGAGCGGAGGCTGATGAGCATCGGCGGGAGGCGGAGGAGCGTCGGCGGGAGGCGGAGGAGCTGCGGGAGGCGGAGGAGGCGGAGGCGGAGGTGCAGCGGCGGGCGGATGAGGCGGAGGAGCGGTGGCGGGCGTCGACGCGACGGGCGGAGGCAGAGGAGCGGCGGGAGGCGGCGCGGGCGGCGCGAAGTCGCCGAAGTGCGCTGGAGTATGAGATACGTCTGCGGGAGCGGCAGTTGGCGGAGGAGGCCCGCCGCCTCGAGCAGGCGGCGGAGGCGCTTCGGCAGGCGGAGGCGCAGCTTAAGCAGCGGCAACGCGACGCCGACGACGCGAGGGCGCAGTTTGAGCAGGCGAAGGCGGTGGTGCAGCGGCGGGGGGCGTCTGAGGAGGAGACGCGACAGGCGATGCCGCAGTTTGAGCAGGCGCACGCGCGCCTCTTAAATGTGGTAAATACGATGCAGCAGGCGTTTGCGCAGTTTGACCAGGCGAATGCGCAGTTGCAGCAGGCGGTTGCGCAGTTTGACCAGGCGAAGGCGCGCGTTCAGCGCCTTAAGAACAATGCTCCGCGAGAACGCACACCTAGGGTGGACGGTGGAGCATACAATAAAACTCTAAAAGAAATACAAGAACTGGATGATGAAATATATCATAGAACTGACGGTGGCGGTCAAATATTTTCTTCTAACAAAAAAGACTATGAGCTTGAATTTTTAAATAATGAATTGTCTAAAACAAGAAAAAGATATAATAAATATGGTAAACTGTTGGCAGTTAATAAGTTAATACCCAAAAATGTTGATAATGATATTTGGGATTATGCTATGGAAAAGTATAAATTTTTCAAAAAAAAATATGTTCCACTGCATCGACCACATGGCATATTAAATGATTGGTTGGGTACCTGGATAGATCATGGAACGTTAGAAACAATGGTTAATCTAATAGAATTATTAGAGCTTTTGCAAGACCATATTCATTACGGAGATAGTGATTCTATAGTAGAAATAAGGCAAGCATGCACTGCAGCTATCTCGGAAACCGCGACACCCGAACTCGTATTAATTGCATTATTAAAAAGCCAAATATTTTTTATTGAATATTATTTTTATATTCTAAACCTGCCTCAGGCGCCACTCGTAACAACAAAAATATGTATTAAAAAACTGAATTCAATCTTTACACAAATTTATAAAAAAGAAAACTATGAGTTATCTTTGTATAATACGATTTCCGAAAATCCTTTTATTAGTTATTATGAACAAATAGAAACAGAACACATAATTGAATCTATTAAATTTTATAAGGAAATAGCTATTGAATCATTGAAAATAATTTCTGAATTTTTCGAGGTGCACCACGAGGACGTCTTCGCGCATTTATTAAAAGAAGTAGAAAAAAATGATGAAGAAGGAGAAAAAGAAGACAGAAGAAAAATGTATAAATTAATAAAACGGCGCAAAAATATTCCATCTCATTGGTCAAAACATTATAATAAAAATAAAATTGTTTTACCAGAAGTTATTGAAGACAAAATAGATGAAAACTTATTATAAAAGATTCTCCTGCCCTAGCGCATTGCATGTTGGACCCCCCGCGGGCGGCGCGCCACCGCGCCGAGGCGCCCGAAGCGGGCCTCTGTCACAATATAATTGTCTATTGTTACAAGACTAATAAAGATTCCAACTGAACATATTATAACCATTATTGTTAAAATAACGCGGCGCTGTCTTAAAAAAAACACACTTAATAAAATAAGAACTATAAAGAACAACAGTACGCAACAACGATTAGGCAGCGGGCCCAACCCCCTGCGACGTCGCGGTCGGCGTCGCACGCGGCGACGAGGAATTGTTAATACAGTTTGCCTACAAATTACACAATTATTATTACGTTTTAGTATATGCCATTGTAAAAAACATTCTTCACAAATAGCATGTTTGCATGAATGAATAATGAAAATTAGATTTTTTCCTTCTTCTTCGTCAGAAGTTATGAAGCATACTGGGCAAATTTGAGACATTTCTGTTTAATTACTATTTTTAAGTAAATGAATGTTATATTAAAAACGCTGGGCGCGAAGTATACTAAAATCACCAATTTGCTTTATTTCATATTTATCTCTTATGCAGTGAGTATATATTTCTTCACTGCTTTTAAATTCATATGTAATATTATTCTTAATTAGATGCAATTTGGAATAAAAAAAATCATGCATATATTTCTTAGGTATTATTGAAATATGATCTATTAGTATATAACCAGCCCCATGACTTCCGAAAGGCGGATAATTTGAACAAGTGATTTTGTTTGCATTGTAACTATATATATTTGAGCAGGGTTTAGTGAAACATAAGTCAGGCCTTATAAATATGAAATAATCAAATTCAATATTATTTTCTAATTGTATTTCTTCAATTATTTTACCACATTGTTCTATATTGTAATGAAAATGCAATGCTCTCAATAATTTTTTATCATCATTTAAAAACTCCACATATTTTGTTCTATCTTTTACTTGGCCTATTAATTTAGAATCTTCTATTTCATTTGTATCTAACAGTTTCGAATAAAAAGTGATATTTTTATATTTTTTCTCATAACACTCTATTTCTTGTTTTAATTTCTGTGCATCAATTGGTTCATATTCAAAATCCCAATATTCTTGTCCTTTTGGACCCGGGTCATCGCATTTTAAATAAAACAAAATATGAGTATTTTGTTTATTATTATTTTCGAACAATTTACTTATAATATTCTCATATACAGAATCAAAACAACTTAAAAAAGTTCTCGCATTTCCACACAAAAAATATATTCTATTCATCTACTTAGATTAAATCTAGATTCTTTTTATTTTAAAATCACCTATTTGTATTAGTTGATATGAGTCAAGCGTATGCAAATATAGTGGTTCCGCAGATTTGAAAACATGCTCAGTATTTGTTCTTATTAATCGCATTCTTTCAAAAAAAAACGCATCTTTATACTTCTTTGGAATTATTGCAAGCAGGTCACATCCTGCATAAAGTGGTGTGGCATGTTTTTCATTTGGTGCAAATGGAGCATAACGAGAACATATAACTTTGTTTTTATTGTAATTATCTATATTAGAACAACATTTGCTAAAAAACAGATCTGGTCGTATAAATATAAAAAAATCAAATTCAATATTATTTTTTTTTTGTATTTCCTCTATTATTTTACCACATTGTTCTATATTATAGTTAAAGTGTAATGCTCTCAAAAATATTTTATCTCTTTCAAAACCTTCAACATATTTAGACCTATCTTTTACTTGATTTAATAATTCATTATCACCAATTTCATTTGTATCTAATAATTTTGAATGAAAAGTAATGTTTTTATATTTTTTCTCATAACGCTCTATTTCTTGTTTTAATTTGTTTTTATCAATAAGGTCATATTCAAAATCCCAATATTGAACACCCCTCGGACCAGGATCGTCGCATTTTAAATAAAACAAAATATGAGTATTTTGTTTATTATTATTTTCGAACAATTTACTTATAATATTCTCATATGCAGAATCAAAACAACTTAAAAAAGTTCTCGCATTTCCACATAAAAAATATATCCTATTCATCTACTTAGATTAAATCTAGATTCTTTTTATTTTAAAATCACCTATTTGTATTTAAATTTAATTTTACTATGTGGATACACGAGAAAAAAAAACTGATTTATTTATGTAATCCTAAATGTGGTTCTCAAACTTTATTAGCAGCATTAAAAAGACATGGTTTTATTAATTTTATTGGCGAGCCACGCCTTCGCGCATCATGCCGTGGCCGTGGCCGTGGCCACGGCCGCGCGATAGAAACCGCTATAGAAAAATATAATGGTAATTGGATGCATGCATGCATGAAAACAATAGTAAAATTTATGACAGTTATTGGAAAAAATCCATATGATTATAAATACTTTACTGTAATAAGAGAACCGATAGATAGATTAATAAGTAACTTTAATTATTGTAAATTCGATAAGGATTGGCATGCTTTTTATTGCGGTCCAGGGGAGATAAATACAAAAAACGCACTATTGGATTTTTCAAAAGAATTCAATTATACATATAATGGAAAATATAACTATACAATAAATGATTATTTATCTATTGGATTAGAAAAATCTGCTAATTTATGCACACATCCAATGCCAATAATTGATTATACTGAAATTTTAGATAAACGATTTGATATATCCATATTTAAATTAGAAAATCTGAATGAATTAAAGAAATTTCTTGATAGTTATGATATTTGTTTTGATATTAATTGTAAGCTTAATAGTAGAGAATATGATTCATTTAAAATTAGGAATACAATTACTAAAGAAAATATAGATAATATACGTAATATATATAAATATGAATATACGTATTATTATAAAATTTTTTAATTATCGCGCCGTGCCCCAATGGCACAAAAACAACTTAAAAAGTTCTCGCATTTCCACATAAAAAATATATCCTATTCTCGCCAACCATATAGAATACTACATTCTATATTTTTTGTATAATTACATTCGATTCACAAGCAATTGAATTAACTACTTCGTTATTTCTATAATCATTTAAGAATTTTATTTTTTTTATACCCGAAGCACATAAAATTTTTGTACAATTAATACAAGGATAATGGGTTATATAGGCAATTGAGTCATTACAACTTGCACCGCGTTTGGCACAATCACAAATAGCATTTTGCTCTGCATGTACTGTAGCTTGCTCATGATCATCAACTACAATTGATTTGTGACTACAACCGGGTAAAAATCCATTATATCCTTGAGCAATAATACGATTATCCTTCACCAATAAACATCCAACCTTTAAACGTTCACAAGGAGAACGTTTCGCAGTAACTTGGACAATTTCCTTGAAATATTCGTCCCAGGAAGGTCTTTTTTTATCCATATCAAAAACAAAATATTATTTTTTAATTATCTAATCGCATTACAAAAATGCCAAAAATCATAATCAGAGCACACGCTGCGGCGGCGCGCCAGGCCTATATCTGATTCTGAATCTATTTCACTATAACATATAAGAGGATAACTATGGTAAATCTCTTTGTTATTTAGCCTCAATATTATTAACATATAATGATCAATAGGTGGAAATACATAATTGGGAATTTCTTTTCTTTTATTGAATTCATTCAAAAGTAATTCACAACATTTTTTGCTAATTATATAAGCATGAGCCGTTCTATCACAATCCATATTATTCCAAATTGTATCATAATCATATTTCACCATATTTTCATTTACTTTAACACAATTTTTCATTTTATAATCTTCTGTAAATCGACCTCCAATATATAATATACTATCAAAATCTAAACATTTTAGGGTTTTTAAATGTTCTTTCATTTTTTCTGAAAAATTTTTTGAAAATTTGGCATCGTCTTCAAAAATAACACAATAATCCGAATCTAATTTATTCAAAGCCATTTCCCATAATGATTTATGACTCAAAAAACAACCAACTTCTCCTGATGAAAGTTTTTCAAAATAAGTAGGTGTCTCAATAGATGCACCATCTATTGCAGGAAATATTTTTAAACTTTGTTTATTTAATGGAAACCTTTTAAGAAATGATTCTAATCTATCTTTTCTTCTTTCTAGATTGATTGCATACATTTTATCATTTAAATAAATCTTTTAATGTTATATTTTTTACGTATTTTAAATATAATTTAAAACACTTTAAAGATTGGAATATAATTTGTTGCAAAAAACTTTTATAAAAAAATGAACATAATATTCCTTGTAATTTAATTATAAACATACTTACACTTTCTAGTACTAAACAAAAAATAAAATGTCTTTGGCAAAAGATATTCCAAATGAAATGCTTGNNATCGTGTTTGATTATTTGGAAAATANATNNTTAAGCAAAACATTTCTTTGTAAAAAGAGAGAAACAAAATTGAATAACACTCTTCGCAAATACATGAAAACATTTATGCCAACAACAGTATATTCTGCAAATTCTATCAAGTATTATAGTAAATTGTATTATAAAGATGAGGCAATTGGTGACCTAATTTATGATAACAGAGCAAATGCTCAAAGAATCACGCGTCTATTCCATGCATCAAGAAAAAAAAAAGTATATGCAGCGCCAAAACAACAATGTTGTGCAAAAACAAATTCTGGAAGACGATGTAAAAAAAAGACTTTCATGTTATTTTGTGAATGTCANAAAAATGCCAAGCCGTATTGGATGTAACGCGCAACAGCCGGCGAGCGTGCGCGCCGCGAGGCGAAAAAAATTTTTTAGTTTTTTAAGTTTTTTTTAAGTTTTTTTAAGTTTTTAAATTTTTATGATTTTGTGGTTACCAGTATTCTTAAAGAATACGATTAAGACTATGTTAGACTTAATTGCTGTAAGCGAGACCGCCCATACCGCTCATGATACGGAGAACATTGTAATTGGTGGCGTATACACGAACCTTGGCGTCACCACCAGCGACTGTGTTCGCTGTAAGAGTGAGTTGAAGAGTCGCGTTATCAATACGAGACATGTTGCATGTTCCAGAAGGTTGGTGTTCCTCGGGCTTGAGGCCAAACGAGTAAACATTGATACCAGCCTTAGGAACGTTGGTGTGGTGTTGGTAAGGTTGGACAAGATTGAAGTAACGACCCATGCGCTCCGAGAATCTGTCGTGACCATTAAGTTGGAGCTTGGCGATTAAGACGGGGTTTAAACCCGACGCATCAGTGTAATCGAATGTGTCGGTAACAAGGACGGCATCATCTCTTTGGACAACCCATACAAGTTCCTTACATGGGTGGTTGAAGTTGAGCTTGATCTTGTTGCTGAGGCTCGATACCGATTCATCACCAGTGAATTGAACTTGTTCAATAAGGTATTCGTGCGAGACTTGGGCAAATCTGCGGCGTTCATCAGTGTCAAGGTAGATGTAATCTACGTAAAGCGACGCAGCCGAAAGCGAGGCGGAGACACCCGAGGTGACGATTTCCGAAAGAGCACGGAATTCAATGTTGATCTTTACNTCGTGGTATTGGAGAGCAATAAGAGGAAGGGCAAGTCCAGGGTTGCGGCAAAACCAGAATTCAAGGGGAATGTAAAGGTCCGTTTCCGCTGATTCATCGCCGAGAGCGGCACCGGTCATGAGGCCGTAACCAGCCTTCTTTCCGGCTTCTTGCGAAAGTTCGTTCCAGATGTGCATCCAGTCACCATAGTGTTTGTCGATGCGTTGACCACCGATTTCAACTTCAGCGTACTTGATAAGAGCTTGGCCAAGATTTGCGGCGAAAGACTTGCNCGNAGCCAAAGCAGGTACGGTGACTTGAAGGTAGACCTTGTGCATAAGATCACCATTACGTGAAACAGTACATGTTACACGTTTGCCGAAATCGGCGGAACCATTGAAGGTTTGCTCAATGGCTTCCATTGAGAAATTTGTGTGACGACGGTAAACTACTTTGAAGAAAGTAATTTGCGGGTTACCTGTAAGGTAAATATCTTGGGCACCATAAGCTACAAGTTGCATTAATCCTCCTCCCATTGTATAAATCTATACAAGAAAAAAAATATGGATTTAAAACATTCGATATTCACAAATATTAAAGAATTCTCTATTATTATTATTATTAATAGAAAAATATGTATTGCGATATAGAGTATTACGAGAAATTGTATGCAATTCGTAGGGATATAATAAAAAAATATAATATTAGTACTTTTCATTTGTTAGAAAGTTTAAAAAATACTATTTACACAAATGAAACAAACTGCGAAACTTCTCTTTTAACATTTTTTAATAAGAATTATGTATTCATAGTGATTGGAGAACAATGTATGATTGTACCTAAATTATGTGCAACTAGATGGGGATATTTTGAAGCAATTATAGAAAGATGGAATGAATGCATCTCGCATACCCAAGTGATTGATATTACTACATTACTAATAGACTCAAATATATTAAAGGATGTCTCTTATAAACACTACGCTAAAGATATACTAAAATGCTTATATGAATCAAGAATGTGTCGTATTTATTGTTGGAGCAAAAAACAATCGGAATATTATAAACCATTATTGGATTTATTAATTCCTCCAAAAGATTATTGGGAATATAGTCCTCCAGTTAGCAACTATAATTTTGGATTTTGGAATCCAGCAACAACATTATTTACGCCATCTGCAGTTGAGAATCAAGATGAACTCACGGAACCGAATCCAGAAGAAAATCTACTTAATGACCCAGAAAACCCCCAAACAACCGCCGTGGTCGCCCCAGGCGCCACGACGGATTAATAATTTAAATATACGATAACATTAAGATTATTATGACATTTAATGTGTCTTTTTATGATCAGCGAAGCTCAATAGCTTCGGTGCAACTTGAGGCGTCAGAATTCGACTCTGTACATCAATTAAAATCAAAACTGTGTATTCTTCCATCACCGATAGCGAGTTCACCAGATGATATTTATTTCTGGATTGATGAAAAGAATTCTCCATTCATTAAAAATGGTAAAAACTCAAATTACAAAGGGCATGATATTATTGGTGTAAAAAATATTAATTGCACAACTCGTGCTGAGCTAAAGCTATGTATAACTGACTGTGCTAGTTGGGTAAAAGATTGGAGTCGTATAAAAAGTATTCCTTTATCTTTAGACACTATTAATAACATAAAAAAACATTCAACCAATGTTACAAAAATTGAATCTATTAAAATTCCACCATCAAAACTCAAAGAGAAATTTCACGCTCATACCGCAATTTTGGCTGATATCATTCAAAAAAAAGATACGATAAATTTAGAAAGGTTATTTAATAAATTTCAATTAAACAAAAATATACCCATTTGTAGGTATACAAATTTAGATAAAGTGCAGACAAAAATTTATTCCCCGGCAATAAGTGGTTCAAATTTTAATGAAAAATTCTGGGCAAGATTTCCTTCAGAACCGGGTGTTAAACAAAAACATTTACAATTTAAATTTGAATTTTCAAAATGTACTGTCTATATTTCATTAAATATTGACGGTAACCTTGCAATAGCATGTCATTCTGAGATTGTAAGNTATACAGACGAAGAAAAGTGGAAACAAATATATAAAAATATAGTTAATTGGATTATTGAACCAATCAATAATATTATAGAAAATAGTATCGAAAATTATTCATTTGAAAATCTAAAATACAGAAATATTATAACTTCAATTTATTTGAAAAAAAATGTTAATATCAATACAGATTTACTTGAACAATTCTATTCAAATATTCCATTTTTCACATACGATATAAAAAATGAAAAAAAAAGAATGAAATTTATTAAAATATCTGACTATCAAAATTCAGATAAACGTATTGATATCGCCCGAGAATTATTCGCGCACGGCCTTGAGGAAAATGTCCTGGTAGAACGATTAGGAATTCTATTTATGATATCAGAAAAAGATGCGCGTTCCGTCCTCAGCTCCGCCGCCTCGGTGAGCTCGACGCCGCCAACGCAGCTCGCCGGAAATATATTTCATATATCTTTATCGGATTCCAATAATATTAGAATAATTTATTATGGTAAAAAATTTAATGAAATTGAATACGCTACAAACATAATAAGAAAAATTTTATGGGAAGGCCGCCGTAAGACGTCACAGACGTCGGCCGCAGTCACAAAGGACGAGTCGCTCGCACAGGAAGACGACGAGGAATTAGATGCGTTTCTTGATAGCATTGATAGTAGTGAAGATCTCGTTTTCGAAGATGATGATATTCTGGACGACGACGAGCGCGAGCTCGACGAGCACACCACGCCGACGCCCTCAACACTGGTCGACGAAGAAGTGAGTGAAGACGACGACGACGACCCGACGCCGCCCGCGGCGCTGCCCTCAAAAATTAAAGTAAGTAAAAAAAATAATATAATATTACCCGCTCCTCCACAAAAACGCCAAGATATTGAATTTGATCTACCACCTATTAATTGGGATTTAACAAAAACAAAAGCCCAAAATGTACGTGAATATCGCTCAAAAAGAATTAAGTATTATGACCCAGATTTATATAGTCAAGTTTTCACACTTACTGGCGAAAAAACTAGTTCCGGAAGGGGTTCATCTTTCATAACTTCGTGTTATCCAACTTCAGCACATCCAATTGCATTTAACAATGGTGAACATGAAGAAATTTTAAAAAGATTAGAAGATTACGAGAAAAATGCAGGTTCCGAAATTAAAAGAATTTTGGACTTTAAGGAATATAGAAATATATGGTATTTATCATGCGAATGTATATGTTTAAGATGTATGGTACCTCTAGGAGAAAAAGAACTTTTGGCCAATGAAACGTGCCCTATTTGTAAAAAGAACGATTATACTATTATAAACACTAAGCGCAATCCAGGTAATTTTATTAAATTAGTTCCCCAGGATTTAATTGTCAAAACGCAAAACAATGAAGAACAAGCCGGTGCTTTTCCATGTAGGAGAAAACGTGAACAAAAGAAAAAAACTCTTAAAGCAAAATCTCTTTCAAAAAAGAAATCTACTAAAGACATTTATGTACTTAAAACAACATCATTTCCATTAGCAAAAAACAAATTGGGTGATTTACCTGAAAATATGCATAAAATGTTTCAAAATACTGCACAACTATCATATGGTAGTTTGCCAAAAATAAAAAGTGAATTCTATCTAAGACAAGGTATTTATGATGATTTTAACCAAGCATTGCAAAATTCATTTTTTAAAACAATTGCATGGCTTGCTGATTTATCTGAACAAGAATTTAAAGAATTAATAATAAAAAATTTGTCTGTACCTAAACAATTAATAAGAACATGCTCCGGTCTACTCTTGAATATGTTTTCAGCATCCTGCTCCTGCGACGGCTACACTGAATGGTTAAAAAAATACAATATTTCTGATACACAATTACACAAAAAAGCATTTACTTCATATAAAAATATTGTTAATTTTATTAACGATAAAGATATTAAACATAATCACACTATTTGGTGGCCTATACTCTGTTCACCTGGTGTTATATGGACAAACGGACTCAATTTATACCTTTTTAATATTTCAATATCAAATGATGGTTCATCTAAAGTTCAGTATATATGTCCATATAATGGCGAACCTTATTATTATCATTATGGTGATGGATATGAAAAAACAAAAACAGCATTTATTACTTTTAGATATTCTAATAATTCAATTGTTTATGAACCAATTGTCAAATGCTCTTACAACTCTAAAATAAATACAAAATTGTTCGATAGCAAAGACGTATGGGAATCAGTTGCACCATTAAGAATACATTCTGGAATATCATATCCAAATAAATATATAAATTATTTAAGGAAAAATAATTATATTAAAAATCCATTATCCTATCAACAACTTAAACGTATTCTTAAATTTATTAAAATCAAAATATATGCTCAAATAATTAATGATCTAAACCAAATAAAAGGTGTATTAGTTAATTATAAAAAATATAGCTACTATATTCCCGTATCAATATCATCACTACCCAATGAACCAAAATTACTTATATTAGATAAAATACCATTCGATAATTTACCACCTTTTAATGAAGCAATATCTTTCTATACTTTCTTAAAAAAATATAATATTAAATCGAATCCACTAGAATATACTGTTAATTATAGCAATAATAATATTAACGGACTCGTTTTAGAAACANATGACATTGTCCCAGTTGCTGAAACACCACCCGGAAGTCATAATATTATTAATCTCAAAAAAAGTAATAAAACAATATATACGCGCGATAGGTTTACAAGTGATGATGACAGAATCAAATACATAAATAAATTTAACAAATTTTGGTCAGAATATGATAAATTTGTAATGAAAATTTCGAAATCTCTCGGAAATCGTGCACCGGACCGCATAAATACAAAAGACCTGGCGAGCATCGCGACGCGCAATGATGTAGAAAAGGAATACTTATCTATACTATTAAAAGAATTTAACTATAATTATTCAAGAAGGGAAGATATATTTACTTCTAGAACTCCTAGTTTTTTGGATTCGCTAAATAATGGTGGTAACGATTCAATAATATTCTATGATAATGAATCAAAAGAACAATACATAAAAAACAAAATAGAACAGGAAAAGTACAAAAAGTATATACCGAATCTCGATATAGATAACAGTAATATTATATTAGATAAATCAGACTATATAACCACAAATTCAGGAACAAATCTGCCAACAAAATGGCAGCATATATTGATAAGAGATTTTAAATATGATAACTTGAATCCGCATGCATGGATTACTAAAATAGCACCTCATAAATTTCATAAAAAACTTATTGAATTTCAAAATAAATATGATTGGTTAAACATCGCCAACTTGCTAAATGTAGGTATTATAATATTTAACATTAACAGTGTTAAAGCTGTCATACCCAAATCAAATAATTACAAATTTTTTATCTTATTCTATAACCATAATAATAAGAATTATCCAATATTCTTAAATAGGTCTAATAAAAATGAAAATAATGCATTTAACATACAATCATCAGAATTATCTACAGAACTCCTAAATATTTTAGGACTTAAAGGCGACTCTGAGGAAGCATCGTCGACGGCGGACATTCAGCCGCCCGCGCAGAAGGCAGAAGCACCGGACGACGACAAGACGCCCGTGCCGCCGCTAGAGTCTGCCGATGCCGCGCCTAAAACATCAATCAAATATTGTAAATTATCAGAAAAATCAAAGAATAGAAAACATTGTGTTGTCACTAATAAAGAAAATGAAAATGATATTGACAATTGTATTTATAATGACAAAACGAAAAGATGTAACACCGTTGCAGAAAAAGCTCCGGTTGCGCCTTTAAAGAATTATTGTAAATTATCCGAAAAAGCAAAAGAAAATAAGAAAAAACATTGTGTTAATACACATATTAAAGAAGAAAACGATACAGAATCATGTCATTATAATGACAAAACAAAAAGATGTAATACCAGAAAACATAAATAATCATCACACGCAGGCCGAAAGTTATAATATTGAATTATATTTGTGAACATTTATTGTTGGTTTATTTGACTTTGTTTTAAAAGCCGAAGGGTCCCATTGACGATCACTTTCACTTCCACCACCTTCACCGTTATAATTTCTACGACTATAATTCCAAACTTCTGGTTTTCCTAATCTAAATGGTGGGTGATTTGATGCTTTATACCAGAATACTTGTTCGTCAATACGATTACTNTGAGCATTGTTATTAATAACAAGACATTCGTAATTTTCTGTACATTGATCCATAATTTGACAAAAAACTTCAAAATTTGGAAACATACCCGCATAACATTCATATAATCTTTTACGATTTTGAACAATATTCTCTCTTAATATAAACACATAGTCTATATTTGTTCTTAAATTTGGTGGTATACCAAGTGCATATTGCATTGTAATAATAAAAAACATCTTGAAATGTCTTCCATTCATAAATAAAGACCGAATATGTTTTGATCGGGTCCAAGAATTATCATATAAACAGTCATCCAATATTAGATACGCACTTGGATTAATTAATGCTGCATTGTGCCCTCCTTTTCTTTTTTTATTAATTAGTCTCTCTTGACGAGTCAATACTCTTTGAATTATATCTTCATTATATTCATTATGAATAAATATTGGAGGAACCATATTTCCATAAAAACAATTAGCAGATTCAGTTGCTGATATTACGGTTCCCACTGGTATCTGGCGATGATACCACAATAAATCTTTTACTAAAAAACTTTTACCAGTATTTCTTTTACCAATCATAACNACAACTTTATCGGGTGCTATCGAAGACATATCGAACTTCTTTAGTTGAAGTTTCATGTACATAGAGAAGGAAAAAAAATGAAGTCATTTAACACTAATTGTATATATAAAAATATAACTATGAAGGGTGAATTGATTCGCAAAAATACTAATTTAATATTGTCTGAAATTATTAATGACAATACAATAACCACTAATTTAGAGAGGGGGGTTTATAACTTTACAATATGGAAATCAAAACAGAGACATGAACCATGTACATGGGACAATATTAATTTTAGTAACATTTATAAGAACAAATTAAAACAAGTATGTGCAAATTTAATTCCGAGTTGTTATGTTAATAATCAAAATCTAATTCATAAAATAAAGAATGGTGAATACCAACCTCATGAGATTGCATTTTTACCACCAAACAAACTTTTTCCAGAAAGGTGGGAAAAGATAGTTCAAGAAAAAAACAAGCGAGATGCAGTTATTTCAGAAATAGATTTTGGGCAAGCCACCGAGCAATTTACCTGTGCGAGATGTAAAGGAACAAAAACAACTTACTATACAATGCAGACAAGAAGCGCAGATGAAGCAGAAACGATATTTATAACATGCCTCCAATGTGGAAGAAGGTGGAGAAAATAAAACAGTCTCAAAATAAAAAATTCATAAGTATAAATAATACTAATGTACGAAATACTATATTCTATTGCTATTTTTAGTATAATATCATATATTTTTTATTCCTGGTATAATCCCAAATTGGTATATGTTCGCTCACGCGTAGATAAACAAATTTACGTTGTTCGTAACTCGGAAGATAAACAACAAGCCGCAGACTTACTTGCAAATGTCAGTAAAAGATTACACAAATTAGTATCAAAAATGTCTGAAAAATACGGAAAATCTCACTCAGGTGTAAATTTGTTAAAACAAAGATTTAAAGGTCATGAAATACGAGAATCTTTACCTAAAGCAAATCAAACAAGTTACAGTCTTAATAAAGGAGAAAAAATCGTTCTTTGTATACGCGCAAGAAATAGAACTCAGACATTGACTGACATAAATACAATTACATTCGTTGCTCTACATGAAATGGCTCATATAATGACTGTGTCAATTGGTCATAAAAAAGAATTTTGGGAAAATTTTCGATTTATATTGGCTCATGCTATTAAATGGAAAATTTATACACCTGTTAACTACAGTGCATCGCCTAAACCATATTGTGGAATAAAAATTACAGATACACCCCTTAAAACAAACGATATTTCAAAATATTTTCAGTCTTAGTCGCTATAAAGGCGACTTTTTTTTTAAATTAGTAATATATGTCAAAATATACTTTAAAACGCCGTGGTCAGCAAGGTGGACAGCGTTCGCGCACACGCACGACGGAACATAATGATAATATATTCTTTTACAACGATACATCTTCATTAGAATGTCCAATAACTTTTGGTATATTTTATGACCCGGTAATTGCTGAAGATGGTCATACATATGAAAAATGGGCAATACTTAAATGGTTTGAAAATAATAACCGTTCACCTAAAACAAACAAACCAATTGGAAATTGTTTGATTTCAAATACAGCGTTAAAAATATTAATTGAACAAATCAAAGAATCACAACCAGACCTTTTTAAATACAGTGACGATTTTCTTAAAAAAGCCAAACTAGCAAAAGACATTAAATTAAATACTCCAAATACTATACGTAATAAACTTTTAAACGCAATTCCGCATGAGACGCCCTCGGCGGCGACGAATGTGGCGTCACCACCACGTGGCATTCGCATAAGACATTCGGATCTCCAAGCAGAACTTGATAAAATCCTTTTCTCTTCACCCGTATATTCTACACACCACCCCGCCTCCGCCGACGCGTAAACTTTTTACATCCAAGTTTTCTACCTATTTTAACAGCCTTTTTACTTATTTTTTTAAAAGAATATGGACGCCGGCGACGTTCACGTCGCCGGGACGCGCGCGTTTCAGCTGTATCGGCCCAAAATTTTGAAGCAATTATTCCTTTACAATCATAATTACCATTTTTATCGCATACTGGATACTTTAATTCATCCGGTTTTAAAAAACATTCCTTTCTAAGAGCCAAACGCTCTTCTTTTTTTTCTGGTTTTACAGAACCCCAACCGATCGCAGACAATGCATCTTTATTATTAACCATTAATAAGTATAAATTTAAAAAAACAATAATCAATTTAAAATGAGAAATTCATTATGAGACCATGCGTGTGTCTTTACCCATGTAGTGCTTGTTGTAAAATTATTCAGTGGTACGACAGTGCAATGTATTTACTATATAATCCAAACGCTTACTTACGAAATTATGTTTTTTTATTCTTATGTGAAGATTGTTTTGTCGACTCAATATTTCAAAGTTTCAGTATTTTTGATAATATGTTTAATAACGGACTAGTAAATGATGATTTTGGTATACCAAATAATTTGGATATAGATCAATTTATTAATAATCCACACTCTAACGAACCAGTTCATGAAGAAACTAGCAAGAAATATTTTTACATTGATGATAATCTAAAAGCCTTGTTAACACAAGATAATACATATCTAAAGAATGTTCACTGGAATCAAGAATCAGAAGAAAATTGGGAAATAGGACATCGATTCAATAATTATAAATATGCATTTTCTTTCTTTATTAACAATTATGAGCCAGAATTAGAGTTCATACCCGTTTTACTTAGAACTATTACAAACAACTATAATATTCCACTTTTATTTGATAAAAAATTTATTGATTATGCAATAGCAAATTCTAAACTTTCAGAAAAAGAAAAATTATACTTCAACAACAAAAAAATACACCAATTGAGAATAGATTATATGAATTTAGAAAGACTAATGCCAAAAGATATTTTTGAATTATTATTACAGTATTAATCATTATCCTGTGGCCATCTGGTTGCGCGAATAAGTATTAACAATAATCCAGCTATAGAAAGATTACACATTATTCCAAACATAGTAAATAATTGAAATATAAATCCTGCTCCACCAGATGTGAAGAGAGCAAACATAATCAAAAGTCTCGCAAACAATTCAATAAGATTTAAAGAATAATATGTAAAAAGTGCAAATATATTATATGATATAATTGAATAATATCCAGTTAAAATTGATACTAATGATATTAAATATCCTAATTCACTAAAATACCATAATAATGCTAATACTGTAATAAAATTGTAAGTATTTGCAAAAATTAGACATATATATACATTTCTACGATTATCTCCATTTGGGACAATACCTTCAACACTGATAGCACTTATACATATTTGAGCGAAGTTTTGATTATCGTTTTGATTATCATTTATCAAAATATTAACGGTACCCATAGGTATTTGCAAAACTTCATCATCATTCGCGTCAACAATTGAAGCCAACGGCGGCATACATTAAATTTAATATATCAAATAATACTTATGTGTTAACGGCGCTGTTGCCCTCGGCGACCTTGCAGTGATGGCAAAAAAATGAATATTATTTTTATGTTATGTATTAAATAGAATATAATTAAAATAAACTATATTTACTAATGTCTAAAATTTGGAATAGCGAATTTGTTCAAGCTCTTGATGAATTAGAAGAAATAAATAAAAATAAGGGAGATATCTTTAGAGCAAGAGCATATAAAACAGCCGCTGATGCAATTTTACTTATTACAGAAAATATATATTCTGTTGAACAAATTAAAGATAACCCAGGTATTGGTAAAACTATATATACTAAATTGAAAAGCCTTGAAGATACCGGTAAAATAGACGCAATTGAAAATGAAAAAGGTAATGTTTTACATCAATTATGTAAAATCTATGGTGTTGGTCCAAAAAAAGCAATCGAATTATCAAAAAAGGTTTCATCTATAGAAGAATTAAAAACTAAACCGGAACTGTTAAATAACAAGCAAAAAATTGGTTTAAAATACTTTCACGATATATTAAAACGAATCCCACGTACAGAAATCTATGAATACAATAAAATTATACAACAAATATTGCCAAAGTATTCTAAAGCAGAAATTGTCGGTAGTTTCAGACGAGGTGCCTCTTCATCTGGTGACATTGATATCATATTTACAAGTGTAAATCCAGAAGATTTCGATACATTTCTCGATAATGTATATAATAAAGGTATTATATTAGAATTCCTAAGTCGTGGACAAAAAAAAAGTCTAACGATTGGAAAATTAAGTGGCACAAATGCTGTGCCAAGAAGAATTGATTTTCTATATGCTCCGCCGCCGGAATATCCTTTTGCGATATTATATTTTACCGGTTCTAAAGCATTTAATGTTGTTATGCGTCAGCATGCACTAAATATGGGTTATTCACTCAACGAACATGGTTTTACACCAATGCCTAGAAAAAATACAACATTTAAAACTGAAAAGGATATTTTCGATTTTCTTAAACTTGAATATAAGACGCCGGAACAACGGAAGAGTGGAGTTGATGTTGTTATTCTTAATTCTACACCAGCACCAGCACCAGCACCAGCACCAGCACCAGCACCAGCACCAGCACCAGCACCNGCACCNGNACCCGCACCAGCACCCGCACCGCTCACACTCGTGCTCGAATCGTCGAGTGGAGTGGGCTCCGACACGCCCAGACACGCGTTAGTACCTGAGTGGGAGTGAGGGCGCAAACGTAGCGTAACGTTGTAGCGTAACGTTGTGGGT
>PBQX02000079.1:0-14567 GCA_002725175.2 Paracoccaceae bacterium
TTGGGATGATAGTGATATAAAAAATTTATCCATGATGGTATCGGGCGTCCATGAGTACAATTCTCTTGCTGGAATAGAGTTGTTAGCTGGAGGTAGTTATGTAGCCAATATGAATGTAAGACGCCCGGCTCTTGGAGCTGTTAGCTTACAGTCTGCAGTAGAGCCTTTTCAAAGTAGACCAATGGATAAATCTGACATTGTTGATTTAAGGCGAGCGCATAGATTGGCTGTGAAAAGGGCTATTCAAGCAGGTTTCGACATCATTTATGTTTATGCAACCCACTGGTATCTTTTTACGGAGTTCTTATCACCTAAAGTTAATACACGAACTGATGAGTATGGTGGCACGGCGCTTAATCGTTCTAGAATCATTCGCGAAATTATTGAAGATTCTCTTGAAGAGATTAAAGGGCAAGCAGCCTTAGCAGTTAGATTTTCAGCTAATGGTGAAGATATGCCAATGAATGAAAGGCACGAAATTTTTTCTGCTATGTGTGACCTGCCCGATTTGTGGGATTTGAATATTGATTCCTACCATGAAGAGATGTCTCCTTCGCAATTTCTAAATTCAGGGACACTAGCAGATCAGGTCTCTTGGGTAAAAAACTATACTAAGAAGCCTGTACTAACTGTAGGGCGGTATACATCTCCGGATGACATGGCCTCACATATAAGATCTGGTCATATAGATATCATCGGTGCTGCTAGACCATCTATAGCGGACCCTTTCCTTCCAAATAAGATTAGAGATGAAGATTTTGATGAAATTAGAGAATGTATAGGATGTAACATTTGTTATGCGACAAATACAAGAGGAGTGCCTATGCGTTGCACTCAAAATCCTACCATGGGTGAGGAATGGAGAAAGGGCTGGCATCCTGAAAAACTACCTCAAGCAAAATCTGAAGGATCAATTTTAGTTGTTGGTGGAGGCCCTTCAGGGCTGGAGGCCACGGCCTCATTAGCTAAACGTGGATACAATGTTACTCTTGCTGAAAAATCAAATGAATTAGGAGGTCGTATTTTAAATGAGAGTAAATTGTTTGGTTTGAATGAATGGATACGTGTGAGAGACTATAGGCTATCATCAATCAATAAATCTCCAAATGTTGAAGTGTTTCTTAATTCTGAAATGCAATTAGAAGATTTACTAGATTTTGGCGCAGATAAAATCGTTATTTCTACTGGAAGTACTTGGAACATTGATGGACGTGGGAATACCTTGGTTGGTGGAGGAAATTACTCTGAGGATAATTTAATTCCAGTCGATGAGTTTTTTAAAAACCGTAGTCAATTTAAATCTTCAGTCAGCGGAAGAAAAATATTGATTTATGACGATAACGGTCATTACATGGCGCCAACCATAGCTATAGATTTAGCTACTGCCGGAGCTGTTGTAACTTTAGTTTGCTCATTTGGTTATGCAAATGAATGGGGCTTAAATACTGAAGAGAGAGTAGGTATAAATCAAAAGATCGCAGAAACTGGCATTAAACTAATTACTTCTCATTCCGTCTCAGCTTTTAATAAAAATAAAGCAACCATCTCATGTGTTTTTTCTGGTTTTGAGAAAATTTTGGAGACTGATCTTTTCATGCCGGTTACAATCAGGACACCTAACTCTAATTTATATCACGCTTTAAAAAATCTTGAAGGGAATGATAGTAGATTAGTGAATAAATCCATTTATAGGATTGGAGATTGTGAAGCTCCTGGTTTAATAGCCAATTGTATTTATTCTGGTCACAAACTAGCAAGGGAGATAGATTCCTCAGATGAAGATGGCGCGTATCTCAATAGAGAACGTGTATCTATATAGCTTCAGTATTTGTTCTAAATTGAGGCAATTAATGTTTAGAATAAAGCTGGCCATCCGTTAAAATTTCATCTGCAGCTTTCTCTGCCATTGCAATTACGGTAGCATTCAAATTGCCGGTAATTTGAGTTGGAAAAGCAGAAGCATCACATACCCTCAGATTGTCAAAACCTCTTACTTTTAAATCACTATCTAAAACAGCTGAGCTATCATTTTCTGGCCCCATTCTTGCTGTTGAACACGGGTGGTGGCCTGAATAAGTGCTTTTGTATATTGCCTCTTCAATTTCCTTATCGGTCTTTGCATCTCTAAATGGTGAAAGTTCTCCGGAATGGTGTCTCGATATTTCCTCTTTTGACATAACCTCACGCATTACCTTTACACCTTCTATCATTTCTTCAAGGTCAGATCTCACTTCATAATAATTTGGGTTTATAAGAGGATAATCTAATGGATTATTGCTTTTCAGCCGTACCGTCCCAAGTGATTTGGGCCTCATCTGATTTATGTCAATTTGAATGCCTGGACGAGCAACCTTCCTACCTCTTGCAAGAAATTTTCTTCCCAGCCTTTCGAATAAAGGAGTAGAGCCCTCTTTTTCATTAGTTAGGTTCTCATCTATTATCATAGGTGTCATATAGACTTGAAGCTCCGGTAAAGTGAGGTCCTTAAAGGCATGAAATAGGACAGCAGAAAAGAACGCACCACTTCCTGGACCGCTTTTGAAAAGCAACCATCTAATCATTAGTTGCAATGCTCTATCAAGACGCTGAAATCTAGCTAAACTAAGGTCCATTCTATTGGAGGAGTACTGCATAGATACGTCTACATGATCCGCTAGATTCTCACCAACCCCAGGTAATTTCATATATATAGGTATGTTAAGTTTTTTTAAGTGATCCTCTGGTCCAATGCCAGAAAGCAAGAGGGTTTGGGGCGTTCCAAAGGCTCCTTGGCAAAGAATTATTTCTTTGTGGCAAAGGATTTTTTTGCCATTTATAGTTTCTACTCCAGAAGCTCTATTTTTATTTAATAAAATGCGCGCAATATGACACTTCTTTATAATCGTTAAATTTTTTGGTTTTCTCTTAAGGTAGGCTATATTTGAAGATTGACGAATGCCATTTCTGATCATACTTTCAGTACGGCCAACTCCTGTCCTAGTTGGCCCATTAAAATCTTCTAAGAAATTGTGACCGGCTTTCATAGCTGCGTCAATAAAAGCTTTTTCTAGCACGCCAAAATTTACTGATGGTTCTGTTGCTATAGGACCAAAATTGCCATGCCATTGATCATGGCGGTGTTTAGAGCTCTCTGATTTAATAAAATATGGCAGCATATCAGAGTAGCTCCAGCCTTTAAGTCCCATTTTTTGCCACTTATCATAATCAGCAGAAACTCCACGCATATAAATCATTCCGTTCATATTTGAACTTCCACCCAGACCCTTGCCTCGTGGTAAGTAAATTGATCTTCCATTCAAGTTCTTTTGGGGAGTGGAATGGAAACCCCAATCTAGATCTGGATTTCCAAAAACAAATCCGTTACCTGCAGGCATTTTTATGAATAGATTTTTTCCACCACCACCGGCTTCAATTAGGCATACACTCAGATTGTTATGTTCAGAAAGGCGAGCAGCCAGTGTGCACCCCGCAGAACCACCTCCAACGATTATATAATCAAAAAATTTTGCCATGTACTACTGCCTATAAACGGATCTAAAAACTAGATAGAAAAATATTGCTGTCGCCATTATAAAGAATAATGAACTATAGCTTAGAAAAAGCAATGCAAATCCAGAAATCACAGGACCCATGATTTTCCCAGAATTTCTTATGGCCCCAAGTAAACCCATTTCGCTACCATGATGAGAGAAGTTGTTGTTTTTTACTATAAGTGAGAGGCTTGCCGGAACTACAAATGCTTGTCCAACCCCAAATAATACTGCGCTCATATATAACATATTATTTTCTTGGCTAAGGCTCAAATTTAATAAGCTAAAAATCATTAGAATAAGCCCATAACGTATTAACAGTTCCGTGGGCCAGGCATCTCCCAACCTTCCTCCAATTGGACGAAACAAGAAATGAAAAAATTCTTGTATAGTAAGGTATATGCCAGCCTTTATAAATGCTCCAGAATCTGACGTTAAGATTTGTAGAGGAATAAATACCTTCACAGAATATGTGGTAAAGTAGATAAAAAATTCTAAAATCCCTGCACGCCACACAGCTTTATTATAGAAGCTTACGTTGAATGCGGTAAGAATTAGGTCTTTAAGGTTCTTTAAAAAACCTGTGACATTTGCGATATTATTTTTTGTATTGCTCTTCTTGGAGCTGATAAAAAGAATTGGTATAGAGCCGATAATTGAAATTAATCCGATTAAGTAGAACGCTATTTCTATAGAAAAGTAATTGAGAATTAATCCTGCTGTAATTGGAGCAAAAAGGTAGGCTGCTGATCGTGCCATACCAAATACCCCCATCTTTATGGAAGAGTTGCTTTCAGACATATCAGCGACAAGTGCCAGTGTGACTGGGCCAAGTATAGCTGTAGCTATACCATGAAATATTCTTAGAATTGTCAGCTCTGTCGGTGTGTCAACAAACTGATACATGAATGGAAAGAAAATGAAAAATATAGATGCTATTAGAAGCCAAACCTTTCTTCCTAATTGATCTGATAGGAAGCCAATTATGGGTTTTAAAAACATCCCTGTTAGGGTGGAGATAGATAAAATGGTTCCAACCAAAATTTCAGACGCCCCTAGGATCATTGCAAAATATGGAAGGAGAGGCATTTTACCTATCTGATAGCCATACCTAAAAGTAAAGTCAGAAGCAAATAGTAGAAAAAAATCCTTTTTAAAAATCATGGTAAGGAAATTGCTTTTGCCAGTTACCAGCCTGTTTTGGGGGCAAATATAGATTGTGCTGTTATAACTGGTGGCTTTAATTTTCCTATGTCAGAATTAAATTTCTTGACCTTAGTTTCAACAAGCTTATCTAGGTCATCTAATATTTTATCGACCTTTACAAAAACGCCTCTAGATACTTCTTCAGATTGCTGAGGTGGTTTTGCATCAGCTATAATTATTAATGAAAGCAAATCTTTAAGTGTGTCATCTAACCCAGCTGGGTGTCGTAAAACATCGCTTGGGGTCTCTTTATTAATACTTACCAAACTTCCTTCAATATTTTTAAGATCTAAGATAAGGCTTTCAATAGTAGTTTTCTTGTCCGGCGTCACTCTTAACATATGTTCCAACTGTGAGTTCATTAGCCTAATTCTATTCAGTGCAATATGCAATTCAGAGAGCTTATTTGTTATGTCTACTGCCAAATTATATTGCTCTTCAAGATCATTTTTTGAAGCCATTACTCTTGGATCTTTTACTACTTCGAAAGAAATTGCTTTCGATGATTCGTTTACTTTAAGTTCAATTTGATAAGTGCCAGGCATAACTTTTACACCGCTCCCACCTGCCAGTTTAGAACTTTTTGAAAATGGCTCATATTTCCTTTTGATTAGGGATTTATCTTGTTCTATGGGCCCTTGCTCACACAGATTCCAAATAAATTTATTCAAACCGGGAATAAGTTTTAATTTGTTTTTACTATCATCCGCATTTTCAAATCTGATTATTTCTTTACCCTTATTATTCTTAATTCTTATAGATATATTGGGANTTTTTAATCTATTGCTGAGCCAAAGGTAAATNACCGCTCCATTAGGAGGATTTTCCCCAGTATCAAGGTATTTTCTTTCCTCTTTTCCATCAGCAAGTGTTCTCATATATGANGCTCCTGAAACGCCAAAGGCTGGGCTGTAGTCCTTGCCGTCACCGTTGAAAATTCCTGAACTCCAATGAATATTTTGNCTCACAGTTTTAGGTACTGGAAAGATATCAAACTTATCATCGAGTTTCATTGGTTGGCGAAAGACTTCAATGTTGTCCAGTATCCAGAAAGATCTCCCATGAGTGGCTACCACTAAATCTGAGTTCTTAATTTTAATATCATAAACAGGAACAACTGGAAATTTTCCAGAGAGTCGGTTCCACTCTTTCCCATCATTTAAAGAAGTGTAAATTCCTGTNTCTGTTCCTACAAACAATAGACCGGGAACCTTTNTGTCANATCTAATAACCCTCGTAATTTCATTCTTTGGAAAATTTTTATTTAATTTTTTCCATGTTTTTCCACTATCTGATGTTTTAAAAAGGTATGGCTCGTAATCAGACATTTTATATCTAGTAGCAGAAAGATATATTGTATCTGGATCGTGGCAAGAGATTTCAATATTGCCAATATAAGCCCATTCAGGCATATCTTTAGGTGTAACATTTTNCCAANTTGATCCTTCNTTTCTAGTAACATGGACTAGACCGTCATCAGTTGCNGCCCATATTTCTCCTTTCCGATGCATGGATTCAACTAAGGAGGAACAGGTAGCGTATTGTTCCGCACCTGCACTCTCTGGTGTGAGAGGCCCACCAGAAAAATCTAATTTTGATTTGTCGTTACGACTTAGATCAGGAGATATTTTTTTCCAGTTCATTCCTTCATTTTCTGATTTAAAAACGTGATTACCTCCGACATAAATTATTTCTGAATTATGTGGAGAAAAAATAATTGGAAAAGTCCATGCAAACCTATACTTCAGATTTTTCGGAGCAATACCTAACTGCTCTTCTGGCCAGACGTTAATTAGTTGCATTTGACGAGTTTTATGATCATATCTTTGTAAAGCCCCATTTCCTCCAGGGCTTGAACCCACTGCCCCCACATAAGTTATTTCAGGATTTTTTGGATTAACGGCGATAAACCCACTTTCACCTGTGCCAGGCAAAATACAGTCAGCCATTGTAATCATTCCCCACTCAGCTTGGCTTGGTACCGAAATGGATGTATTATCTTGCTGGGTAGCATACACTCTATAAGGGTATTGGTTGTCTATATCCATTCTATAAAATTGAGCAGTATTTTGGTTATAAATTGTTGACCATGTATCCCCGCCATTAAATGAAACACATGCTCCTCCATCATTGCCTTCTATCATTCTTAGGGGGTTTTCAGGATCAATCCAAAGATCATGATTATCTCCATGGGGTGTGGTGATTTCAGAAAAGTTTTTTCCTCCATCAATAGACTTCCACATCTGAAAATTTGTAACATAGACCGTTTCAGCATTTAAAGGATCAGAAAATATATGAGTATAATACCAGGGTCTGTGTATAAGATCTCTATTAGGGCAAGTCAGTTTCCAGCTTTCACCATAGTTTTCAGAGACATATAAGCCTGTATTCGTATCATCAGCTTCCACGAGGCAATATACTTTCCCTTGCCTTGCAGATGAAATTGATACACCTATTTTTCCAAGTAATCCACGAGCAAAACCGGGTTTTTCAGATACTGCTTCCCAAGTTTCTCCACTATCCATTGATCTAAAAAGATTACTTCCTTTTCCTCCGGATGAAAGATGCCAAAATTGCCTTTTTGCCTCCCATGTAGAAGCAAACAAGATCCTGGGATTTGTCATGTCCATTGATATATCTATTGCGCCAGCATTCTGACTAACGTATAGAATTTTTTCCCAGGTTTTTCCTCCATCAATTGTTCGATATACTCCTCTGTCTTTATTTGGACCAAAGGCGTCGCCAAATGCTGCTACAAAGACAATATCTGGATTTTCAGGGTGTACTCTAATTTCTCCTATATGTTTAGTTTTTCCCAATCCTATATGCTTCCACGTGCGACCTGCATCTTCAGACTTGTACATGCCATCACCAAAGGAGACATCAATTCGAATTGTGGTTTCACCTGTGCCTGCATAAATTATATTGGAGTCGGAAGGCGCTACTGCTAAAGCTCCAATAGTTGCACTATTAAAGAACCCATCTGAAATACATTCCCAATATGTTCCACCGTCTGTTGTCTTCCAAACACCGCCAGCACAGGCCCCAAAATAAAAGGTCATTGGATTGGAATAATCTCCAGATACAGCAACTACCCGACCGCCTCTTGGTGGGCCTATGCATCTCCAATTTAACTCTTTTGAATCAAAAATATTTTTTTCAGACGACATTTCTTTTCCTTTTGTTAAACTTTTAGAATTGAGCATCCAACAGTTTTTCTGGCTGCCAGCTCTTCGTGGGCTTTCACAACATCTTTAAGCTCATACGTTTGGTTGATTGGAATTGATAAACCCTTTTCTATTGCTTTAAATAAGGGCGATGCAAGGTCCTCAGTCAATTTTTGATCCGCAGTATGTGGTCCCAGTCCTGGCCTAGTTAAATAGAGTGATTTTGGGGCCAGAAAGGAAATTGGGCATGGTTCTGGCGAGCCTGAGGCAGCGCCAAATGAAGCTAGAGTGCCAAAATTAGAAAGGCATTTTAAAGAACCTTCGAAGGTATCTTTCCCAACACCATCATAAACAACCGGGACACCTTTCCCTTCAGTAATTTCTATAACTCTTTGTGTAAAATCTTCTTCATTATAGTTAATAACGTGATCACAACCGTAATCCTCTGCCAGTGATGCTTTGCTACCATTGCTTACTGTTCCGATTACCGTTACACCAAGTTGTTTTAGCCACTGACAGGCTATTAGGCCAACACCACCTGCAATAGCATGAAATAGAACTGTTTCACCACTTTTTACCTTATAAGTTCGGTTAATTAGATATGAGACCGTGAGACCTTTTAAGAGCATTGCTGCAGCAATTTCATCTGAAATATTTTCAGGAAGTTTTATAAGGCCTTCAGCTGGGAAAACTCTTTGTTCCACGTATGACCCTGGACTTCCCATAACATATCCGACACGATCCCCAATATTAATATCTTTTACTAGATCACCCTTAGCTACGACTTTACCAACAGCTTCCATTCCAATTCCCGATGGTAGTTTAAGTGGGTAACTGCCTGAACGATGATAAATATCAATAAAATTTAGACCTACAACCGACTGTTTGATTAGTACATCTTGTGGCCCAACTTCAGGTAATTCTATTTGTCCCCATTTCATAACTTCTGGATTGCCGTGCTCGCGTATAATAATCCCATTTGTCATAAGTTTCTCCTATATTCATCTTTCAATCCTCTGAAAATTATTTATAAAATACAAGTTATATTATTTGGATTCTTGGGGTTTCAGTTTTTTTATTTAGCTAAAATTTATTTGAAATGGATGATTTATTTGTAAAGCCGCTTCCGACTTCCTTATTGAATAGATATAAAGGTTGGAAAGCAACACAGTTTGAAGAAAACAAAGTTTGGTATAAGAGGCTTGCCGATGAAGGGCAAAAACCGAGAGCAATGATAATTTCTTGTTGCGATAGCCGCGTCCATGCGACTTCAATTTTTGGTGCAGATATGGGAGAATTTTTTATTCACCGAAATATTGCTAATCTTGTGCCACCATTCAAAGTTGATATGGAATATCACGGGACTTCTGCTGCTGTCGAATATGCAATAAAAAACTTAAAGATTCCTCATTTAATAGTGCTTGGTCACTCTAATTGTGGAGGAATCAAAGGAGGATATGAACAATCTCAAAAAAGCAATCAGAATAATATTTTGGAAAAAAGTTTTGTTTCTCAGTGGCTTAAGATCCTAGAACCTGCCATAAAAAACTTAAAGGAAGGTACAACCAAGGAAATAGCTGTAAGTGAGTTAGAAAAAACAGCTATTTTAGTGTCCATAAGTAATTTACTTACTTTTCCATTTGTAAAGGAGAGTGTCGAAGACGGTAGCCTGTCCTTACATGCGCTTTGGCAAAATATTGCTACGGGAAGTTTAGAGCAATATAATTCTGGAACTAATTTTTTTGAGAAGGTAGAATAATTTAATAGAGACTTTTCTCATAAATTTTATTCACTTCTTTTTCGTTCGTTGCTAGAGATTTCAATCCAGTTTGATCTTCAATTATATTATAAAGGCTTTCGATAGGACGATCTTTTGGCCACTTTTCAGGTTGCCAAAGCTCAGATCTTATTAAGGCTTTACCACAGTGAAATCCAACAGTATCAATTTTTATTCTTGTCACTGTCTTTGGTAATCTGTTTTTAATTTTGTGATTATCTAGGACTATTTTCTCTGATATAATTTCAGCTGTCCCTTGTATTCTAAGCGTTTCAGTGACATTTGTGATAAAAAATAACAAAGCTACCTTTGGGTTGATGGAAATATTCAGAAGACCATCAATCCTGTTATTTCCAGGTCGATCTGGTATTTCTAATACATTCTTATTGATTACTTTTACAAATCCCTTTGGGTCGCCTTTTGGGGACAAATCAATAGATTTTTCATTTGCAGTTCCTAAAATTAGAAAGGAAGAATTTTTTATAAATTGTGTGCAGTGATTATCCAAATGAGGTAAAATTTTTTCAACTGCTCTTTGGGATGGAGGGCCATATAGGCTTCTTAGTTCTTCTGGACTCATTTTTATTCCTCGCCAATTTTGAAAGTAAATTATTTATGCTAATTCTTGTTTATCTCTCTAGAAATTTTCTTTCAAAATATTATATAATGATCCTAAACCTATAGTAAGGAAAATATTAAAGATGTCATGGAATGTATATCTCTCTGGTGAAATTCATACGGACTGGCGAGAGAAAATTGAAAATGGGGCTCGTCATTTAGGTATAAAATTTACTTGCCCAGTAACCGACCATCAGGCGTCAGATGACTGTGGTTCATCAATATTAGGACCAGAAACGCAGAAATTTTGGCACGATAGAAAAGGTGCAGGTATCAATGCGGTAAGGACCAGGAAGCTTTTAATGGACGCAGACATTGTTGTAGTCAGGTTTGGTGAAAAATATAAGCAGTGGAATGCAGCCTTTGAAGCTGGATTTGCTTCTGCTTTAGGTAAATCTTTAATTGTTCTTCATTTAGAGGAACATCAACACGCTTTAAAGGAAGTGGATGCTGCTGCATTAGCTGTAGCCTCCTCCACTGAAGAGGTGGTAAGAATATTATCTTATGTAGTAACTGGAAAATTGAGGTAGTTAATGAAATTTTTTTTCTTAAAGGTAGTCTTCTTAATCTTTTTATACACAATACCCACTTATGCTGGAGACCAAGATAAGATGATAGATGATTTTACTAAAAATTCAGATAAGCGCTGGGAGTTTTTTACTGATCAAGTCATGGGAGGTGTTTCTGAAGGTACAGCTAGTATACTCTCGGATAACAATGGATCATATGTAAGGTTAGAAGGCTCGGTTAGCACGGCTAATAATGGAGGCTTTATCCAGATTAGGCGAGACTTAAGAGATGGTCTAAAAGAGGCGAAAGGTTTGCTTTTAAGAGTTAAGGGTAATGGAGAGAATTATTACATTCATCTTAGGACAGGCGGTACCGTTCTTCCGTGGCAGTATTATCAGATCAGCTTTCCCACTTCCAAAAATTGGGATGAAATAAGACTTCCATTCTCAAAGTTTGAAAGATCCAGTTCTTGGATAAGTAAGAAGATAAGTGGAGATAAGATTAAGACTATCGGTTTAGTTGCTTATGGTAAGAATCATAACGCTGTTTTGGATGTTTCTTATGTATCATTTTACTAGAGATTAATAAGTTAGTAATTTTCTGGGTGCTAATTATCTAACTTTAAGGCACTTATGAATGCTTCTTGTGGTATTTCTACTCTCCCAAACTGGCGCATCTTTTTTTTCCCAGCTTTTTGTTTATCAAGGAGTTTCCTTTTTCTAGTTACATCACCACCATAACATTTGGCAGTCACATCCTTTCGAAGTGCAGAAATAGTTTCGCGTGCTATTACTCTTCCTCCAATTGCAGCTTGAATTGGAACTTTAAACATATGCTGAGGAATAAGCTCTTTAAGTTTTTCACACATAGCTCTTCCTCTGGTCTCGGATCTACCTCTGTGCACCATTATGGACAATGCGTCTACAGGCTCTTCATTAACTAATATTTGCATTTTAACTAGGTCATCTTGTGAATACTTTTCCATTTGGTAGTCAAAACTTGCATAACCTTTTGTTACAGATTTCAATTTATCATAAAAATCAAAAACGACTTCGTTCAAAGGCAAATCATAAACTACCATTGCCCTAGCTCCAGCGTAGGTTAGATCCAGTTGTATCCCCCTCCGATCTTGGCATAGTTTTAATACGTCTCCCAAATATTCATCGGGCACCAGTATCGTTGCTTTAATTCTTGGTTCTTCTATATGACTAATCTTTACAGCATCTGGAATATCAGCTGGGTTATGAAGCTCTTGTATCGAGCCATCTGTGGTATGAATATGATATATTACGCTTGGAGCAGTTGTGATCAGCTCAATGTTATATTCCCTTTCTATCCTATCTCGAATTACCTCTAAATGTAGCAAGCCCAAAAACCCACACCGGAACCCAAATCCGAGTGCTGCTGAGCTTTCCATTTCATAAGAAAACGAAGCATCATTTAAGGCTAGTTTTTCTATAGCCTCTCTTAAGCTTTCAAATTCAGAAGTATCGACCGGGAAAAGTCCGCAAAATACAACTGGTTGAGAAGGTTTGTAACCCGGCAATGCCTCATCGCATGGGTTTCTTTCATGAGTGACTGTATCTCCAACCCTAGTATCCCTTACTTGTTTGATTGATGCTGTAATAACCCCTATTTCTCCAGGTCCTAGACAGTCAATATCTTCCATTTCGGGAGTTAATACAGCTACTCTATCTACATTGTATGTAGCCCCTGTTTTAATCATTCTTATTTTTTCACCCTTTTTTAACTTTCCATCTTGAATACGTACGAGAACTACTACTCCCAGATATGGGTCATACCAACTATCAACCAGCATAGCTTTAAGGGGAGAGTTCAAATTCCCTTTTGGGGGTGGGAGAAAGTTAACAATTGCCTCAAGAACATTTTTAATTCCCAAGCCTGTTTTTGCTGATATTTCAACTGCATTGCTTGCATCAATTCCAATTACATCTTCAATTTGGCCCTTAACTCTTTCGCAGTCTGCAGCAGGCAAATCTACTTTATTTAATATTGGAACTATTTCATGATCTGCTTCGATCGCGGTATAGACATTAGCAAGAGTTTGAGCTTCTACCCCTTGGGATGCATCAACGATTAGCAAAGAACCCTCAACAGCTTTCATTGACCGCGAAACTTCATATGCAAAATCTACATGGCCAGGAGTGTCAATGAGATTAAGTATAAATTTTTCCCCATTTTCTGCTGTATAACTTAATCTAACTGTATTAGCTTTTATTGTTATTCCACGCTCTCTCTCTATATCCATTGAATCCAAGATTTGTTCTTTCATGTCTCTTCCAGATACGGTTTGAGTTGTTTCAATTAATCGATCCGCAAGGGTTGATTTTCCGTGATCAATGTGAGCCACTATAGAGAAGTTTCTTATGTTGTTTAGATCAACCATACATGAATGCTCCAACTATTATTTCTTGCGTCGGTTAACATTATCTCAATAAAGTCGATTTTGACAGGGTTCCAGTATAGGTATTGTTTCTATGTTGGTACTTTTGTTGAAACAATTTGTCTCTTAATCTTTAATGCATTTGTTGATAAGACGTCATCCTTTGCTTTAATTAAGAATGGATCAAGGCCACCTTTTGCATCAACTGTCCTTAAAGCCGAAGTTGCGACCTTGAATTTAAACGATCTTCCCAATATTTCTGAATTAAGAGTAGCGTTGCTTAAATTAGGAAGAAATCTTCTCTTTGTCCTATTTTTTGCATGGCTTACGTTATTGCCTACCTGAACCGTTTTACCTGTTAATTCACATTTTCTGGACATTATACTTCCGATTTTAGCTACGATAAATTGGCTGTGTTGTACCCTTCATTATGTTGTTCGTCAAGACATACATTTAACATCAGAGAATAATAAAATTAGCCTCCAGCAAATTTATTTTCTTTGTTATACATTATCATCTCTTCGCTCATCTCCAAATGAAGTTTATCTAATTTATATGGATTACTTTTTGCCACTGCTTCATTTAGTTCTATGCCTAAACCTGGCTCCTCCGGAGGCTTAATAAATCCATCTTCCCAAAGAATTTCCTTGGTTATTAAATCTCTTTGAAAGCCCTCTCCAGTTTTAATACTTTCAATTATTAATAGGTTTGGGATGCTTGCGCCAAAATGAATATTAGCTGCCCATTCCAGAGGTCCAGCATAAAGGTGTGGGGCCATAGAGGCATTATAGGTTTCTGCTAAAACAGCAATTTTTTTTGCTTCCCAAATTCCACCAACTCGGCCAAGGGCTGGTTGCAAAATGTTTGCTGCTCCAAACTTTAAGACTTGGCTAAATTCTTGCTTTGTAGTTAGTCTTTCTCCAGTTGCTATTGGAATTTTTGTTGATTTGGCTACTTTGGCCATCTCTTCCGGATTATCAGGAGGGATAGGCTCCTCAAACCACAAGGGGTCATATGGTTCAATTTTTCGCGCTAACCTGCAAGCTCCAGAAGTCGTAAATTGTCCGTGAGTGCCAAATAAAAGATCAGCTTTATAGCCTACAGCTTTTCTAATTTCTTTACAAAATTTCTCTGATCTCTCTAAATCAGACATACTTGGTTGGTGCCCGTCAAAAATAGTATATGGACCGGCCGGGTCAAACTTAACAGCAGTAAAACCAAGTTCCACGTATTTTTCTGCAACAGCAGCTGAAGCTATAGGGTCGGAATAGAAGGTAGCAGGATCCTCATCATCGCTTGGGTACAAATATGAATAGCTTCTTAGGCGTTCGTTTACTTGACCACCCAGCAATTTA
>PBQX02000102.1:0-5221 GCA_002725175.2 Paracoccaceae bacterium
ACAGATTTGATGACTAACACCTGATTTTGTTCCATGAGCTTCAACTCCACCAAGTTCTTCGTAACTTACATCCTCACCAGTTACAGTTTTTACAACACCTGGACCTGTTACATACAACTGGCCAATCCCTTGTACTTGAAAAATAAAATCAGTTAATGCAGGACTGTATACAGCGCCTCCAGCGGAAGGCCCAACTACTACTGAAATTTGAGGAATCTTTCCTGAAGCTTCTACATTCTTTTTGAAAATTTGTGCATAACCATACAATGAAGAGATACCTTCTTGAATACGTGCTCCACCAGAATCTTTGATTCCGATTATTGGTGCCCTTGCATCAAGTGCCAAATCCATCACTCTCAAGATTTTCTTTGCAACTATTTCTCCGAGGCTCCCTCCCATAATTGAGAAGTCTTCTGAAAATACATACACTGGCCTACCATGAATTGTTCCAGATCCAGTGATTACTGCTTCTCCATCTGGATTCTCATCTGAAACAACATTTTCATCAATTTCTGTAAAAGAACCTTCATCCAAAAGAAGATCAATTCTTTCATAGGCAGATAACTTACCTTTAGGGTGTTGTATTTTCTTAGCTTTTTCGTCCCTATTATTAGCTAAATTTTCGTCTGACATGCCCAACTTTCTTGTTTTCATGTTTATTGTTAATGTAAGTATTTGACCTACATATATGTAAAGAAGTAACAAGATGAAGACTATTTTTTTCGAATCTATAGATAATACTCAGAATTATGCTCTAGAAAACTATGATTCTGAACCACTTTTAGTTCTTAGTTACTCACAAGAATCAGGAAGAGGTAGAGAAAAAAAAGAATGGCAGAATGCAGATCAGAGCCTTGCAGTTTCTTTAGTATTTGAAAATAATAATGAAAAATTAAATAACACACTGGTCCCCTTAATTGCTGGATTCTGCTTTTTAGAAGTTGTTGAAAATGAAGAACTTAAACTTAAATGGCCTAATGATATTAATTTAAAGGAAAATAAAATTGGAGGGATTTTAGTAGAAGAACACAAAGGGGTTATATGTGTTGGTCTTGGAGTTAATTATTTTTGGGCGAATCCAAGCATTCCTAATGCTGGTTCTTTATATGATGAAAAAATAGATAACACTTTAATAAATTCAGATGCCGAAAAATGGGGAAGGTTAGTCTTAGATTTTGTTGAAAATAATAAATTTAAATTACCAGAATATAAAGAAAAACTGACAACACTTGGAAAGCTTGTTGAATACCCTGAAGGAAGAGGCTGGGCGAGAGATGTAGATATTGATGGNTCCTTAATCATTGAAACCCCTGAAGGTCAGTTTATTAATTTAACCTCCCCCTTAATTACAGAAGTGAAGTAGTTATTATTAACAGTGGTGGATATTAAATGAAGCAGTTAGTTGTAGAAAGAAATAATCCTGATCCTATATTATGGGATACACCAATCCCACAACCTGGACCGGGAGAAGTCTTAATTAAAAATCATTATTCCGTTGTGTCTTCTGGGACAGAGCTNGCAACTATTGATTCAGCAAATAGATCAGTAGGAGATAAGTTACAAGATTCCTCAAACATTACNAAAGGTTTAGAGTTACTAGAAAAAGAAGGAGCTGGGGCTGTCTGGAATGCAGTCTTTCCAAAAAACATACTTCCTATACAGCTTGGCTATAGCTCTAGTGGAGAAGTTGTTGAAGTAGGAGAAGGNGTNAAAGATTTTCATGTTGGAGAAAAAGTTGTATCAAATGGAAATCATGCAGAATATGTATTAGTTAATCAGAATTTATGTACANGAATTCCAGACGANACAAGCATGAAAGAAGCTGCCTTTACAGTTCTTGGAAGTATAGCTCTTCATAGCTTGAGGTTATCTGATACTTCATTAGGTTCTAAGGTTGTAGTAATAGGTTTAGGTATTGTTGGACAGTTAGTCTANAGGCTTGCAGAAGCACAAGGATCNGATGTAATTGGTATAGACCCAGACTCAAGTAGACATTTAGAAAATAAAAATAATTACGAAACAGTTGAAGGGTTAAATCTAGAAAACGTAGATTCNGTGATTATTACTGCTGCTTCATCAAGCAATGANCCAATAGAAGTTGCTACAAAAATAGCNAGAAACAAGGCGAAAATTGTAGTTGTTGGAGATATACCTTTAAATATTTCAAGAAACGAGTTTTACTACAAAGAGCTTGAACTAGTGGTCTCTAAATCATATGGTCCAGGCAGGTACGATAAACAATATGAAATACTTGGAAAAGATTATCCAATTGAGTATGTTAGGTGGACTGAAAATAGAAACTTCGAGGCATTTATAAAGCTACTTTCATTNAACCAGATTGAATTAAGTGATTTGGTTACTGAGGAGATAGATTTTAATGATTCACCTGATGTATATAAGAAATTTGATGGAAGCAATAAACCTTTATCAATTCTTTTACGATATGAAATAAAAACAGATCCAAAGATTGATTTTGAAAAAGTTGAACTTGACCCTGAACCTAATGTTGGAAAAGTTAAAGTAGGCATCATAGGAGCTGGAAATTTTGCTTCAACAACAATATTACCNATNTTGAAAGAACTAAGAAAAGACTGTCAAGTATTAGGGATTGCTTCCTCAGGAGGTTTAAGTTCAGAACTTTTAGCAAGAAGTTTTAAAGTTAAAAATAAATATGAAACTGAGTCTGAAATATTAGATGCAGAAGAAATCGACGCAGTTTTTATTTTGACTCAACACTTTAATCATGCCGAATTGGTTATAAAAGCCTTAGACGCGGGTAAAGCAGTTTATGTTGAAAAACCTCTTGCTATAGAAGCCTCAGCTATAACTGAAATAGAAGAGGCAATGTACAATGCAGACAATCCAAAAATCTTTCTTGGCTTCAATAGAAGATTTGCAAGCGCTACTCAATTTGTAAAAACAAAATTAAATAATTCACCAGCAAATAGTATTAATTTTAGATTCAGTGTTCCACCACTTGATAAAGACCACTGGACAAATGTTGAAGAGATAGGGGGAGGTAGAATTGTTGGAGAAGCCATTCATGCTATTGATTTAGCATGTTATTTGTTTGACTCACTCCCACAAAGCATCTCGTCTTCTTCTCCAATTGATAAAGAAAANAATAANGCTTTAGATANTCAAGTATTTTTAAATATNAANTTTGCAAATGGTTCTCATGCAGCAATTCAGTATTTTTCTGAAACTAACCAAGCATTGACAAAAGAAAGAGTTGANATACATGGAAATGGCAATTCATACATAGTNGAAGATTTTCAACTCTTAAGATATTTGGAAGGNACTTTAGACAAAAGCAAGATTTTTAATGAAGGAAAAGGGCACAAAGAGTCAATTACTGCNTTCTTTNCATATGTNAGAGATGAAATATCTAATCCATATACTTGGTTAGAGTTGAAAAGTATTTCTCTAGCAGGCATCTATGCNCAAAAATATTTAAACTCCGGCAAGCAGCATGGAATTTTTGAATGAAGAAATTATTAATAATTTCTATNTCACTAATAATGATTTCTTATTGCTCNGGTGAGACCTCTTCATCAAATGATCAAGTGATGGTTGAAGAGGAGACAAATGATCAACTGATGGTTGAAGAGGAGAANGAGGAAAAAGATTTATATATAATTGACTATCNTGCTGANGANNTTGACGTGGACTGGCTNGTTGNNTGTNTAGTTTCTAAAGGNTGGGACAATATTCCAAAGATAGAAGNAATGGGNAATACAGTCAATCTAATATTTGAGGGNCCTTGGNATGGTTCNCTTTATGANTCTTTANNAGNTGAATGTGAAGAAGAAAGAAGAGCGGATGAAGGAGATCATCACGAAGATGAAGGAGATCATCAGGAAGATGAAGGAATANAGGCCAAAAAAGCTGAAGAAATTCTACAAGAAAATTTAGGATCTTATGCTGGACTATGGCAAGAACCAGGTGTTGAGTGGATAGATTTTAATTTCAATACGGAGTATATTCTCTGCGATGATCCCGACGGCTATTGCGCAGGTTGGGAACAAAACGCAAGTCAAGAGTGTAAAGATAGCTATATTTTTAAGCGAAATTTAACACAAGAAGAACAAGAAAATAATTGGAAATATGAAAGGTGTATTTATCAAATGGTATTTAAGCCATTTAATCCTCTCGTCGAAGATCGTACACCTACTCCACCAAATCAGGAACAAAAAAACAATGCTGAAAGGTTAAGAGAGTATGGATGGAATAAAGCACAAGATATAGAAATTACTTTTAGAGTTGCTAGTGATATTCCAGAAGAAATTGTTGAAGCCTCAAAAGATGGAATGTATAAAGCGATTGAAGTTTTAGGAAATTATGGTCCTATGAGAGTATATTACATAGGAAACGATGTTGATGTTATTGATGATATAATTTTGGATTTCTGTGAATTTAATTATCCTGGTGAGCCAGTTCAACGGTGCGTAGATGATCAAGGTCAAGGAATGAGAGAGATGGCTTATATATATCCAGGAGCAAATGGATTTGCACAACATTCATGGTATATAGAAAAACCCGTACAGTCATTTGTTCATAACCCATCAGCAGGTGAAAACAATGAATTCATGTATGAACTTAATCGTGACAGAATGGTTAACGCTCATGAATATTTTCACGTTTATCAAGAAGCTCATGTTTTATACAGACCAAGCTGGATAGGTTTTGGATGGGACATACCTAGATGGGTAGGGGAAGGTAGTGCTGTATATTTTGAAACTAATCTTGCCAATAAAAATGGTTGGGGGAATAGAAATGAAATAGTTAAAGAATCTCTATATACCATTGCGGAACATAGAGTAAGGTTTCCTGGATTATCAGTTGGTGATACTGAGTCAGAAGAACAAGTCCAAAGAATAAATCAATATTGTTTTCAGATGTGCTTGGGAGGTCTTCAGTATGAATTCGGCCATATTGCATTCGAGCTTTTAGCAAAGAAAACATCTCCAGATGCAATTATTCTTGATTTCTGGCCGATTGCTGCAGAGTATGGATGGTATGAAGCTTTTAATCAGGTCTTTTCTATGACTACTGAAGAGTTTTATGAAGAATATGAGGAGTTCTTAAGGAAACCTTTTAATGAACAGCTTGAAGAACTTACTGGATAAAAATTTTTTAAATTAAATGAAACTTAAAGGTACTGAATTTCAAATTTTAGTATGGAAAGAAATAGCCAAAATTCCATACGGCCAAACTAGAA
>PBQX02000026.1:0-9484 GCA_002725175.2 Paracoccaceae bacterium
ATGAAAGATTTTTTAACTTGAGGTCAGTTGCCCGAAAATATGACACAACATGTGACGAATTAGTAAGATTACCAGAGTTGTTTAGGCAAGAGTTGGAACAGCTTGAAATGATTAATTTAGATAAGGAACAATTGGAAAGGGAGATAGTGGAGTCACATGAAAATTATCAAAATTTAAGCTTAAATTTATCATCTTCTCGGATAAAGGCTGCAGAAAATTTAGATAAATCTGTTAAGGATCAACTCTCACATCTGAAGTTATCAAATTCTGTCTTTCATACTCAAATCTCAAGAACTGAGGCTAGTAATCTTGGGATAGACCAGGTTTACTTTAGCGCGTCTACTAATAAAGGACTACACTTTGGACCTTTAGATAAAATTGCCTCAGGCGGTGAGCTCTCGCGATTTCTTCTAGCATTNAAAGTTTGTTTGGTGCAAGACTCAAAGGACACCNNACTTCTCTTTGATGAAATTGATAGAGGGGTAGGNGGATCAACGGCAGATGCTATCGGGAGAAGGCTATTAGACCTTTCGGCTTTTGGCCAAATCATAACAGTAACACATTCTCCTCAGGTAGCAGCTTTAGCANCTAGNCATTTTCAAGTTTTAAAGGAATTGGGCAAAAATGGTGAAGTTAGNATAAGTATAAAAGAACTTNAAANATCAGATAGNGTGGAAGAATTAGCTAGAATGATCTCGGGAAAAGTNATNACAAATGAGGCGAAAGCAGCGGCGGATTCTTTAATATCAAACGGCTATTCTAAAGAGAATTTTAACTAATTAGATCTTACTAATTTTCCAGGATTTAAAATATTTTTAGGATCAAGAGTNCTCTTTATATCTCCCATAATATTCCATCCTTCTCCGTGCTCACTCTCCATAAACTTAATTTTACCCAAGCCAATTCCATGTTCTCCTGTAACAGTNCCACCATTTTTCAATGCACGNTTACTCATATTCTCTGCTAGCTTTAATGCTGCTTTTCTGGCGTCATGATTTCCTTTTTCCATAATTAGCAAAGAGTGAAAGTTCCCATCTCCNACATGGCCAAGAATTGGGCCTGGAATGCCACTTTGTTCTATTTCAGTAGCTGTCTCTAGAATGACCTCGGAAAGTTTAGAAATTGGAACACAAACATCGGTTGAAATTGCATCTGAGTTAGGATACATCGATTTTACGGAATAAAATGCNTTATGTCGCATTTCCCATAAGGCATTTCTTTCCTCGGTTTTTGTTGCCCAATTAAACTCATTNCCTCCNTTGTCTTTGACAATTTCTTCAACAGTTACTATCTGTTCATTNACANAGCTTTCTGATCCATGAAATTCCATAAAAAGATGTGGAAGTATNGGCATNTTTTTCCCAGCTGCCTTGTTAAATGCCTTNACACTCTGGCCATCAATTAGCTCTACACGTGCAATTGGTACTGCCACTTGCATCATCGTGATAACCGAGTCTACGGCAGATTTTATATCTGGAAATGAGCATACAGCAGAAGCAATTTTTTCAGGTTGAGGTTGGAGTTTGAGAGTTAATTCCGTGATAATTGCCAGTGTTCCTTCAGAACCAACTATAAGGTTTTTCAAATCATATCCCGCCGATGATTTCCTAGCTCTAGTACCAGCATGAATAATCCTTCCATCAGCTAAAACAGCTTCTAAGGCAATAATATTTTCCTTCATNGTTCCATACTTCACCGTAGTTGTTCCTGANGCTCTAGTAGCTGCCATTCCCCCTATTGAAGCATCTGCTCCCGGATCAACTGAAAAGAATAAGCCTGATGCTCTTAGCTCTTCGTTAAGAGCTTTTCGTGTTATACCTGGCTGCAAAGTTACATCCATATCNTCATAATTTATCTTAAGAATCTTGTTCATCTTTGACATATTGAGAGAAATTCCACCCCTTATAGCCAAGTGGTGACCCTCTAATGAGCTTCCTATTCCGTAGGCTACAATAGGACATTCATGTTCGTTGCAAACTTTCATTATCTCAGAAACTTGTTGGGTGTTTTCAGGATATAAAACTGCATCTGGTGGTGCTTCAGGTAATCCTGTTTCGTTTTGCCCATGCAATTCTAATTCAGATTTACTAGTAGAAACTGTACATTTTATTTCTTTTTTTAACTGATTNATAGCGGAACGTATTGCCATAATTATCCCTATCATTTAATTTACTCTGATAGTAACCAGTTTATTACNTAGAGGTAAAGTATTTTGGAGCCTAAAGAAGGNATTGATGGGCCATATAAAGTTCCGTTTGTAATGANTGAGCAGACTGTTAGATCTGACTGGATTGACTATAATGGTCACATGAATGTTGCATACTATACTTTAGCATTCGATTTATCTTTGGATGAATTTTTTGAAAATATTCTTGGTTTAGGGCCTTCTTATGTGGAAAGGTCCAAATCGGGCCCTTATTCTTTACAGGCACAGTATCATTATTTTGATGAACTTTTAGAAGGAGAAAAGTTCTACGTTAAGGCTTATTTAAGAGATGCAAATAGGAAATGCATCCATATCGTTATGGAAATGTTTAATTCCAAAGAAAATTCTTTGTCAGCTCTGTGTGAACAAGTTCTAATAAATGTAGATCTGCAAACTAGAAAATCTGTTGAGTACCCCGATTGGGCCCANAGTAGAATAAAAAATATTTTAAAGAGCTTTGAAGAAATTGATTTTCCAGAAAAGACTGGAGCGTCTATAGGGTTGCGAAAGAAATAAGTAAAACTTCAAACTAAATGGTTATGGGGGCACACTGGCGCGTAAGCCATTTTAATTCATTGGAAGAAAGTTTTGGNCCAATCTTATCCAATATGGATTTGTGGTAGCTGTTTAGCCAAANTTTTTCTTTTTTATCCAACATTGATATATCAAGCATATTTCTCTGGAATGGTACAGAAGTAAGAGTTTCAAAGCAAAGAAAGCTCTCGTTCGGGTTGTCCGTAACCTTCTTTACTAAAACTAGGTTTTCTAGTCGTATGCCGAATTTATGTTTTTGATAAAAACCAGGCTCTATTGATAATATCATTCCGGGCTCAAGTTCAATATTACTTTTCCTATTAATTCCGATCGGTCCTTCATGCACGCATAGATATGCACCAACACCGTGCCCTGTTCCATGTTCATAATCGTTTAAAGAATTCCAAAGAAATTGACGTGCTAAGGGATCCAAGTCTCGTCCTGTTAAACCTCTTGGCCACCTTTGCCTAGATAAAGCTATTAGGCCTTTAAGTACTAAAGTATAAAGGCGTTTGGTCTTTGTATCACATGTGCCGCGACAAATTGATCTAGTTATATCTGTCGTTCCATCCAAGTATTGACCTCCACTGTCTATAAGTATTATGTCATCCTTTTTTATCTTTCTATTCGATTCATTTGTTGCTCTATAGTGTATAATTGCTCCATTTGGCCCACTCCCACATATAGTGTCAAAGCTAATTTCTCTTAAAAACCCTGTATTTCTTCTGTAGGATTCTAATTTTTTTATTAGGCTAATCTCGTCTAACTCAGAAGTTTTATCTAGTTTAAAAAACCAATACATGAACTTTATGAATGCCACGGCATCTCTAAGATGTGCGGAGATCATACCATTTACTTCAGTATTATTTTTTACTNATTTTAAAGTATTAGCAGGGTCCGACATTTGTATAATTTTTTTATTTGAACTTTCGAGATATTGATAAATTTTCCATGGAAGGTNATTTTGATCAAACCCAGTTGAACCTTTGGAGTTTATAATNAAATTTCTTAATTCTGAAAATTTCTTAAAATGTATTTTGCGATAAAGTGGCTTATTCTTTAANTCTGAAAACTTATCTAAATTTTCAGAAAAGATAATAATCTCTCCGCTATCCCTTAAAATGGAAAAACAATTAACAACTGGATTATGAGCGACGTCTTTTCCTCTCATATTTAAAAACCAACATATGGCATCGGGTTTGCAAAAAATATAGTTTTTGATGTTATTAACTTTAAGAATGTTGAGTATTTTATTTAATTTCCTAGAGAATGATTCACCAGAAATCTCATTTGACAGGTAAAAAACCTTTTCTGAACTCTCACCAGAATTTCTTTCCCACAACTTGTCAACCAAATTCATTCTTGGCAGAAATTTAATTTTTCCCTCTGCTTCCGTCAGAAAAGTTTTTACTTGTGAAACTGTTGTTAACCAGGGATCAAATGCTATTTTTGGTTNATANTTAAAATTAATTTTCANCCAATTCACAATTGATGTTTTGGTAGAATCTTCAACCNTGAAAATTCTNCNATTAACTTCAATTTTCGCCTGTAGGCTATATCTNCCATCAACGAATAANACTGCCGANTCTGCAAATACTAAAGCTGTTCCAGCTGANCCAGTAAANCCAGAAATCCAAGTAAGGCGCTCATCTTCNGGTGGAATGTATTCTCCTTGATACCGATCTGCCTTTGGGATTATTACCCCATCTAGTTTATAATTTTTAATTAGAGCTCTAAGGAATTNAATCCTTCGAGGTGTATGATTTCTTTCGCTACTATTTTTAAAGCTTTGAAACATTGTAAGAATTCTATCTTTTAGTTAAATATATTTTTACTATATATGGTTTTTTTTGAGATTCTATCGGGGAAATTTTAATTTGCAAATNGTAAGAAANTTATTGGTATTTTCCCAGATCGTTTTATNCTTTTTAGTTATTTGGGTTNTATATTATGATTGCAAAGATTTTATGCTGGATGGTCAAAGCCTTATCCAATTTATTGGTAATTATTTTAAGCCAAGTGAGGAAAGCGATAGGCTACTTCTTGGCGATCTTTGGTTTTCTATACATCAAAAGAGTCTTCAGCTAATTCAACCTATGATAGAGAGNTATNTTGCANTATGGTTGTGGGATCCAGTGTTTCTTTTTATTTTGCAGTTGCCGTTGGCTGTTATTCTTTTTTTTGGATTGGTANTGGTTTTTATAANCANTTTTTTCTTTAGGCTNTTTTGGCCTTAGTGAGCTTTTGAAAAGAGCTTTACTTTTTTTCGAAAAGTTCAGCCAATTGCTCAGTTATGGCGCCTGCTAATTGCTCTGCGTCGGTTATAGTAACAGCACGTTTATAATATCTTGTAACGTCATGACCAATGCCAATTGCTATTAACTCTACAACTTCCTTAGATTCTATCATATTAATTACAGATCTAAGGTGTCTCTCCAAATAACTGGAAGGATTAACTGATAGCGTGCTATCATCNACAGGAGCTCCATCAGAAATTACCATTAAAATCCTACGTGCTTCAGAGCGTCTTATCGCTCTTCTNTATGCCCATTCAAGGGCTTCACCATCTATATTTTCTTTTAATAGACCCTCTTTCATCATTAAGCCTAGGTTATTTTTTGACCGACGCCACGGGGCATCAGCAGTTTTATAGATAATGTGNCTTATATCNTTTAANCGTCCAGGGGTAGGGGGCCTTTCCTTTTCNAACCAAAATTCTCTTGATTGGCCACCCTTCCATGCTTTGGTGGTAAAGCCTAAAATTTCTGTTTTNACTTGGCACCTTTCCAAAGTTCGAACTAAAACTTCCGCACATATTGCAGCGATNGAAATTGGNCTGCCTCGCATTGATCCAGAGTTATCAATTAGTAATGAAACNACGGTGTCTCGGAACTCAGTTTCAGATTCTTGTTTGAAACTTAAGGGAGTTGTAGGGTTTGCTACTATTCTTGCTAATCTNGCTGAATCAAGCAACCCCTCCTCAAGATCAAATTTCCAGCTTCTGTTTTGTTGGGCTTGCAACCTTCTTTGGAGTTTGTTAGCAAGACGTGATACTGCACCTTTTACTTGATTAAGCTGTTGATCTAAATACGCTCTCAATCTTTCCAATTCTTTTTGATCAGCTAATTCTTCTGCCATTATCTCTTCATCAAATTTAGAAGAAAATACTTTATAATCTGGATCCGCTTCGGAAATTTTTTCTTTGGAACTCTCATAATTCGGAGGATCGCCTTCATCTAGTACAGCGTCGTCTTCTAAATTATTCTGATCAGCGTCNTGAACTGTGGCAGAAGTCTCTTCATTATCCTCACTTGTGCTGTCTTCTTGGTCAGGGGCTGTGTCAGGATTTTCATTATTTTCTGATTGATCCTCTGATTCGACTTCTTCGGTTGAATCAGAAGAATCTTCATTCTCAGAGGTTGAATCATCTGGNTCATCCCCNAACTGATCACCATAGCCCAAATCTTTTAGTAATTGTCTTATATGTTTTGCATATGCTGTTTGGCTNCCAATGTTATCTTTTAAACTTTCTTTAGAAACAGATACCTGACTTTCAATTATCGGGCGCCAATAATTTAAGAGCTTATTAGTTGATTCTGGATTTGGTTTGTTGGTTAAAAGTTCTTTTACATGTAGTCCNATGGCTTCTGGTAAAAAATTTTTAAAGTCGGCCGCTGAATTGTCATACCCCTTTTTNATAGCATCGTTATCATTTCTGGCATTGATATTAGAGGCAGCGCCAGGCATATCGGCGATCCCTATGGAATCACACCTTGCCATTTCCATACTTTCATATATTTTTGCTGCAAGTTCACCTTTAGGCAGATACTTTTGAAAAGTATTACTACTCGAATGTCTATTTCTTAAAGCATAGGAATCAGCTGTTCCCCTAGCAATAAGAATTTCATCTAAGGTCATTTTTTTTGATATTTGGGGNAGCCTAGCGTTTCCATCATTATAATCAGTAGATTCTGAAGAAAAACTTACTTCAAGATCTTTGCTATCTGCCATTGCTTTAGTGGTTTCTCCTAAAGCTTTCTTAAAAGGCTCAGTTAAAATATCTAATGATTTCTCATTTTGATTATTCTTCATTGGCAGCTGAAATAGTACTTTCTGGCAACTCTTCGTCAAAGCATCTTTGATAGAACTCTGCAACTGTTGTACGCTCTAGTTCATCACATTTATTTAAAAAGGTTAATCGAAATGCAAAACCAAAATCTTTAAATATGTCNGCATTCCAAGCCCAATTTATGACTGTCCTAGGNGACATGACTGTTGATAAGTCGCCGTTAATGAATGATTTTCGGGTTAGCTCTGCAACTGAGATCATTCTTTTTATTACTTCTTCTGTACTTATAGAATTGTCACCTATCTTGCTCTTAACTATTGAAGCCTCATCATCTTTGCTAAGATAGTTTAGGGTCGAAACTATGGACCATCTATCCATCTGGCCTTGATTAATCTGTTGAGTACCATGATACAATCCCGTTGTATCTCCTAGTCCGACAGTATTAGAAGTTGCAAAAAGCCTGAAGTAAGGATTTGGTGTAATGATTTCATTTTGATCTAGTAAGGTTAGCTTTCCGTCAGTTTCAAGTATTCTCTGAATGACAAACATTACGTCAGGTCTGCCAGCGTCGTATTCATCAAACACAATTGCGCAGGGATTTCTAAGAGCCCAAGGTAGAATACCTTCTTGAAATTCAGTAACTTGCAACCCATCCTTCAGTTTAATAGCATCTTTGCCAAGTAGATCTATACGGCTTATGTGACTGTCTAAATTTACTCTAACGCATGGCCAGTTTAGTCGGGCAGCAACTTGCTCTATATGTGTAGATTTTCCAGTACCATGATAACCTTGAATCATCACTCTTCTGTTGTGCTCAAATCCCGCCAAGATTGCTAAAGTAGTTTCTTTATCAAATTTATAGGTTTCATCTATTGCGGGAACTCGTTCAGAATATTCAGTAAATTTGTGAACTTCTAAGTCACTTTCGAAGCCAAAAAGTTCAGTTACTCTTACTTTTTCTGTTTTACTTGAGGAATTCATTTGTTACCCAGTCGTTCTTAATCATGATTAATTCTCAAAAAATTTTACATCTGTAAAGTTAAACTTTAATTAATCTTTAAAGCTTCTGCTTACCTTTATTTGCTCCCAGGCCCAAACTACTTTTGATAATTCTTCTTCATCATCTCTCCGGCCACTATTTCTATCAGGATGTAGATCTTTAACAAGAGCTTTATATATTTTTCTTATCTCGCTCTTATTTTTTTCTTCTCTAATACCAAGGATCTCTGCCGCTTTTCTGTCATTTCCAGATAATTTCATTTCAAAAGTATTAGACGAGGCTTTCTCTCTATGGGAACCCATTTCACCAAGGACAGAATATGCATCATCAAAGCCAAGGCGAGCCCATGCTCTTCCTTCTGGGTGTGAGGTGTTATTAGATTTTGGGTTGATTGGTTTGGTTTTTCTGCCCCATAGGCTGTCAGCCTTTATCTGTGTTTCCATTTCAGAAGTTGAATGATTTTTGAAAAAATTCCAATTTTGATTGTACTCTCTCACGTGATTAAGGCAGAACCATTGGAAGTCATCTACATTTTCAGATGATTTTGGGGCTCTAAAAGTACCTTTATTTTTGCACCCATTATATTCACACCTTTTCTCCGAAGTTTCAACGGATCCCGAAGAGCTTCGGTTTTTTGCTCTTCTCTTTTTATCTGCAGAAACAGATATATCAAATTGGAATGGTCGTTTATTCAAAATATTTTGCTCTGTATTCTAATTTATAAATATGCCATGTTTATATTAAATAAAAGTTCTAAGAATGACGGATGAAATGAAAATTAAAGAAAGAATAGAATCTAAATTATTAACACATTTAAAACCCTCAAAGTTGTTAGTAATTGATGAGAGCGAAGATCATATAGGTCATAGCGGTTATGTGCAAGGGGGAGAAACGCATTTTAAGGTAGTTCTTCGCTCAAAAAAATTAAAGGGAAAGACAAGAATAGAATGCCAGCGCACAATATATAAAATTTTAAATGAGGAACTAAAAGATAGGGTGCACGCACTATCCTTGGATGTTGGCGAATAATTTAACCTAAAAGTTTTTCAACTATTCCACTAAGGATTTTTGGATTAGCTTTGCCTTTAGTTTCTTTCATTGCTTGTCCAACGAACCAGCTTTTCAATTTTGGATTTTCTTTCACTTTTTTTACCTGATCAGGGTTGCTTTCAATAATTTTTTCCACAATGGAATCTAGTTGGGTTTCATCCGTGAGCTGAGCTAGTCCCAAACTTTCTACTAGTTCCTCAGGATTTCCTCCTTTTGTCCACAGAATATCAAAAATGTCCTTGGCAATTTTACTTGAAATTACTCCTCTATCAATAAGCCTACAAATGTCATTAATTTGTTTGCTACTTATTGGGCTTTCGGAAAGTTGGACATTGCTTTTATTTAATCTGCCAAACAGTTCGTTAATGAGTAAATTAGCAGCATTTTTCCCATTTACGTTTTCTGCAACGGATTCAAAATAATCTGAAATACTTGGATCTGCAATTATTATCGAAGCGTCATAATCACTTATTGAGTATTGCTTAATCAGTCTTTGTTTTTTTTGATCTGGTAATTCAGGTAGTGTATCTTTTACTCCTTCTATCCATGATTCAGTTATCTCTATGGGTAGCAAATCCGGGCATGGAAAATATCTATAGTCATGTGCTTCTTCTTTTGATCTCAT
>PBQX02000111.1:0-6234 GCA_002725175.2 Paracoccaceae bacterium
GATTCATTGCTAGAAGCTGAATTTTGGTCAGTCATGTGTGTATTAATAATATTACCTATTTTTAACCACCGTTCGGCCCCCACCATCACTTCGACTTCTACCAATCACTTTGGAGTCCACCAATCGGCATTATTCCCGAAATACTGGGCATCTGCAGTAACTAATACCCATACATTATCGTAGGCCGATGTCGACAATTGCATGCCGGCGGTGTTCTTGAAGTCTCCCCCAATATATAAACCCTGGACCGACTCGAGATCCTTNCCGNTCTTCGNGTTNNTNTCGTCAAATGCGGACGGCACACCGGTCAGATACTCCTCCTTAGAACCTGAGCCATAAGTCATCATGTAACTGACCAGCGACGAAGTCCCGCCCCATTGCGCGGCGTGGTCCGCCCAGGGATCGTCGCTGCCGGTATTGCGTTTTTTTATTATGCACTGAGCGCCGATCTGCTCGAAGGTGAAGTTACCCGAGCTGCCGCTGAATGGACCCGGTCTCCATGATATACTTATCAACCAATCTTTATCGCTGCCATAATCCCAAATGTTCCCACAATTAATTACTAGCGGGTTGTCATAGTCAATGTCGTTCCCACTGCCGTTCGTGTTGTAGCCGAAATGATATTCGACTTGCTTCGTGCCCCCGTTTAGGCAGCAAGCCATGTGTTGGCACCCACCCTCAAATTCGTTTTTACCAACGGATTCTCCGTGTGCAAAACCAGGCATTCCAATATACCAAAGAATTTGTGTCGATGTGACCGCGCTTGGTTGAAAATTCTGGATTATAATCGCAATAGTACCACCTCTACCTGGACCTTTGGCCACGTCGACGTTGGCAGTGTACGTCTCCATGGAGTGGTCGCGGCCGTCGTCGTAATGTGTAAATACGGCGTCAACTACATTCCGAGTCATAATTCTTCGGTATCCGCCCGTACGATTGGCAAGTCCGTCATAAGAGAATTGGCCTAATTTCTGGGTGGCATGTAAGTCGTCGGCGTGGGCGCCGGTACCTAACGCACAGAACTCGAAAAAACGTGGGGTTGCATGGTTGTCGGGGTATTCGTCAGTGGTTCTTTGTTTGGGATGGTACTTGTCCNCCGAAGTGTAATTGCCGGTGCTCGTCGAGTAAGTGNCGTCGTTGCGAACCCACGTCCCGGTATCTGCAGTGAAGGTCGTGCTGTTGTCGCCCACGCTCGTCGCGCCGGAGAAGGGTCGCGCGTAGTACGTGCCGACGGCTGAGCCCTTGAGACACGTATATTGAAATGTGTCGCTATAGCCCGAGTTCGATTTCGACACGGACGCGGCGGCGTTGACCCAATCCACGGGAAGATTGTAAGTCCCGTAATCATTCGTGAACTGCGCGTATCTCAAAGAAACCGAGCGGATGTAATCCTCCCGCTCTGGTCCAGCCAAATAATCCCAACCACCTGGTGCNNNATCCGGATGGGNCGCGGCGGAAAGGGCGTCACGGAAATCAAATTCCGCTGTGAATAGCGCAGACTCAATTGAACTTCCGTTACCATTATTATCTTTTGCGTAGAAGTATATACGTTTGTAATAAGTAACCTCAGTGCTGTCGCTGNTGGTCTTTGTTTTTTCAATTTCAATATTCACGGAGCTGTCGGTCGAATAGAAAACCGTCCCGGAGTCGGAGATGGTCGTCCCCGTCGGCGTCGTGAAGTCGTCCGCGGTCGACTCCGAGGTCACGTAATACCACATCTCGTCGACGTCTGCCGCCGTGATGCCGGCCGGGGTTTGATCTGTCGCGGTGGGCAAAGTGAAACTACCACTGAGACTATACTTCGTACCAGTATCTCCTCTNCTGCCCATGCTATCTGATATATCGGCTGGTATATTGCCGTCCCAGCTCGGTCCCAGATTGTCTATCCTTGTATCAAAATAAAAGGTGATCTTAGTCTTAGGGTATGGTTTCTCGTCAGTGCCATCGTGCGAATACAAACCAGCCGCATCTGCCGCTCTCCAGTATATATATACATCCACCTCGTGCAGCGACTCGACCCAGTCGCCGTACTCGTCGTCCTCGGGGCTGCATTTTATATCGTTGTTTGATGGATCGTCTTCGTCATATGTTGACCAGCTCGACCCATCCGTCGGGTCGTCGGACCATTCTACCCAATGAGCCGAATGTAAGTCCGACGACGTAGGGTGGCTGGAGGTCTCGGTCCGCGAAAAGTCGTTAATATCCACATTTTTGGCCTTCTTAGTATAGCGCGGCTCGGCAGCGTCCGAAGGCGGCGTCCTGAAGTCCGGCGGTGTGTTGGACAGAGTAGGGGGAGTTATGTCCAAAGTAAACTCCACACTAACAGTAGTAGTAGTGGTAGAAGTAGTAGTATTGTTTGCTTGATCCGTTGCTCTCCATTTTACAGTATATCCAATTGTACCTCCGGCGGCGCTGTAGCCCGAGGGGTAGTTAACTGTAACAGTAACAGTACCACCAGCAGTTGCATCTGTCCAATCAACACCGATGTTGTTATCTTGATCTAACACTTGATACTGTAATTCAATATCAGAATCAAGTGACACATTATCCGATACTGTTGTTGGAGTATTAACAGTAATATCAGCGGATTCAGCTGCATTTTGATTTACACCACTAACATCTGTAGTAATACCACTAATAACTGGTCCATCATCATCAGTAATTCTTATAGTTTGAATGTGATTCGTCGTATTACCAGCATAATCTTCTATTTCCCAATTAATAGAAAACTCTTCATAACCACTACCACCACTATCAGGTATTATTATATTAGAACCAGTTAATACATAATACAGACTTATTGAAGACTCGCCTAGGGCGCCGGATTCGGCATGCCAATTGGGCCAGTCTGTAAAATTACCCGTAAGCTCCACTCTCTTGTATCGTAAATATTTCACACCAACATTATCAGTTACAACTAATCTGGGTAAATTTATTAAAGTATTATTACCTGAACCTGTATTTTCTAAAATGGGACTTGTATTTACTCCGGTCGCGGGGTCGATGGCTTCCGGGTCACTCATGTCAAGTATTATTATAGTTTGATCGACATTAACAGTGTTTCCAGCATAATCTATTATTTGCCAATTAATAGTAAAGGGTTCGTAGCCATTACCACTATCATCGATTTCTATATTAGAACTAGTTAAATTATAATACAGTGTTTTATTCTCATCCGGCGTGGCCGTATCCCAATTGGGCCAGTCATAATAAGCCGTGACGACTTCTTCTCTCTTGTATTGTAAATATTGCACACCAACATTATCAGCTACACCCGGTAATCTGGGTAAACTTATTGGTGTGTTATTATCATTATTAGCATCTTGATAAATAGTATTTGGAGTGTCATATGTTGGAAAAGTATTATCAGTGATTCTGACTTCTTGTTTTTTATAAGAACTATTATTTGCACTATCAGTTGCTTTCCAATAAATATAAAAATTTTCATAACCACTACCAGTAGTAGGTATTTCTATATTTGCAGCTGATAATGTAAAATCAATATTTAATGGTGATGTTATGTTTACACCACTGTCTTGACTAGTTCCATCTGGATTAGTTCCAACACTAGCANCCTTATCTGANNNCCAACCATTGTCTTCAATCCAAGTCATAATCAAATATTTTGTAATCCAATTTAATTTTACCATCACTGACATTTCCAAATGCATTACTTAAATTGTCAGTTAAATCTGGTAAAGGTATAGTTAAATTTTTAATATTGCTATCACTTTCTGCATATCCACTAACATCATATACAGTTAGATTTGGGAGAGTATTATCAGTAATTATGACGTCTTGTTTTGTATAAGAAATATTATTTGCACTATCAGTTGCTTTCCAATAAATATAAAAACTTTCATATTTAGGATCACTTGTATCGTCTTCTGCAATCTTAGCCTCACGAATAGTATGTATATTTTCAGCTGATAATGTAAACTTAACATTAAAGTCTGATGTTATGTTTACACCACTGTCTTGACTAGTTCCATCTGGATTAGTTCCAACACTAGCATCCTTATCTGAATTCCAACCATTGTCTTCAATCCAAGTATGATCGAATATTTTGTAATCCAATTTAATTTTACCATCACTTCGAGATCCAAATGCAGTATTTAAATTATTATTTGTGACTATTGTTGGTAAAACTATGTTGACTTCCGTGACGATATTATCGCTTGCTGCGGTAGGACTTATGGTAGAAACAGTTAGAGTTGGGGCAGTATTATCAGTAATTCGGACTTCTTGTTTTTTATAAGAAATATTATTCGCACTATCAGTTGCTTTCCAATAAATATAAAAATTTTCATAATTATATGTAATTGCAAATATATTTTCACCAGATAATGTAAAATCTACATAAAAAGCTCCTGAAATATCTGTACCTTCATTTGGACTGGCATTATCAGCAAGTTTAGAATCATTATTATCAAAATCGTCGCCATTGGAATCATCCCAATCATAATCAAATATTTTGTAATCCAATTTAATTTTACCATCACTGACATTTCCAAATTCAGTACTTAAATTGTCAGTTAAATCTGGCAATTCTATCGCTAATGTGTTAACACTGTTATCACTTGCGGCAGTTACACTTATGTGGTCAACAGTTAGAGTCGGGACTGTAACATCAGAAATTTCAATTAATTGCTCTGTTATATAATAATTATTTGCATTATCAGTTGCTTTCCAAGAAATATAAAAATTTTCACATTTAGAATATCTTGGTGGGCTCGATGCAATATTAGCCGCACGAACACTATGTATATTTTCAGCTGATAATACAAAATTAATATTTAATGATGATGTTATGTTTGTACCGACGCTTTTATCATCAGAAATATTAGCAAGCTTATCTGATTCCCAACCAAAACTGCTATTCCAAGTATGATCAAATATTTTATATTCTAATCTAAGTGTATTATTAGTACCATCTCCTAATCCATTACTTACATTATCATTTATCATTGGCAAATCTATATACATTTGTGTTATGCGGTCTCCCTCTGATACAGAATCACTGTTCGCATCCGCATAAATAGTACCACTAGTATCAATAGTCGGCGTAGTTGTATCATATATTCTTATAGTAGTAGTAGCAGTATTTTCATTATCATTACCCGCAGCATCTACACAAGACCAATCAATTGTACATTTTTGATGGATATTACCAGAAATATCTTCTTCAAAATAAGCACTATTTAATTTAAATTTTAAAACAAGACTACTACTAGCAGTAACAGAACCAGTATCAGGCAACGAACCACTTACATCTGCTAACCGATTAGCAGGGGTTAATACATAATCAAAATTAGTAATTTCTCCATCAACATTATCAAATGCTTTTGGTTTATCAATAGTAAGATACACAGTGTCTTGATCTATATGTCCCTTGTGTCCTTCATGTGAAGAACTAGTATCTGCTTTTAAAGATGCGGTCCAACCACTCACATCGGTTGGAACTATCGCCGCCTGAGCCGCGCCAGATGCGTCATTTTCAAAAATTGGACCATATTCATCTTTAATTTTTATTGTTGTTATTGCCTTGTTTTCCTCAGTATTCATATCATTATCTTTACAATGCCAATCAATAGTATATTTTTGGTATTTTGATTCGCCAGAGCTATCTGGTCCCTCTAGATTAGAAGTAATTACTGTAAACTCGATTTCGTATTCAGAACCAGATATTTCATTTAAACTAGAAATAGATTGAGGGTCCGCCTCTCCACCACTTATGTCGTAACTAAATTTAGTAATCTCTCCCCAAACAGCATCATTAGCAGTTGGTAAAGTTATTTGTTCACTAATTTTATTTGTATAACTGGTTAATGAAAAGTTATGACTATTCGACCAATCATCCTGAATATTATTAAATAAAGGTCCAAAATTATCATTCACGATTACTGTAGTTGTTCCAGCATTTTGTTCAAAATTATCTTCGGAATCTATTGCTTGCCAAGTTGTTATTGTTGTTCCATGACCCCAATTATGATTAAATGTTTGAATCCCACCAGGTAAAGTATTTAATTCAACAAAATCATCATCTGCATTCACAATATTATCTGAAAAAGATTCATTACCGTTAGAATCTATTGAAACATTTTTAGTTCTTTTATATTCTAAATTATTTAACCAACTATCTGCCAGATCATATGCTCGTGGTACTTCAATTCTACCATCATTATATATATTAGTATGACTATTTATAACAAAAGTATTTTCTTTAATCCAATC
>PBQX02000019.1:0-47383 GCA_002725175.2 Paracoccaceae bacterium
TTATTTCTCTTTCAAACGTAGATAAGAGATGCTCACAACACTTAATGCGTTAAAGAAAGCACAATATTGATCTAAAATCCACCCCCTAGAGGCTATTTTTTTCAGTTATTTATCTTTTCAGGAATTAATTTTGCAATTAAATAAAAATATTTTCAATTTAGAGAAGTTCTGAAATTACTAAGGTTAGCCAAAAACTTCTTTTGCGGCTTTCCTTGAGGCGTCAACAATTATGTCGGCTTCTGATTTTGAAAGCGATAGGGGAGGGGCAAAACCTAAAATATCCCCTTGAGGCATCGCTCGCCCAATAACCCCATTTTTTGCAAGTGCTTCTGAAATTTTTGGTCCAATTTTTTGATCAGGTTTGAAAAACTCCCTGCTACCTTTTTTTGAAACAAACTCCACTGCCGAAATCATACCTTCACCTCTAATTTCGCCAATATTCGGATGGTCTTTTAGAGCTTCGGATAGTTTTTGGTTAAAATAAGATCCAGTTTCCTTGGCATTTTCAACTAATTCCAATTTATCTATGAGCTCAAGGTTGGCAATTCCAGCGGCAGCACCTATTGGGTGCGCGGAATATGTCCAACCATGCCCGAAAGGCCCATTTTCATCTGTACCCTGACTCAAAACATTCCAAACTTTTTCTGAAACTATTGACCCAGAGAGGGGGGCATAAGCAGATGTCAGTCCTTTGGCTATCGTAATTAGGTCAGGTTTCATGTTAAAATGATCAGAACCAAACATGGTTCCTAGTCGCCCAAAACCAGTAACAACCTCATCTGCAATTAACAAAATATCGTTTCTTTCAAGAATAGGCATAATAGCATTCCAGTAGTTTTTTGGAGGAGGTACGATCCCTCCAGTTCCTAAAATGGGTTCAGCTATAAATGCAGCGATTGTATCGGCGCCTTGTTCTTCTATTAGACGCTCTAAGCACTGTGCACAGTAATTCGCAAAATCCTCTTCACCCATATCAAGGTCTTCACGTCGGTAAAAATAAGGAGATTCAGTGTGCAATATTCTATCGAGCGGCAAGTCGAATTTTTTATGAAATAATTCTAACCCAGTAAGAGAGCCAGTCATTAAGCCCGAGCCGTGGTACCCCCTCTGCCTAGATATTATTTTCTTTTTCTTATTTCTTCCCAAAATATTGTTGTAGTACCAAATTAACTTAATATTCGTTTCATTTGCGTCAGAGCCGCTAAGCCCAAAATAAACTTTAGACATATTTTTTGGAGCTCGATCAATTACCATTTTAGAGAGTTTAATGGCGACTTCACTTCCATGACCTACGTAAGAATGGTAATATGCTAAGTCATGAGCTTGCTTTGCAATTGCATCGGCGATTTCTGTTCTACCATATCCGACGTTGACACAATACAAGCCAGCAAAGCCATCAAGAAATTTGTTACCATCTCTATCCTGAATGTAAGAACCGGAACCTGTGGACATAATTCGGCTCACTGTTTCACCCCGTTCATGTTGTGCAAGGTGGGTAGACGGGTGCATAAAATTTTCACGGTCCCATTTATTTAATAAATCATTTTCCAGCATAAAAACCCTTTCAATATAATATCTTATTAGACTAACCTAATGTATTAATCAATCTAGTTAACTTTCAAAATCTGAACCACTATCTGATAATTCAGCCTTTTCGCGCGCAAATGTAGCGATTGCCGTGTCTTGTATTCCCGTCCCTGTTAGGTCTGCTATCGTGACATCATTTTCTGATTTTCGTCCAACCTTTTCCTTTGTGATAATAGATCCTAATTCTGGAAACCTTGTGTCTGCAGAAATTAGTCCTTCAGCAATTGCCGGGCGCAATTCTCCAAGTATTTCAGTTTGAGCCTGATAGTCAGGTATATAGGAGTCGCAACGAGTTAAACAGCTTGCCTCCAGTTCACATTTGTCATCCTGATCAGATCCCATTGCAGTTATGTGTTGCCCTGGTCTAAGCCATTCAGACATAACTAGCGCTTTCTTAGATGGGGTTGTAGTTATAATTACATCGGAATTTGAAATAGCAGTCTCAGCGTCTTCTTCTGCTATAACTTCAAAATTTAACTCATTGGAAAGCTTTTGAGCTAAAAGAGAGGCTTTGTCTTTGCTCCTCCCCCATATTGTTGCTCTGTTGAGAGGGCGAACCAAATTTAAAGCCTTAAGTTGCAGTTCTGCCTGATTTCCAGAGCCAATAATGCAAGCACTTTTAGCATCTCCTCTTGCCAGATGTCTTGCAGCCACTGCACCGGCAGCAGCTGTCCTAATATCGGTTAAATAACCGTTATCGAGTAAAAGGGCTTCTAGCATTCCGGTTTTTGCAGAAAAAAGCACCATTAAGCCAGAAGTACTAGGGAGACCAATTTTTGGATTATCAAAGAAACCAGGGCTCATTTTAATAGCGAAGCTATTTATTCCAGGGACATATGCAGTTTTTACATCAACTTCACCATTAAAATGATGTATTCCCATGGATAATATTGGTGGCATAACAACCTCGCCACCAGCCAAAGCTAAAAAAGCCTTTTCAATACAGTCAATGGCGTTTAGGTCAAGTTTTACTAGTTCTCTTAAGTCAGATTCAGTAAGAATTTTTATTTTAGGCATTGGCTCTCCTATTTGTGTGTTTATCCACTGTTAGATACAATTTGGTGATGAAGTTTCATATCTATATTGCCACCGCATATTAGTGCTACCGTTACTCCTTTGGGTTTTATTTTCTTTGATAATAAGGCTGCAACAGATACTGCCCCAGAACCTTCAATAATTTGAGATTCTTGCCAGTAAGCATGGTGAATAGCTCGGGAAATTTCTGCTTCTGACACAAGAACAAAATCATCAACTAGATCTCGTGTCATTTGAAATGTATATTTATTATCTATCCCTATTCCTCCACCTAATGAATCCGCTAGAGTGGTTTCTTCTTTTACGAAAATTGGTTTTCCAGCTTTTTGAGATTGATACATCGCTGCTCCTCGTTCCATAGAAACGCCAATTATTTTACAATTCGGTTTTGCGTCCTTTAGAGCCAACGAAACTCCTGAAATAAGCCCTCCACCTGAAACGGGTATTATAGCTAAGTCCAGATCGGGAAGGTCTTTCAATATTTCTAGTCCTAAAGTGCCTTGCCCTGCGATTATATCGCTATGGTCAAAGGGAGGTATCATTGTCATGCCTTCTTCTTTTACTAGGCGATCAACCTCTATCTGGGCATCATCCTGGCTATTCCCAATAATCCTAACTTCTGCCCCATGTGCTTGAATTCCTTCAATTTTGTTTTTTGGGACAAGTTGTGACATGCAAATAATACACTTAATTCCTTCAGCGCTAGCAGCCGATGCCAAACCTCTTCCGTGATTTCCAGTTGAGACGCCGACAACACCTCGGTTTCTTTGCTCAGAAGTCAGATTTAAAATAGCGTTAGTAGCTCCCCTTATTTTAAAACTCCCAGTCTTTTGGTGGTGTTCGAGTTTTAGAAAAATAGATGCCTTGTAGTCTTTGGATAGACATTCAGACCTTATAAGCGGGGTCTTGTTAATAAAAGGGTTTATATTGATAAACGCTTTTTCTATTTCACCATTGGTAATAATTTTGCCACCACATAATTTTGCTCTTTTTAAAGGAGTATAATTAGATATTTTAAAATGTTATTTTTCTTCTTGATGCTCAAAGATTGAAGTATATCCACCCGACCAGTCTGGAGGTAGTCTTATATCCATCTCCTCATGATGGCAAAATCTATTATCTTTACCTCTGACAACTTCTCCGTAATTTTTTGTTGGATAGGTAACGGCGGTATAGGGGTAGGCATCACATGCCGCATAAGTAATTATAAGAACGGGTCGCCCTTTAGTGCTTAAGTTTGGGCGAGAGGCATGAAGTGCACAGCAGTGATGAACAGAAACCGTTCCGGCTGGACCTATGAGGTCTACAGCTGTATCCAATTTTGCTTCTTTTAGTTTTTCATCTTCTATAAAGCCCAACCAATTATTACTGCTGTCATAATGGTCATAAATAGGCCCTCTGTGACTTCCAGGGACTACCTGTAACGGACCTTGTTCCGGACCAACATCATCCAGACATATTAAAAACTGTCCCACAGCGCGATTTGTAAGAGGATAGAATGGAAAATCTTGATGCCATTTGACCTCCTGACCCCCTCCAGACCATTTTATATTAATCATATTCTCTCGGAAGCGTACATCTGGTCCTAAAATATCTGCTGCCATATCGGGAAGATTGGAGTCTCTCTGAAATTCGTGAAATATTGGATCCATTTCATCCATAAATGCAATCCGGCGCAGGCGAGGATTGTCGGAGGTGTGGCCGTCTTCCAAAACAAATGTGCCATCAGATTTCGTTAGAGATTTTGATTTTTCTATCAATTTAGCAAGGGCTTCATTAAGCTTTCCAAGCCAATCGTCACTTATTATTTTCTTTTTTACAACATAACCGTCCTTAAAAAAGGACTCTCTCTCTTCTTGGGTTAAGATACGAGCAGGTTTTGATAATATGTCTTCATCACGCATTTTTTTCTCCTTAAGTTATTGTTGTAAAATTTGGCCGAAACCCATTATAGGTTTGCTATAGCCCGAAATTCTAAGGGTCTCCCATATCATAGCTTGATTTGCAGTTATAACAGGCTTTCCAATTTCCTTCTCTATTCTCTCGGCAACTTTCAGAGCGCGTATCGCTGTGCAGGAAATAAATAGCGCATCAGTATCAGTTCTATTTGCTTCTATGGCGGCTTCAAAAATGGCTTCTGGAGGAACCGCAGCCATAATTTCATTATCTTCGATAAGAAATGAACTAAAAGCAGATATTTTCATTCCTGAACTTTGAAGGTGTGAAGCAATAGCAGAGTTAACATTGTCTTCATATGGGGTTAAAACAGCTATTCTTTTAGCATTGAGATAGTGAAGTGCCTTAAGTGATGCAGTGATAGGCGTTACGACTGGAATATTAGGTCTAACTGCATGGATTTTTTTACAAATCGTTTCATACCCCATTACCACAGTGCCAGATGTGCAAGCATAAGCGATCGTGTCCAGGCGACCTTCAGGAACAATGAGTTCAGTGGCTTTTGTTATGAAAGGAGCCATTTTTGGCAGTGAATCGAGAGTGCAGTCGCTTGTGTTCGGAACTCTTGAGACAAAAATAGCCACATCATCATTTGGTCTAGCGCTAATAAAATCTTGTTCTGTAGCGTAATCATTCGATAAAACTACAAGCCCAATTCTATGTTTTCCAGGACCTTCATCGGGAGTAAACTTTGACGTGACCGGAGTAGATTTGAATGAAGTATTTATATTAAGTAACTGTTCCATTTAACTTTTCCTAATTATTTAATATCTTTAAAAAACTTTCTCTTGCGATATTTTTTCCACTTAATACACATAGAGCCTTACCTTTGACTGGTAGTTTACTAGCCATGATAGCTGCTACGCCTACCGCACCAGCTCCTTCCACCTCGAGTCCTTCAGAGCTGTGTATCAACCTTAAAGCCGACTTGATGAGATTTTCATTTACTGTGATTATGTCGTCTGCTAATTTCTGAATTGTTTCAAAGGTCCATTGATTGTTAAGGCCTATATTTCCCCCAAGAGCATCTGCGATAGTTTCCTCCTCTTTGACATTGACAGGCTTTTTTGCCTTGATAGATTCAAACATAGACGCTCCTCGCTCCATACTAACACCTATTACACGAATTTTTGGTTTGTAAGACTTTACCGCTGTAGCTATTCCCGCCAATAAGCCTCCTCCTGACACGGGCACTAGTATGCAATCTATATCATCAATGTTTTCATCTAATATTTCCAATCCCACCGTGCCCGCTCCGCAAACGACGTAAGGGTCGTCAAAGGGGTGAACTAGTTTGATGTTCTTGTTTTTTACTAGATCAAGGCAGTGCTCTAATGACTCATCATAATCTTTGCCAATTATTTGAACTTTTCCCCCATTTTTAACTACATTTTCAATTTTATTTTCAGGAACTAATTTTGATAAGCAAATGGTGGCCTCAGCTCCAAGTTTTCTTGCGGCACATGCGAGGGCTGGACCATGATTTCCACTTGAGGCTGTGGTTACTCCCTGATCTCTTTCCTTTCCAGACATAGAAAGCATTGCATTCATTGCCCCTCTAATCTTAAATGAACCAGTTTCTTGAAGAAACTCTGGCTTCAAAAGAAGATCGATACCTAATTTTTTTGAAAGAGTGGAGGGAGTTACGATAGGTGTTTTTTTAATATATTCACCTATTCTTTCCTGCGCCTTTTCAATTTCTGCACATGTTATTTCTGGCATCTTAACCCATAACTCTTTCTCCAGAAGGATCAAAAAATGCCTTCAAGGAAGCATCCGCAAGATAATTTTTTCCTGCTATTTCAATCTCCCAATTTCCCGATTCTAACAGGTCTTTTGTTACACCTTCAGGATGGTGTACATATCCCATGCCAACCGAGCAATTCAAATTAAAGGCGTATGCGCCAGAACTAATGTAACCAACAATCTTGTCGTTTAATTTAATAGGCTCTTCATGAAAAAGTACTGCTTGGGGATCTTTTAATTTAAACATTACCAAACGTTTTTTTAGTACTTTCTGTTCTTTTTGCTTTATGAGAGCATCTTGTCCTTTAAATGGGGTTTTTTTATCTAGGTTTACAGTGAAACCAAGCCCAGCTTCGTAAGGAGTATCTTCTGGAGTAAGATCTAATTCATATTCCCTATAGGCCCGCTCACTTCGCAAATGTTCGAGTGCGTGATATCCTGCAGCTTTGAGGCCAAATGGATCACCCGCTTTCCAAATTTTGTCAAAAACATGTTGAGCAAACTCTGTTGGGATGTGTAACTCCCAACCCAATTCTCCAACATAAGTTAACCTGTTTGCAATAACTTTTGCATATCCCAATTCAATCTCTTGTGATGTTGAAAATGGAAAAGCTTCGTTATCTAAGTTTGCATTAGAAATTTCTCTAAGAATACTTCGAGAGTTGGGACCTTGGAGAGAGAGGACCGCATATCCGGATGTTACATCCGTCAGAGTAACATTGTCTTCCCCAATGTGCCGTTCTATCCAGCTTTTATCTCTAGCATGTGTTGTTGCTGATGAGATAATTAAAAATACATGCTCATCCATTCTATTGATTGTAATATCACATTCAATTCCGCCCTTAGAGTTAAGCATATGGGTGTAAACAACTTTGCCTTTTTCAACATCAATGTTTCCAGAACACATTTTTTGAAGTGCAATGAGAGAGCCTTTCCCCTGAATTAAATGTTTTCCGAAAGAACTTTGATCGAGAAGAATCGCCGTTTTCCGTGCGGCAAAACATTCCATTTCTGTGTATTTAAACCAATTTGGCTTTGTGTGTGAATATACATTGTCAACAGATCCACCAGGTTCGGTGAACCACATTGGTCGCTCCCATCCTGCTCCTTCACCGAAGCTAGCTCCAATTGATGCCCATCTGTCATGTAAGCTGCTTTTGCGGATATTTCTGGAGGTTTCCATTTGATAGTGGGGCCAGTCTGGCTTGTAATGTAAGCCAAGGATTTCTGGAGTTCGATCTTTTAAATATTTTTTGTTGGTTTGAAAGTGGTGAAATCTAGCTATATCGACATGACTNAGGTCTAAAGTAGGCTCCCCCTCGACAATCCACTCAGCCAAAGCTCGGCCGGCTCCTGCNCCGAATTCAATTCCTTCCGAATTATAGCCAGCAGAGATGTAACAGCCAGGCAAAGATGGAACTGCGCCAAGCATGAACAAGAGATCTGGAGTAAAACTTTCCGGTCCATTAAAAAATTTTGCTATGCCAGCATTTTGTAAGTCTGGTAATAACTCAGAAGCTTTTGAGAAAGGTAGTTCAAAATGATCCCAATCTTCAGGTAATTCTATAAAGGGTGTGTCCTTGGGTAATTNCTCCATATCAATAGCTTTTCCCCAAGGCTCAAAGGCACCTACTAACCATTTTTGTGCGTCCTCTTTTATGTAAACATGTCCATCGGTATCCCGTAGAACTGGCAAATTTGGAGTTATTTTGTCCATTGCTTCCGTTACAATGTAGAAATGTTCTGCACCGTAAAGTGGAACATTTACTCCAAGTTGTGAAGCCAGCTCCCGAGTCCATAGGCCACAAGCCAATACAAGAGTAGCACAATGAAATCGAGCATCTTTAGTTTCAACAAGATATTCGCCTGTCGCTAATCGTTCTAACTTTTCAACACAGCTATTTTCAAACACCTCTACCCCATTTTTTTTAGCTCCCGCTATAAGGGACATTGTTGTATCTACNGGGTTAGTTTGACCGTCTTTTGGAATATATATGGCGCCCTCTAAAATGTTGGTTGCGAGGCCTGGGTAAATGTCTTTTGCTTCCTTAGGAGATATTATATGTGCGTCGATTTTAAAGCTCTTTGCTAGCGAAGCTAACCTTTTGGTTTCAAAAAACCTGTCAGCGGTTCGGCAGACCCCCAATGTACCATTTTGCTTAAATCCGGTAGCTTGGCCTGTTTCACTTTCTAATTGGGAATAGAGCTCAACATTATATTTTGCTAATTCAGTCATCGCATGAGTTGATCTTAATTGCATAATCAGTCCTGCCGCATGCCAAGTTGTGCCNGATGTCAGCTGGTGTCTTTCTAAAATTGCTATATCGGTTTTTCCTAATTTTGAAAGATGATAGGCAACGCTTGCCCCAGCAATACCGCCGCCAATGATCATGATTTCTTTATGCAGGGAATTCTTCATAGNTCTATTCTTCAGCCATCATTAATAAGTTTAACCTGTGAAGCATGGCAGATATAGCGTTCCGAGTTATAAACCCAATTGCGCGAATATCATCTCTTTTGGCGGCGTTAAGCGTTTGTGAAACATCGGTTTTTATGGACTCACTTAACTCGGCTAATGTTAGTTGCTTCATGTAAAAGAACCAAACACGTACAGTTCGGTAATACATTTGATCATAGGTCTCTCTAAGCAAATCACTTGATATTAATTTACACTTAAATTCATGGAGCTGCTCGTAGCATTTGTAAAGTTCCGACTGTGACATATTATTATTGTTTAGTGTGCGTTTATTTAAAAGCTCTAAGCCTTCCAGTGAGATTGAATCTATTGGCTTTGGGTCAGCCTCTCCAATCAGGGTAGCCAGGTGTAGTCTTAATTGAATAGCATCTCGNCTTTGTGACGGAATTATTCCTGTAACAATAGTTCCNACNCCATGCTTGGTCATAACTAAACCTTCNCTCTCGAGACGTTGCATTACGGATCTAATAGGTGTTCTGCTAATTTTGAATTCTTTAGAAATGTTTTTAATATCAAGTTTACTTTCAGGAAGATAATCTAGAAGCACTATACGTCTTCTTATTTCTCGATACACAAAGTCAAAACGAGATCTCCAAGGACTAGTATCTATTAGAAAAGACTCACTAATTTCATCATCGGCATTTATTGTATCAACCTTGTTACTTAAATGATATTTTTCTTGCATAGTCTGAGCCTTCACTCATTTGAGAATCACTTAAATTCCATTATGAACTCCCNATGAGATGTATACAACTCATTTTTAATTACAAACATAAAATAAATTTNGAGAATGAAAAANTGTANAAGAAAGAAGAATAGTAGAGAGTTTTTATTTTAAATTAAAAATTGCATGCTTTCAAAAAGTAGAGTTATATACTTCCTAAAAAAAAGATTAAGGATATGAATGTCAGACAAAGCAATAGAAATTCTTGAACGCCTGGTTTCATTTCCAAGTGTCTCTGGCTTGCCAACACNTGAGATAGTCAATTACATAAAGGATTTTCTTGAGGGGCATGGATTGGACGTAATTCTTTCCTTCGATGACAAAAAGGAGCGGGCTAATGTCTTTGCAACTATTGGCCCTAAAATCGATGGGGGTGTCCTTCTGAATGGTCATACCGATGTGGTGGCTGTGGAGGGCCAAAAATGGGCTACAGATCCTTTTACTTTAACAAAGAAAAATGATTTTTTGTATGGCAGAGGTTCAGTGGACATGAAAGGATTTTTAGCTTGTGCTATGGCATCCGTACCAACTTTTCAATCCCTAAATCTAAAAAAACCAATTCATTTAGCTTTTACGTTTGATGAAGAAACTGGCGGTTTTGGAATGCCTGTNTTNCTTAAAAGTCTGAAATTAGAAAAAATTCGTCCAGAGATTATTATAGTTGGAGAGCCAACGGAGATGAATATAGTAACAAGTCATAAGGGTGGTGATGAAATGCGCACTGAAATAACAGGATTTGAAGTTCATTCCTGTAATCCGAGTAGGGGNGTAAGCGCAATCTCTGCAGCGATGAAAATTATTTCAAAAATAGAAGAAATTGGAAAGAGGCTGGCTAATAATCCGTATAAAGATTCCCCTTTTGAGCCCCCATATGGAACTTTTAATGTCGGGACAATCGAAGGAGGGGCAGCAAGAAACGCTACCGCAGGGTGGTGTAACTTTGATTGGGANTTTAGGCCGATGCCTGGAGAGGACAATGTTCCAATTATTTCCGAAATAGAAAAATACGCTGAAGAAGTTATCCTTCCTCCAATGAAATCAATAAATAAGTCAGCCAACATCGAAATTATAACTGAGGTTTCAGTACCTTCTTTTGATGATAGGCTTTCCGAGAAGGCCGCCAATTTTGTAAGTGAAGTAACAGGTAAGAATAGTCGCGGAGTGGTCTCATTTGGTACGGATGCAGGATATTTTAGTGATGGAGGGTATTCCACAGTTGTATGTGGCCCAGGTACTATCTCCAGGGCTCATGCGCCGGATGAATACATAACGATTGATGAGATGGCTCAAGGTATGAAATTTATGAAAGATATTGCTACTAAGTTAGCGGGTTAGAAATACTTAAAGGTTTAAAAAAGGAGAGGGAAAATGGGTTTTCAAAAAGCTTTTGAAGTGTCGGAATATAAAAGAAGAATAGCTGATGTTAAGAACAGAATGGAATCTGCTGGAATTGATATGCTAATATGTCAGGACCCTGCAAATATGTGTTGGTTGACTGGTTTTGATGGGTGGTCGTTTTATACTCCTCAAGCGGTAGTGTTGCATCATTCAGACGAGTGGCCAATATGGTTTGGTAGAGAGCAGGATGCTAAATCCGCGCATATGACTACAGATTTGCCAGCAGAAAACATTTTTAATTTTTCAGAACCATTAGTTCATCATCCTGATAANCACCCATTTGATGAGTTGTGCGACTTNCTCAAATCTCGAAATTGTGACACTGGAACTATTGGGGTTGATTTTGATGCCCATTATTATACTGCCAGAGCTCATCAACACCTTACGAAAGGTCTTCCTAATGCAAAAATTATCGACAATAAAGAATTNGTAAATTGGGCGCGATTAGTTAAATCTTCAGCTGAAGTTCATTATATGAGGGAAGCAGGAAAATTAAGTACTCTTGTAATGAATAATGCTCTTGATAAAGTTAAGCCAGGCATGCCTCAATCCGAAATTATGGCTAATGTTTATCATGATCAGGTCCTAGGAATCGATGGTAAATTTGGTGATTACACTGGTCTTTGCCCCTTAATTCAGGTTGGTGAGGGCACATCCACACCTCACTTAACTTGGTCTTCCGAAGGCCTGCCTGACTCTGGATTGGTCGTTATGGAGCTTGGTTCTGCGAGAAGGCATTACAACGTGCCTGTAACTCGAACAATTCACATCGGGAAACCTCCGGCTGAAATTGAGAAATTGGCAGATGTCATTATAGAGGGTGGNNACTTGGCTCTGGAAACTGCCAAGCCAGGAGCTACTTGTGAGGAAGTTGAGGCTATATTTCAAAAAACAATTAGGCGGCATGGATACCAGAAGAATAGTAGAGTGGGGTATTCAATTGGCTTAAATTTTCCTCCTGACTGGGGTGAGNGAACAGCAAGTTTAAGAGCTGGTGATAAGACCGTACTGCAGGAGGGAATGTGTTTTCATTTTCAATCTGGAGTTTGGCTGGAAGAGTATGGTGCTGCTATATCTGAACCGTTCGTGGTAACGCCAACTGGTGGCGAAAGGCTCTGCAATGTTCCCAGAGAATTAATTNTAAAGTAAANTATGNGNCAAAANTTANAGTTGTATGGTTTTATAATTTGAAAAGAGANCCGAAACCGGAAAGTGTATCCTTAATGCCTGCTANTCTTAAAAGGTGCCAAGCTAAGGCATGATTGCTTGCAGTNACAGGTTTATTTATGGCTTTTTCTGCTTTTTCNATAATCCTAGCAGCTCTTANACTNGTGCATGAAATNAATACTCCATCGCAGCTATCTGACATTCCAACNGAACTTACTGCATTAAATATTGATTCCTCATCTATTCTACCAACGTTTATATCACTTTCTTCAAAATAAGAGCCGACTATAGTTACGGGCAAATTTGCCTCATTAAAGTTATTCTGCATCGCACTTGTAATTTTGGGAGAATAAGGAGTAATTAATCCCAATCTCTTGACCCCCAATATTTTAAATGCAGCCTTAGCTGCGGATAAAGGGTTGGTGGAAGGCACATGGTTATGTGCGTCATTCAAGATTGATTCAACGCGGCTCTCACCTATAATTGTAGCACCTGAGGTACACCCATATCCTATTGATTTTATTCCAAGATAGCTCGGTATCAACCGAGCTGCTATGGGAAGTTGTTCCTCCATTCCAGAAAGCATTTCTGTTGTTACTTCTGCTTCATTTTTTAGTCTTGCATGGTAGATTGAGACGCCTGGTAAGGCTGTAAGGATTCTGAATTCTTCTTCTATAGTTTGGTCAGATTCTAGNACTAAAAGNCCAATACGCGCTCTTTCGCCGACACCTGAATCTTTACTAAAGGGAATGCGCCTGATTATTGGGTCGCTTTGTTTAATGTTCATNATTCAGCACACCTGNTCTTANTTGTTATTTTCCTCTNACCCNGCTTGNTGAGAGAAAAAGGAGGTNCCCTTAGGCACTTCGGGTATTAGCATCTCATATTTAGAACATCTTACTTTNCCAGATGGTNTNCCTTTAATAATTGAATGCGTTAGCTTNCTNGGTAAGTGATTTTGACTAAGTTCTATAGCGTCTTCAGCATAGTATGTCGCTATGTAAAGAGTTCTAGATTCAGTGGAAAGATTTGGTGCTGAACCGTGAAGAAGGCTTGAGTGCATTAAACATGCGCTTCCAGCTTTTCCAACACACTTGATTACATCTTTAGAGTATTTTTTAGCAATTTCGTCGTCTACTGATCCAGTAAAAACTCCATTATGCCAGTGCGGATAAAGAGGTCCCTTATGAGAGCCTGGTACAACTTCAAGTGGTCCATTTTCAAGCGTAACGTCATCAACGTAAAGAAGGGCCGTAATTAAGTCGTCATTTGTCATGGGCTGGAAAAGAAAGTCCTGATGAAATTTGACTTTTGTTGCAGTTCCGGGAAGTTTGGAATTTACTTTCCCATGATGAAATCTGATAGAAGGTCCTATTAATTCTGCTACATAATCTGTCATTTTGGAATTTCGCATTACATTCTCATAAACCTTGGATATTTCTTCAGGAGATTGCACACGTCTTAGACCTGGTTTCTCTGATGTATGACCTGGTTCCAAATCAAATCTGGGACGTCCGTCTAAAGTTTTACCATAGTCCCCTTCATGAAGTCGGCTTTCTTCAACCCATTCCGTAAATGTCTTTCGTAATTCAGTTAATTCAGTAGGTGTGACAGCATCTTCGACAGTTATTACGCCATCATTCCAGAAGCTATCTGTTTGCTCTTTTGATAGGATGCTCATAATTACAATTCGTTAGTAGTTTTGTTTATATTTTTTCGCTTTTATCGTACACCTCTTAGAAATCTTAAATCAATTAAAATATTTTCGTTTTTGGTTATGTTGAGATTTTTTTTGAAAAAGCTTTCAAAAATAATTTCTTTAGTCATAATTTGGAGATGAAGAAAGAACCTGAAGACGCTAATAAAAGACGAGGGGTAAGCCCTGTAATTTGTTACCCATCTAACAGGCTAAAAAGACCTAATCTGAAACTTTATCGCTCTATTAGGGAGGGGGCAAAAAAAATTGATGAAATTACAATTAATCCAAGAGACGCTAAATGTTTTAGGGTTAAGGCTGGTCAATTTTTCAGAATTACCTCAATTGAAGGACCTCAAGTAGGTGATTTAAATTTATGGAACTTAGATAATCTAAGCGAAAAGTTTTACTCAGGGAAAACGAGAGCGTTACATGGGTCGCACATGGATGAAGGTGATCAAATGTGGTCCTGCTTTCCTTATCTTAGACCCATGGCAACTGTTTTTGAGGACACACTTAAGTGGTATGGAGTAGATAACTTTGGTGGTTCAGTTCATGACGTGATTGGAACTCGCTGTGATCCTTATACAAATAAACTCTTGGAAGGAAATAATTACCATCATTGTTGTCATTCAAATTTATCTAGAGCTCTTGCAGCTGAAATAGCTTTGCCTATATTGGAAGCTGAATCCCTTATTCATGATGTATTAAATGTTTTTATGTGCACAGGTTTTACACGTGATACAGGTCAGTACTTTATGAAGGCCAGTCCGGTTCGACCTGGAGATTATATTGAATTTTTTGCTGAAATAGATCTTCTAGGAGCTTTGTCAGCATGTCCAGGTGGTGATTGTTCGACAAAACATTCGAGTGATTCCGCCAAGTGTTACCCTCTTCTTGTTGAAATATTTTNAAATGAANAGAGCGTTTTNAATATNACTAATGACGTTAATGGGTACAATCGCAAGCATGGACTACAATAAGACAAATTTGGTATGTAGTTTTATTCTTTAATTTAAAAAACTTACTATTAAAATTTTTGGTACCATATCGATAAATTAGTTGTATACATCTATTTTTGAGTTTTATAATCTCTTCAATATTGATTCTTTAACTAATTATTTGGAGCAGAAAATGGGTAAGAAATTAACTCAAGAACAGGTAGATTCTTTCCATCGAGATGGNTTTCTATCGCCAATAGATATTTTTTCTGAGGAAAAAGCACTTAGCTATAGAAAAGAGTTAGAGGCTGCTGAAAAAAAGTGGCCGGAAGCTTTTGAGGGAGCATCGCGACAAAATGCACATCTCTGTTTAAAATGCCTTGATGAAATTGTCCATAATAAAGAATTATTGGATGCCGCAGAAGATATAGTCGGGCCTGATATTTTAAATTATGGCACGGTATTATTTATAAAAGAAGCAAATGACCCCGGTTTTGTTAGCTGGCATCAAGATGCGAAATATATGGGGCTAGAACCTCATGTGGGGATAACCGCATGGATTGCTTTATCAAAAAGTGACAATGACAGTGGATGTATGCAGATGATACCAGGAAGTCATAGTTCCATTCGGGATCATAATGATACTTTTGGAGAGAAGAATATCCTCACCAGGGGTCAAGAGGTTGAAGGCATAGATGAAACTAAGGCAGTATCGACACCTCTTCGTCCTGGGCAAGCTTCATTTCATAGCGCTAGGGTTGTTCATAGTTCTCAACCCAATAAAAGTAACGATAGGCGAATAGGATTTGTTATACAGCCTCTGATGCCACCATCTGTGATCCAAACTAAATCAAGGGTAGCGGCCCAGTTAGTTAGAGGAAAAGATAAATTTGGGCATTTTGATAAGGCATCCCGCCCGACTGGAGATATGAATCCAAACGAAGTAGCCTTTAGGGATAATATAAATAATATCTGGAAGGAGCACCTCTATGAAGGTGCCGAAAAGACAAGAGATCTATAAGCCCTTGAAAGCTACAAAATTTGAAATAATTCAAGGTATTCGAGAGATCTTTGCTTCACATGATTTTAGTGATGAAGATTTATTGGAGCTTGTAGATCCAAAACTTGGGGTAATCACCAGTTTTAATGATTTGATGTCTCAATTAGAAAATTTACGCAAAATTGATTTAGGACAGACNCCACCCGCCTTAGGAATTGAGGAGATATCGGATTAATATTAATCAGATATCATATGCNTCGGTTNCTAAACTTAGTGCGGCTTTAGATGCAGGNAGTATTACGGCTTTANAATTGACTAAAGCCNTATTTGAACGTNCCAAATCCTTAAATGATACGTGNAAGGCTTATATAGAAATGTTTGAGACNTCAGCTCTAANTAAGGCCAAAAAGTTGGATAAAATAGCTCGTATTGGNAGTCTGCATGGTATTCCATTTGGGCTAAAGGATCTTATTGATGTTAAGGGAAGGCGAACCACAGCAGGTTCCGAAGTTTTAAAAAACAATATGGCAAAAGANGATGCTCATGTAGTAGAAACTTTAGAAAATGCAGGTGCAAATCTTCTTGGCAAGCTTAACCTCCATGAGTTTGCCTATGGCGCAACTGGCGAAAACAAACTTTATGGTACGCCNATTAATGTATTCGATCACTCGCGATTAGCTGGTGGTTCATCAAGTGGATCGGCAGCTGCAGTTGCTTGGGGCCTGTTACCCTTTGCCTTGGGGACCGATACAGGAGGCTCAGTNAGGGTGCCNGCTTCATTAAATGGTTTAGTGGGGCTAAAGCCAACATATGGGAAAATTTCCATGCGTGGTATCATTCCTTATTGCTGGACCTTAGATCATGTTGGAATTATTGCCCGCACTGTTGANGATGCCGCATTAGTATTAGATGTAGTGGNTCAGCCAGATCGCAAAAAGTCTAGTCCAATTAANCGTCATAAGATTAAATTTTCAGAAAAANTANATTCAGGTNATCACNTATCTGGTATCCGGATTGGAATTCCCAAAGGTTTCTTTTTTGAAAATGTTGATGACGAGATATTAAAAGCTACACATAAAGTAATAAAATATTTAGAAACCAAGGGAGGTTGCCTCTGCGATGTGACCCTCCCAAATATGGATCACACTCGCACGGTCTCTTTAACCATCCAAATGCCAGAGGCATTGAGTTTTCATATGCCTTGGTTAAAGGACCGAAGTGCCGCCTATAGTTCAGACTTTCTGGCAGGTTTGGCNTTGGGGCAAAATATTTTAGCTGAGCATTATGTTAAGTGCAAACGNATGCTAACTAACTATCGAGATAGCGTCGATCAACTCTTTGAAGATGTTGATGTAATTATAACCCCTTCAACACCAATAATTTCTCCAAAACTTAATTGTGTGAATATTACAACAAAAGGTCTGACAGAGCCTGTAGGAAATGCATTGACNCGATTCACAAGCTTTTTTAACATGACTGGCCACCCCGCAATAACTATACCATCGGGATTACATTCNAAAGGACTGCCTATGGGAGTTCAATTGATTGGNCCGCAGTTTGGTGAATTAAGTCTTTTGAAGTTAGGAAAGCTCATTGAAGAAAATCAGGATTTTAATATTCAAAAACCCTCAATTTAATATGCATATGAAAGGAATTAAAAATGCATTCAAATCCGTTTACAGATGAAGAGTTAGGTCGGAGATTAAGAAAAACAAAAAACTTAATGGCAAAGAATAGTTTGGATATAATTCTTTTAAGCGCTCCAGAACATGTTTTCTATCTTACTGGGCTAGATCATTGGGGTTATTTTGCCCCTACTGTTCTAATAGTTTCAATGGACGATGACTTAGTTCTGATTACACGGGAAATGGAAAAAGTTGTAATTAGAAACCAAGTAAGAAATGCAACTTTCATGGGTCATTCCGATACTGAGACAGCGGCTGATATTGTTGTAAAATGCCTGAATGGNAAAACNTCAGGTAAATCAATAGGTATCGAAGANTGGTCATCCGGNTTGGCTTATGGAATGGGATCACAGATNAAAAATCAANTTGTAGCNAGTCAATGGAAAGATATAACTGGCCTATTAGATAANATGCGCCTAGTAAAATCNGNGGCAGAGCAGGAATTTATGCGNGCTGCGGCTCACGCTGCTGATGCNGGGACAGAAGCCGCAATNGCCGCGATTCATGANGGNGCNNTGGAGGCAGACGTGGCNGCAGAATGCCTGGCCGCAATGACACGCGCNGGCAGTACGCCTCCGGGTTTTGGGCCATTTTTGAGGCCANCTCATAGAATGGCTGAAGAACACACAAGTTGGGGTAATGGAAAACACCATGAAGCGGTTTTTTTAGAAGTAGCGGGATGCGTGGCTCGTTATAANGCTCCTATGGGTCGATTGGTCAATATAGGGCANATATCTGATGAGGATAANGAAATGTCAAAAATCTGTATTGACTCNTTTAATTCNACTTTAAANGAACTGAAAGTAGGGGCAAAGGCTCGGGATGTATATCAAGGTTGGCAATCTGTAATAGATAATGTNGGCATGCAGCATTACCGCCGTCACCATTGTGGATATTTAGTTGGNATAGGATTTCCTCCNTCATGGACAGGAGGTCCAANAGTTACGGGTCTTCGNCACGACTCTGACTTAGAAATGGAAGANGGGATGACGTTTCACCTAATGTCGTGGTTCACCGAAACAGGTAGAGGAAATTACTTTATATCAAATACCGTTCTACTTGGACCATCGGGTGCTGAGGTTCTGAATAAATGTTCGTATGGTCCGCACGTTAAATAAGGACTCTCCAAAAAAAAATTTCGTAAAAATNAGTCAGAAGCATTAATGCTTCTGATAACCCAATACTCTAGGATATTAATTCAATATGTTGAGGGAATTTGGACAATCTACGACAATCACGCTTTTGCACATGAAGGGTCTCACTCAATTCCATTCCCCATCCATCCATCCACATTCCCAGAATNATATGAACTACAGCATTTTCAGGCAAGATTGTTTTTTCTCCAGGGCGAAAGCTAATAGTATGCTCACCCCAATCAGGAGGATAGCCCACCCCAATTGAGTATCCAATTCTACTCTTCTTTTCCAAACCGTAGTGATTAAGAACATCTTGCCAGGCTGAATGAACCTCTCCAGCTTTCACGCCTGAAGACATTTTGTTCATGACTGCAGCCATGCCTTCTTCAACAGCTTTAAATGTTTCTTTCAATAATTTTGGCAGCTCTTTCCCTAAATGTACTGTCCTTGCCAANCCAACATTGTATCGTTTTCGGCAACCTCCCAGTTCAAACGCAATGGTCTGACCGTCTTTTAANTTCTCATCGGTCCACATCGGATGTGCAGTTGAAGCAGACTCTCCAGCTANAATTAATGGGTGGAGAGCAGGCATATCTCCTCCAAAATTTTCGGTTCCTTTAATTTGTGCAGCAACAATCTCTGACATAAGTTCAGATTGCTTGACCCCAACCCTAGTACGTTCCCAAGCAACTTTCATTGCATGATCAGCTATTTGTGCTGCTTCTTGCATCATCTTCAATTCAGCNTCACTTTTTACTACTCTCACCCAATTAACTAATAGGTCAGCATCAATCCAGTGCGCATTTGGCAAGCCTTTCTTAAGATAGCCAAGGGATTTTGGNGATAAGAAGTATACATCACTTTCATATCCTATTTTTGCACNACNATANCCAGCACTATTCATCCAATCTGCTAAATATTNAGAGGGGTGAACATCAGGCCGCTGAACCAATTCCTCNGGGTAACTAACNATACNTTTAGNACTGAGATAAGTAGTGAATTTAGCTGCCCCNGCATCCATCTCTCGACCAAGCCAAATNGGANCATTACTTAGATCTAAAATCATCATCTGTGGAGTATAGAATGACCAAGCGTCAAATCCGCAGATCCAATTAATATTTCCAGGATCTCCCATGATTAGTACATCCAAGTCTTTTGCTATCATAGCTTCTCGGACACGGGTTACTCGAAAATCATACTCTTTTTTTTGAAATGGAGGAGCCATTACTTTTTTAACAACAACAATTCATATAGGGTGACTACCTTTGTCAGTTCGCAATTTTTCCACTGCATTATTGTCAAGAGTTACCCCCAAGTCTGGTCGATCAGGCACATCGATCCCTCCATTAAGCATTTCATAATCTTATCCCTCGATCAAGTCATCTTTTAAGTGATTAATTAAAGCCTGCATAGATAAAGCGATAGCATATATTTCTTTCAGGATGATAGCATTTCTTGTGCTAATTTATATTTTCTTAGTATATTGGCAGATAGAAATATGTTAAGTTTTCTTGGGTGCAAGGTGCACCAATTTTGGATGGAAAATTATACTAATCTGAAAAAGGAAATATATTGCTACCACTTAATTTGNGTAAGACACAGGGAAATATTTGCTACTTTGCCTAAAGGATATAAATAATGGACTCAGAAAGAACTGCGACTGCTCTAAAGAAGGGCACGATAATAAAATCTAAATCTTGGGGTGTTAGATACGGCGATTTTTATAGTCATAGAGGAATGCTAGGTTTTATAGTGTTGGCAACTGATTTAGTTATGGAAGATAATATTATTCGCCTTACACCAGAAGGAGTNGGAATTTCAATTAATCGAATACCATGTAAAACTGAAGTCAATAATACCTATTTAAAACAGCAACTTGCAATGCTTCCAGCGTCAGCTGCAATGATACANCCTGATCAGCCGCCAGCTTTAATATGTTATGCTTGCACTTCAGGATCGATATTAAATGGTGAGCAAAATTGCATGGAAGCTATAAAGGCTGGTGCGCCCAATTCAGATGCTATGACCCTTGTTACTGGGGTNGTCGATGCAATGAGAACGATAGGAGCAAAAAATATTGTAGTTGGCACACCATATTTGGACGAAGTTAACTCCGTCGAGTTAGATTTTCTAATTGATGCAGGATTTAATGTTCTTGATATACAGGGTCTTAATGTGAGTGATGGTGCAGAAATGGGTCGCATTGACCCTAAGTTTATTAAGGAGTTTGCTATTTCCATTGATAGGCCTGATGCAGATTGTATTTTTATAAGTTGTGGAGGAATTCGTTCTATAGATGTTATTAATGAGATAGAGGAAGTCGTNAATAAACCTGTTATTACATCAAATCAAGCTATGATGTGGAGTTGTTTAAGAAGAATTGGNATTACTGATAATCTTAAAGGATATGGTAGATTATTTAAAAGAGATATTCAGTTGAATTAACNGAATTACTTAAAAAATCCGTATTTATTTGCATAATTACTTTCTAATTGCCTGTACAGGTAGATAAAGAAATATTTCTGGTTTCGTAAGGCAAGAAATTTTATTTTAAGGGCTCTAATGAATAATCAAATCAAAGGTCTTTTAATTACAGCCTTAGGGGTCCTTCTGGTNGTTCCGGATTCTCTTTTTGTTAGATTAATTGATGCGGAGCCAATGGTAATTACTTTTTGGCGAAGTATCGTTTCTAGTGCATTCATTTTAACAGTGGTCTTAGGCACGCAGGGAATTGGAGGTTTTAAAAGTGTGTTTCAAACTGGGAGAGTTGGATTACTGTATGCTATATGCATAGGCTCAACCGCACCAGGTTTTGTTTTGGCAGTTACAAATACCAGCGTTGCAAATGTAGTTCTTATATTTGCATCAATACCGCTATTTGCTTCTGTTTTTAGCTTTATATTTCTAGGGGAAATTATTCAAAGGCGTATTCTAATCACAAGTGCTTTTGTGATATTTGGACTCTCAATAATTGCCTATGGTTCTGGGTTTTCANAAATAGCTTCTTGGAAGGGAGATCTTTGGGCTCTTTATGTTTCTATTGTTTACGCTGCGGGATTGACGGCCTTAAGGCGACTTAAAGATATTTCTATGGTTCCGGCAGTTTCAATTGCATATTTTGCTTCTGCTGTTTTGGTTGGATTGTTTTGTTCGCCTTTTGAAACATTTGNTATTAATTGGCCTCTCTTCATTGGCCATGGTATTTTTATTGGTTCAGCCACGTGTCTTCTTACTTTAGGACCTAGATATATAAGTTCGGCTGAGGTGGCCTTATTAATTTTACTTGAGTCTGTTCTGGCACCAATATTAGTCTGGGTTATTATAGGTGAGTACCCAGGTGAATGGACATTAGTTGGTGGAGGGGTTGTCCTTTTGACTTTAATTATTTCAAATTTAATTCTTCTGAAGCATGAAAAATCTGCCTAAGCTGCAAAGCTTTTTTCAATTAAATTTCTTAGTTGGCGACTTTTACTTTGCTAAACTGTTGNCTAGANTAGATTTAAGATGTCTATTATGAACTAAATTTGTGAGGGTTTATGNGATATAGAAAGCTAGGTACCACAGATCTTGATGTGAGTGTAATATGTTTGGGAACGATGACTTGGGGCGAGCAAAACTCTAAAGAGGATGCCTTTCAACAAATGGATTACTCTCTTGATAGAGGAGTTAATTTTTTTGATACAGCCGAAATATACCCTGTGATGCCAAGGCAGGAGACATATGGCCGAACCGAGGAAATCATAGGAGATTGGTTTCAGAAAAAAAGGACTAGAGATAAGGTAATTTTAGCTAGCAAAATTGCTTCTAAGTCAACTGCTTTTGATTGGATTAGAGGTGGCTCCAAGACACTCCGATTTGATAAGAAAAATATGAATTTAGCTATTGAGAAAAGTTTAAAGCGTCTAAAAACAGATTATATTGACTTATATCAGCTCCATTGGCCTCAAAGAAATGTGCCCAGTTTTGGAAANTTAGATTTTGAGTATGATCCTAATGACAATGACTGGACTTCATTTGAGGAAACATTGGAAAATCTGCAAGAACTCATAAAAGAGGGCAAAATTCGTTATGTTGGCGTTTCAAACGAGACACCCTGGGGTGTAATGAAATTTCTTGAGACTTCAGAAAAAAGAAAATTACCTCGCATTATGTCCATTCAAAATGTCTATAGTATGGTTAATAGGGTTTTTGATATTGCAAACTCTGAAGTTTCCATCAGAGAAAAATGTGGNCTGTTAGCCTATTCCCCTTTGGCAGGGGGGCGTCTNAGTGGTAAATATATTAAAAACAGGAATCCAAAAAATGCACGCTATACTTTATGGCCACGAAGGTTTTCCAGGCATCACACCAAGAGAGGAGAAAAGGCAATTGCAGCTTATGTCAAATTAGCAGAAAGTTATGGCTTAGCGCCTGCTACCTTTGCTAATGCTTTTGTTAATGATCGGCCGTTTGTTACAAGCAATATAATAGGNGCAACATCTATGGATCAGTTAAAGGAAGATATTGATAGCATAGACCATGTTTTAGGCGAAGATATGCTAAAAGAAATCCAAAAAATTCACTTATTAGATCCCAATCCATGCGTGTGAAAGTTATTTAAATATTAAAAATATAAGAGGTTTTAGNTGCTCCTAGATGCTTTAGAAATAAAAAATAAGAAACTAAAAAACAGAGTTGTGGTGTCGCCTATGTGTCAATACTCGGCAATAAATGGNCTAAGCCAGCCTTATCATAACACACATTACGGCCAATTAGCTATGGGTGGGGCAGGGCTTACGTTTATTGAAGCGACAGCAGTGAGTGAAGAGGGCCGAATTACTAATGGCTGCCTGGGTTTGTGGTCAGATGAGCATGCAAGCAAACTAGAGCAAGTGGTNAATAATATAAAAATGTTTAACTCTATTCCGGGNATTCAGCTTGGCCATTCCGGACAAAAAGCTAGTATGCAAAGGCCTTGGCATGGAAATGGCCCGCAAACAAATGCTGATGTTGAAAGAGGGGATAAAATTTGGAAACCAATAGCACCGACTAATAATTCACTGGATGAAGGTTGGTTGGAGCCAAAGGCAATGAATTCTGAAGATTTAAAGAGGGTAAGGAAAGCTTTTGTAGAAGCTGCAAAGAGGGCTTTAAGTATTGGGTTTGAAGTAATTGAAATTCATATGGCTCACGGATATTTGTTACATAGTTTTTTGTCTCCAATATCAAACAGTAGATTNGATGANTATGGAGGTTCTCTTTCCAATCGAATGAGGTATCCACTTTCAATTATTGATGAAATTAAGANCGAAATATCAGATACTATTCCTCTTTTTGTAAGAATTTCTGCTGTTGATGGAATTGATGGGGGATGGGACATTTCAGATAGCATTGTCTTAGCAGAGAAATTAAAGGAACTGGGAGTGGATGTTATAGATTGCTCTTCAGGCGGAAACTCAGCTAAAGGCGCCACAAATTCAGGAAGTAAAAGAGTGTCAGGGTTTCAAGTACCTTTTTCAGAGCAAATTAAGAGAGAGGTTGGAATTAAAACTCAGGCAGTTGGATTNATCCGAGATTATGATTTTGCAAATTCTATTTTGTTAGATGGAAAGGCAGATCTTGTTGCTTTNGGCAGACAACATCTTTTTGACCCTTATTGGACCAACCATGCTCGAGAACATTTTGGTAAAACTGAAANTTTTCAAGATTGGCCAACGCAGTATTCTTGGTGGTTAAATAATTGGAAAAAAGCTTTGTCNGATATCAACGAGTCACCTTAGAATAGTTGCTGTATTAAAGGAATNAAATATAGTAAATGNTGTATGGAAGGTTAAATGAATAGAAGAAAATTTCTTTATTCTCTTAGTGCTTTTGGTCTTTTGCCATCATATCCTTCATTTTCAATTGAATCCAACCCTGAGGTAGTTGTTATTGGGGCAGGCGCTGCTGGATTGGCAGCAACGGACAGATTGATAAAAAAAGGAATTTCAGCAATTTGCCTGGAGGCAAATAACAGAATTGGGGGAAGGGCACANACCAATACTGAGTATTTCGGAGTTCCTTATGATGTAGGAGCCCACTGGATCCATAATGCAAAATCAAGCCCTTACCTTGATTATGGACTGTCGGCCGAGGCNGAAGGNTTTGATGTTTATAAACCTCCGACGAGCGGAGGAGAACAAAAATATAAAGTTTACGATGGTAAGCGCGATATAACTGATACTTCCCTTGAGAGAGGTTTGTGGAAAGAATATAATAAGGTCAGTAATTTAATTTCTGCTGCAGCACTTAAAGGATTAGATGTGTCCGCAAGTAGCGTGGTTGGTAAAAGCCAATCTGAATGGTTTGAGACAGTTCATCAATTGATTGGTCCATATGACATGGCTAAGGACTTTAAAGATACTTCCTGTGTTGATTTTAATACTTATCCAAGTTGGAGTTTGGATTGGTTCTGTAAGCAGGGGTATGGAGCTTTGGTTAAGCACCGTTGGAGAGGCCTTCCAGTACACTTAAATACCATTGTTAAAGAAATTCATTACACCGTCCAAGATAAGGTGGAAATTGAAACATCTAAAGGGAAGTTAAATCCAAGAAAATGTATCGTAACAGTATCAAATGGCATTTTGGCTTCTGAGAACATNAAGTTTTTTCCTAAGCTGNCTGANGANAAAGTTGAAGCATTTAATAAGGTTAAAATGGGGACATACAACCATGTGGCTGGCCTTTTTAAAGAAGAATTCTTTAGGGAAATAGGTATGGAAGAGATGGATATGTACCTCTATTATAAAATAAGTGGATCTAATATTTCACCGAGAGGCATGGGGTGCCTCATGAATATTAGTGACTCAAATTTATGTTATTTTGATTATGGTGGCGATTTTGCTAAAGAGCTAGAGAATGAAGGTGAAGCAGCCCAAAAGAGTTTTACGATAGNTCAATTAAAATCAATCTTCGGTNGTAAAATTGATAAATATTTATTGAAATTACATGCAACTCAATGGGGNAAGAATAAGTTCACATTGGGTTCATATGCCTCTGCAGATCCAGGGTTTGCGCATCTGAGAAAATACTTAAAGATTCCAGTGGAAGATAAGATATTCTTTGCGGGTGAAGCTACTGCTTTTGAGTACGCGTCTGTCTCAGGGGCGCATAGAAGTGGGATCCGGGCTGCTGATGAAGTAATCAAAGCACTTAATTTCTNAGCTTATTTTCGGCTTCAAATAATTTCCCTTTCTGCTCATTTTTTACCTTTNGGTGAANNTTGGCNGCAAAAATTACTACTGCAATTAAAAAAAGGCCGAAATATAATGTGTTTGCATTCGTTANGTAATTGTATAGGCAGTGAATTCCTGTTGGGACAGTAAGGCTCTTTATTAAGCTGCTTTTTTCTGGTCTAAAATAGTACAAACCAAAATAATAGCCCATTATAATTCCGCAGCAGGCATGAAGGGGAATTGCAGTGAAAGCTCTAATAAAAGCAATAATTATTGACGGAATTTCCTGATTGGATAGGAAGACATATTCGATATTTTCTAGAGTTGCAAAGCCCAGAGAAATAAGGACACCATAGACTATTGCATCCATAGGTTCGTCGAACATTTTTCTCTTTCGGATGAAGAAATATAAAACAGAGAATTTGAGAGGCTCTTCCACCAAGCCCGCTATAAACGATAGTTTGTCGGGAGTATTAGANGAAAAAATAAAATATCCGTTGAGAATTCCTGCAGGTATACAAAGAATATGTCCTAATAAAAAAGTGCTTAGCACAAGGAGTATGGGTTCTTTATACCTGTCCGAAAAGTATATATAGCCCAAAATTAAAAAGGAAGGTGAGAAGGTAATAATATAGACTAATTCCATTACATGTCTTTTTTTAAATTAGGAATATATATTGTTAGTCCGCCACGAAAGTAATTCTTTGGGTAATTTAGAAAGGTAAAACGAGTTTGACAACAGCAACTAATTACTTTTAGGGTTGTTTTTTAACGAAAGGANTAAAATGCTTGATGAGCCTCTGGTAAAAGTTGAAAATCTTCAAGTTGAATTTCAGACTAAAGGTGGAATGGTCTTGGGTGTTGAAGACCTNTCTTTTCATATTAACCCTGGCGAGACCGTTTGTGTTGTAGGTGAATCTGGCTCTGGAAAATCTGTTTCGTCTCTTTCCTTGATGAGACTTGTGGAGTTTGGAGGAGGAAAGATTTCCAATGGATCAATTCTGTTTAATAAGGGTGAGAGGCTAACTGACCTTTCTGCTGAAGACCAAAGAGTAATGCGATCCATACGTGGAAATGAAATAGGCATGGTATTTCAAGAGCCTATGACAGCACTTAACCCTGTTTTTACTATTGAAAGGCAATTAACCGAAGGTTTGCGGTTGCACAAAGGTCTGACTAAGAAGGAAGCCTTAAAGGAAGCAATATCGCTTCTTAAAAAGGTTAGAATACCTGAGCCTGAACGAAGAATGAAGCAATATCCGCATGAACTTTCTGGAGGAATGAGGCAGCGCGTGGTCATCGCTATGGCTCTTGCTTGTGAGCCAAGGCTTTTAATTGCAGATGAGCCTACAACAGCACTGGACGTCACTATTCAAGCTGAGATACTTGCCTTGTTAAATCGATTAAAGGAGGAAACAGGCGCAGCGATAATGTTTATTACACATGATATGGCAGTGGTTGCACAAATAGCAGACCGGGTTGTTGTTATGTATCGAGGNAAGAAAGTAGAGGAAGGNACGGTCTTTGAAATTTTTGAAAATCCTAAAGAGAATTATACAAAAACTCTTCTGGCCTCGGTGCCAAAATTAGGTGAAATGAATGATAAAAAGTATCCNGANCCGATGCCCCTTGTCGGTGTTGAGGGTCANAAAATACAACCTATACCAGGGACTGAAGAAAAACTTCTTGAGGTAAGTAATTTAGTCACCAGATTTCCAGTCAAAGGGGGTATTCTTAGAAGAACTGTGGCAAATGTTCATGCCGTTGAGGATGTCTCNTTTACAATAAATAAGGGGCAAACATTCTCACTCGTTGGCGAGTCCGGGTGTGGAAAATCCACCGTTGGAAGATCTATTTTGCGGTTAGAAGATGCAAGATCTGGAAGCATCTTGATTAATCAAACTAATATTCTGAACTTAGATAATAGGGAAATGCAAAAAGCACGTGTTGATATGCAGATGGTATTTCAGGATCCTTTTGGATCATTGAACCCTGTCATGCAGTTATTCGATCAAGTTGCGGAACCAATGCTTAATTATAAAACATTGGGAAAAAGTGACCTAAAAAAGCGTGTTGATATGCTATTTGACAGAGTGGAGCTCCCTAAGTCATTTTTACGAAGATATCCGCATGAGTTATCTGGAGGGCAACGTCAGAGAGTTGCTATCGCTAGAGCTTTAGCTTTGAATCCAAAGTTAGTNATCTTAGATGAGGCTGTATCAGCGNTAGATGTATCGGTTCAGGCTAGTGTTCTGAATTTATTGCTAGAGCTTCAGGCTGATTTGAATCTTTCTTATTTATTNATAAGTCATGATATGGCTGTTGTTGAAAGGGTTAGTCATTATGTAGGAGTTATGTACCTTGGACGTATCGTGGAATATGGAAAAAGNAGTAGGGTTTTTAAGAATCCTCAACATGCCTATACGAAAGCCCTTTTGAAGGCTGTGCCGATTGCGGATCCTAGAAAAAGAAAGGATGAAAGTGACTTAAACTTTAAACCTATATCGTCTCCTATACATGAAGTTGGNTATGAAGCCTCTCCNTCGGAGTANAAAATGGTTGAGGANGGGCATTATATGTTAACAACTGACATCGGATATTAATAAAATTAAGTTTTTGATATAAANNATTGATTTNTAATGTTTATTTACANCCAAACCAATAATNCCACCTANTATATAAGCCAGCCTTATTATCGAAATGAAAATGGTCTTTGTGTAANNTATTACTGTCGGGTGTAAGGACNTTTGTGAAATATTTGCATGCTAATTTAGCNGCCTTTCGAAGNTTTTCNCCTTTTGNCCCACTATCATTCCAATGATCTTCTAANACGGCATNATCTAATCTTGATATATCGATTGCTTTTCCAAAAGAATGCTCACTTAACTTTTGAGAGTTGCGGATTTTTCTACAATTATAAGAACCNATATGTTCGACAGATTNCGCGCCCAATTCATTGAGCCATCTTGATAGCTGNACNGCAGTAATNCAGCTGGTAATAACGGGCGATGTAAGTTTAGATTTAANNGTTCCTGAGAATTTNACNGCATCGATTATTTGGCACACCTCATTGTCACTATAATTTCTGTTACCTAAGTATTTATAGTTAGCATTCACTTCCTCAAGAAGTTTAACACAGACATTNTTATTGGTAGCCTCACTTATTGTGCGAAGATGATAAAGCGGACTTGATAAATGTTCATTGAAAACTTCAGAAAATCTCTTAAACCCTAAAATTGTAGAAAAAATGAGAATTACAGNTGTAAGAAAAGTTATAANTATAACCAATTTTTTGGTCCAGTTCGATAGCNTGCCTTTTGTTTGGGTCATAANGTTNTAATGGTATATATTTATGGTAAAGACTGCAAAAAAAATATATGTAATTGACTAATTAATGAATGATAGGAGTATTTGTGAAAAATTTAAATAAGTTTTATATTAATGGTGTTTGGGTAGATCCAATATCGCACGATTTACTTCCTCTTATAAACCCCTCTAACGAGGAAACTATTGGTAATGTATCTCTTGGAAATCAGGCAGATGTAGACAAAGCTGTATCTGCAGCTAACGATGCATTTAAGTCTTTTTCTGAGACCTCAAAGTCAGACCGCTTAGATTTGTTGAAAAAGCTTAGGTCAATTACTAGTCGGCGGATTGATGAGCTGGCAGAGGCTATATCAATTGAAATGGGTGCTCCGATGACTATGGCAAGGGAAGCTCAGGCTGATGCAGCTATTGGGCACCTTGATGGTTTTATTGAGGCTTTAGCCAATATGAGTTTTCGTGACCAGTTATCTAATGGGGACGTTCTCGTTAAAGAGCCCATTGGCGTTTGCGGATTGATAACACCATGGAATTGGCCAATTAATCAGATTACGTTAAAAGTTCTTCCTGCCCTTGCCACAGGTTGTACTTGTATTTTAAAGCCGTCTGAACATACCCCTTTATCCTCCTTATTATACACCGAGTTTATCCATGAGTCTGGATATCCTGAAGGTGTATTTAACCTAGTTAATGGTACTGGTTCAGAAGTGGGTTCTGCTCTTTCAAGACACCAGAACATTCAAATGATATCGTTCACCGGGTCAACCAGAGCCGGCAAGGAAGTAACCAGAGATGCTGCAGATACAATAAAGCGAGTAACTTTAGAGCTTGGAGGAAAGTCAGCAAATATTATTTTTGAAGACTGTGATTTGGAAGCTAGTATTAAGCAATCTGTTAGTGAATGCATGTTTAATACTGGTCAGTCCTGTGACGCTCCAACCAGAATGCTTGTTCAGAGAAGTATTTACGGTGAATCAATAGGTTTGCTTAAAAAATATGGATCTGAAATTGAAGTTGGAGACCCAAGTAATGAAGGTGAACATATAGGTCCATTATTTGATAAAATTCAATTTGATCGTGTGCAAAATATGATAGAAACTGGCATAGAAGAGGGGGCTGAAATATTAATCGGTGGGTTAGGAAAACCTAACGGATTTTCAAAAGGTTGGTATGTAAAACCCACTATATTTAAGGATGTTTCAAACCAAATGAGAGTTGCGAGAGAGGAAATATTTGGACCAGTTTTAGTGGTAATACCTTTCGACACAGAAGAAGATGCTGTTGAAATTGCCAATGATACGCCTTACGGCCTTGCAGCTTATTTATGTTCAGGAAATATTGAGCGTGCAACACGTGTCGCTGCAAAGTTAAAGGCTGGTGCGGTGCACATTAATGGAGGAGGCTTTAATTATGGATCACCTTTTGGCGGTTATAAACAATCTGGTAATGGAAGAGAAGGTGGAATCTTAGGCCTAGAGGACTATTTAGAGACTAAAACATTGCATTGGGGTTAATGTACTTGTAGTATCTTTTTATGGAGTCCTTATTAAAAATTTCGAAGATCTGGTTTGGGCGAATATTATCTATTTTCGGACTCAGTTTTATTCTTTTTGGTTGTCAGATAAATTTTAATGCTGATTTGTACTCGTCTGACCTAATTTCGTTGGGAAACCATTCTGAAGAGCAGAGTGTNTCTTTACCTATGACGATTGAATTTCANGTGGCNAGNTGTGATGACTTGAGNACACAAAACCGTATCTTTTCAACNTATTTTTCAGAATATGAGTTTGTGGGTTGNGATGTTAACAGTGAAGATTTTATGAGTTATGTNGAGGCACGGGTATCAACTTCTGTCACGAATAGGACAGAAATTTCTGATCTGGTTGGCTTTCAAGTAGATAAATCAGACGATAATGAATATTTATATGTTTACGTCGCTATAAATGAAAATTCTTTTGAAGAGTTAAAGGAGTACATTTATAATGAAACATTTCANGAACTTTCACTTTCGGATAGTAAATTTTCTGTAAATTTCATTAATGATTCCGGTGATACAACTGTCTGGATTCANTCTAGTTTTGTAGATCGAAAACCCATAGTTTATCAAACTGATTTTGAAATTAAGAAACGTGATAAGATGAATATTCAACTTTCTGATGTTGTTAAGTCACATCTTGAAGAGAACTCTTGGGCGCCATTACTTATAATTGCAAATGAATAAGAAGAAATCGTTATTTAGAGATTTATTTAGAATAAGATTTTAAAATTTCGTTAACATTGTTAAGCTTAGTCCTTAAAGAATAGTTTTTAAAAAACTAATTAGAAATTTTGTAGTTTGAAAATATTTAGGAGCTTGTTCTGGATCCTTTATCTGAAAGATTAAGATATAAAACTCTTGATAGGTTTACTTATATGAATCAGGCCTCTTTAGGTTTGATTGATAAGACTTCAGTTCAGAAAATGGTAGATTTTTTAAANAATTATGGACAGCATGGCAATGCCCTTATTTCAGATATTGAAGAAATTGAGCTACTCTCACCTATTAAAAAGAAAGCAGCTAAATTATTTAGTTGCAAGCCCCATAATATAGCCATTTTATCAAGTGCAAGCGAATTTTTAAGTCAGATTCCTTATATGTTAAGGAGACCCAATAGAGGAACCATAATACTGGTCGATTCAGATTTTCCATCACTAATTCGACCATGGTATGGCGCAAAAAAGAATGGAAAGGATTATCAGATAAAATTCGCTAAGGATGACCGTAATTCAAGCTTAACAGAAGAAATAGTTAAGCTAGTTGATAGNAAAACTGCAGCTGTTGTTGTTAGTCATGTNCAGTTTTCAACTGGNACACGTATAGATATTAAGCGTGTAAAGAAAGCTGTGGAACANGTTGGAGCTTTATTTATTTTGGATATTACCCAGTCAGCTGGTGTTCTTTCTTTCAATGATCAAACTTTTGCCGCAGACGCNTTGGTCTCGAGTGGTTATAAATGGCTTGGTGGACATGGGGGNATAGCTTTGGCTATATTGTCAGAAAAATTTCTTNAATTTGATCCGTTAGCCACTGGTTGGATGAGTGATCCAGAGCCATTTAGTATGGATACAGAAAATCTTAATTTCTCTCTATCGGCTTCAAAATATACCCAATCAACTATATCGTATATGACTGTTAAGGGCTTAGAGNCTAGTTTTGACCAAATTCTCAANTTAACTACTGAAGCAATTTCAACTCATGCCAAAGCTATGGCTAATATTCTATTTGAAAGTATTGAAAAAAGCGGTTGGTTTCTTTTTCGATCTATAAATGATTATGAAAGTAGCCCTCATATTNTAACTCTTGCAAAAAAGAATTCTGACGTAACACACATTTATGAAAATTTGAGAAGTGAGGGAGTAATAACGAGTTTACGTAATGGCCGTATTCGTATTTCAATTGCTCACTATAATTCCGAAAATGATTTAGACAAACTGTCAGGTATTGTTGCTAAGGGTTAATTTTTTTTTGGGAAAATTTGTTGAGCTATTCCTGCCATTAATAGGTAAAGGCTCGAGATAATTAAGGCCATCTTAACNAATGTACCTATTTCAAAATTCTGCCAAGCGCAAATACCAGCCANAAGTGTCCATAGAATTGAAATGGGAAGACTGATTTTTCTCCATCTTTCAGTTCGTACAGGATGAATAAATTTTAGATTCGTGAACATGCTGATTGCGAGCAAAACTACTATCACAAGGATGATTTGCCAATTTGGTTTGGTTGCAAGAAGTACAAGAACAAGCATATTCCAACAACCGGGAAAGCCTGCAAAACTATTATCTAAAGTTTTCATTCGGGTATCGGAAAAATATAAAGCTGAACAAAAGGCTATAACAATAATGCAAACCCACCCAGACCAACCATTAAGTAATCCACTAACAAATAATGCATAGGCAGGTATGAAAACATAGGTAAGATAGTCAATNATTAAATCCAATAATACACCATCATATTCTGGCGCATTTTCCTTTACGTTGTAATNTCTAGCTAGTGGCCCATCAAAACCGTCGACGATAAATGCGAGGGTTAAGTACAGAAACATTAAATCCCATCTTTCGTTCACGGCAGACAGCATTGCTAATATGGCCAGGATAGCACCTATCGCAGTAAAATAATGTACTAATAATGCTTTTTTTCTAAGAGTGAACATGGTGTCATTATAATCGTTAACTACTAGTTAACTTTTTTTATAACCTTTTGAAAGTTTTTTTTTATTTGATTTGCTCTAGCTAGGAAAATTATTGAGTGATAACATTGAATTATGGAAAATGGTAGAATTTGGATATCTGAATTGGCTGCACGAGATAAGTGGCTAAGTCTGCGAAAGGAGGAAATAATTTGGCCTGANCTTCCTATAGTGGACCCGCATCACCATCTATGGAAAAGGCAGAATAACTCNTATCAAATGGCTGAGTTAATTTCTGATATCTGTTCCGGACATAATGTAAAAAAAACTGTATATATCGAATGTGGAGCCTTCTACCGAGATTCAGGACCAAACTACTTGCGATCACTTGGTGAAGTTGAATATGTTCAAAGTATTATAAATACTCAAGAAGATGACGATNTAGCTGGNAGTNGGAGGTTTNGCATTAGTGGGATTGTTTCTAAGATTGACTTAAGATTGCCAAATTTAAATGCNATAGTCAGGGAGCATGTTGCTAAATCANGTGGTAATTTAAAGGGCGTNAGACATTCAGCAGCTTTTGCTAAAGATTCTTGCCCTTACTCTATACCTGGTCATGGACCTGCCGGTTTATATTTGGATGCCAATTATCAAAGTGGTGCAAGGAAATTGGGTGAGTTGAATTTAGCTCTGGATTGTTGGCATTACTTTTCACAAAGTCCAGAATTTATTAAGTTTCTGAATGAGGTACCTAATACCAAAGTAGTCTTAAACCATTTGGGAATGCCTGTAGGAATAGGCAGCAGTCGTTACAAAGGCAGATTGTTTGAAGATTGGAAACTTGTCATAGAAAAAATTTCGCGCTTCAGTAATGTTTTTGTTAAGCTCGGGGGTGTTGCCATGGTTGACATGGGTTGGGGCTTTCATAATAGGGCCGAACCAATCGGTTCAGAAGAGTATGCAGAGCTAATTAAGCCACTGGTGATACATGCTATTGACACATTTGGGCCTGATAGATGTATGTTTGAAAGCAATTTTCCGGTAGATAGAGTTTCTTTAGGGTATAACGTATTATGGAATGCTTTTAAAATTATTTGTAGTGATTTAGAAGAGAGTGCAATTACCACTTTGTTTTCAGGAACAGCAGAGTCCGTTTACCAGCTTTAAAATCAGACATTTTTATTTTTTAAATTGATCATAACATAATAGAATTTCTGATTAAAATAGTATGTCCATCGGTTGACGGAAAATATTTGAAGATGTATAAGCGTGAAGTTTAGTAGGTTTGGGGGAATTAAGTGAACGATTATTTGTTAGACTACCTTCCTGTTCTAATATTTTTGGGTATTGGAATTGGTTTAGGGGTTCTTTTTATCATTGCAGCTATGATATTGGCAGTGAAAAATCCTGATCCTGAAAAGGTGTCTACCTACGAATGTGGTTTTAATGCTTTTGATGATTCAAGAATGAAATTTGATGTTAGATTTTATCTGGTAGCAATACTTTTTATTATCTTTGACTTAGAAATTGCTTTTTTGTTTCCGTGGGCTGTTAGTTTTCAAAATATAGGTCTATTTGGATTTCTTTCAATGATTTTTTTCTTATTTGTTCTAGCCGTTGGTTTTGCTTATGAATGGAAAAAGGGAGCGCTAGAGTGGAATTAAGTTTAGGTGGTAGCGATCCGAAGTCATTTATTAAAGACACTGAGTTTTCAAAACAAATGTCCGATAAGGGTTATTTACTTACATCTGCAGAAAGTGTGATTAATTGGGCTCGTACCGGTAGCTTACATTGGATGACATTTGGTTTGGCTTGTTGTGCGGTTGAAATGATGCATACTTCAATGCCTAGATATGATTTAGAAAGGTTTGGTACTGCTCCTAGGGCAAGCCCAAGGCAGTCTGACTTAATGATCGTGGCTGGAACGCTTACAAATAAAATGGCCCCTGCATTAAGGAAAGTATATGATCAAATGCCAGAGCCTAGGTATGTGATATCAATGGGCTCTTGTGCCAATGGGGGCGGCTATTATCACTATTCTTATTCAGTCGTTCGTGGCTGTGATAAAATAGTTCCTGTTGATATATATGTACCTGGCTGTCCACCGACGGCAGAAGCTTTACTTTATGGAATCCTACAGTTGCAGAGAAAAATCAGAAGAACTGGTACGATTGTTAGGTAGGACTTTAATGNTAGAAAATAAGAAAAATCTTGGTGCGCAGGATGCTGCAACTCTTCAGTTATTAGAGGAGAACATTACAAATGCATTCCAAGATTCAGATGTAAAAATTTTAGTGCGTAATGATGAATTAACANTTTATGTTGATAAAGAGTTTTTGTTNCCTCTNATGGAACAGTTAAAAACACACCCTGATTTTTTGTTTCGAACACTGATTGATNTTACTGCTATTGACTATCTCGGAGAGGAGCAGAGGTTTCAGGTTATATATAACTTACTTTCAATGCATCATAATCAGAGAGTTAGAATTAAAGTGTCTCTTAGTGAAGGGGATGAAATTCCCTCAATTACCGATATATTTGCTTCTTCAGATTGGTACGAAAGGGAAGTTTTTGATATGTATGGGATTAAATTTTCAGGACATAGAGATCTTAGGAGAATTTTAACGGATTACGGCTTCAGAGGGCATCCTTTGCGAAAAGATTTTCCTTTAACAGGATATAATGAAGTGCGTTATGATGAGGTGCGAAAGCGAGTTGTATATGAGCCAGTTTCTCTTCAGCAAGAATTTAGAAATCTTGATTTTTCTAGTCCGTGGGAAGGTGTTGACGAATATGANCCAAATATAACTGATGAAAAGTCAGAAAAATGAGCCAAATTCTTCCTAATGAAAAAAGTTTGAAAAACTTTAGTATTAATTTTGGGCCACAACATCCTGCAGCTCACGGTGTGTTAAGAATGGTATTAGAATTAGATGGTGAAATTGTAGACAGATGTGAACCTCATATTGGATTNCTCCATAGAGGTACAGAAAAATTAATGGAAACCAAGACATATGTCCAAAACTTACCATATTTTGATAGGCTGGATTATGTTGCTCCTATGAACCAAGAACATGCATGGTGTTTGGCTATTGAAAAACTTTCTTCAACAGAAATACCAAGAAGAGCATCGCTTATTAGGGTTTTGTTCTGTGAAATAGGTAGGATTTTAAACCATTTAATGAATGTGACAACTCAGGCTATGGACGTGGGNGCTTGGACAGCACCTTTGTGGGGCTTTGAGGAACGAGAAAAATTAATGATCTTTTACGAAAGAGCCTGTGGCGCGCGGCTTCATGCGGCTTATTTTAGGCCTGGAGGAGTTCATAAAGATTTACCGCTAGATTTATTAGATGATATCGAGAAGTGGGTCTTAGAGTTTCCAAAGGTGCTTGATGACATAAATCAGCTTTTGACAGATAATAGAATTTTTAAGCAGAGGAATATNGATATAGGAATAGTTTCTGAGGATGAAGCNTTAGATTTAGGNTTTTCAGGAGTAATGGTTAGGGGTTCAGGTCTTGCATGGGATTTGAGAAGATCTCAACCTTACGAGATGTATAATGAGTTAGATTTTCATATTCCAGTTGGCAAGAANGGAGACTGTTATGATCGATATCTCTGTCGAATGCTTGAAATGAGGGAAAGTGTTTCAATAATAAGACAGGTTTTATCTAAGATTCGCACTTGTGGTGATAAAAGTGTTTGCAATAGTGATTTAGGTCCTCCAAATCGTAAAGATATGAAGGTATCTATGGAGTCTCTTATTAATCATTTTAAAAAATATACTGAGGGATTTAAGGTGCCAAAAGGTGATATATATGCTGCAGTAGAAGCTCCAAAAGGGGAGTTTGGTGTATACTTGGTGTCAAATGGAGAAAATAAACCTTATAGGGTAAAATTGAGGGCACCTGGTTTTCCACATCTGGCAGCTATGGATAAAATATGTAAAGGTCATCAATTAGCAGATGTAGCAGCTATTTTAGGTTCTTTAGACATTGTATTTGGAGAAATTGATCGCTAATGCTTAGAAGAATACACCCCATTCAGCCAAACGGTTTTAAATTTAGTGCTACGAATATGAAGTGGGCGAGAGAAGAGATAAAGAAATATCCGTCTGGGAGAAAGGCTTCGGCAGTAATACCAATCCTCTGGAAGGTGCAAGAGCANGAAGGTTGGGTGAGTAGGCCTGCTATTGATTGCGTAGCTAAAATTTTAGAAATGGATCCCATAAGAGTGCTAGAGGTCGCTAGTTTTTATTTTATGTTTCACCTTAGTCCTATGGGGGATGTAGCACATATTCAGGTTTGCGGAACTACGTCCTGTATGTTGTGTGGCTCTGAAGACCTAATAAAGGTTTGTAAAGAGGAGATTTCACAAGAACCTCATTCGCGTTCGAGCGATGGAAAGTTTAGCTGGGAAGAGGTTGAATGTCTTGGTGCTTGCGCAAATGCACCTATTGTTCAGATAGGAAAGGACTATTTTGAAGATCTTTCGGAAAAGAAATTCAGGGGTCTAGTTAAATTGCTAAAAAAGGGTAAAATACCCGTTCCAGGAAGTCAGGTTGGAAGATTTTCGTGCGAGCCAGGTAATGGTCAAAAATCACTGCAAGGCAAAAATAAGGAAAAAAATAACGCATCGGTACAGCTGGCATTAAGAGGCAAAGACACTGTATTCAAAAAAAATAAACTTAAATTTAATTCTGTTTAGTTGTGGGTAGTTGAATTTGTTAGACGATAAAGACAGAATTTTTACTAATTTGTATGGGAAACGTGACAGGTCCTTAAAAGGGGCTAAGGATAGGGGCTGCTGGCAAGGCACTAAAAACATTCTGAAAAAAGGCCAAAGTTGGATTGTTGAGGAGATCAAGGCTTCTGGTTTAAGAGGGCGAGGAGGGGCTGGCTTTCCAACCGGTCTGAAATGGTCTTTTATGCCTGAGGCAAAGGAGGAAAAACCGTCTTACCTGGTAATTAATGCGGATGAGTCAGAGCCTGGGACATGCAAGGATAGGGAAATAATGCGGCATGACCCTCACCACTTGATTGAAGGTGCTCTATTTGCTGGCTTCGCTATGGGGGCCCATGTGACTTATATTTACATAAGAGGTGAGTATGTAAGAGAGCGCGAGGCTCTCCAATGTGCTATAGATGAAGCTTATGATAGCGGGTTATTAGGAAAAAATGCTTGTAAATCGGGTTGGGCGTTTGATGTAATTCTTCATCATGGGGCTGGTGCTTATATTTGCGGTGAGGAAACTGCTTTATTGGAAAGTCTAGAAGGGAAAAAGGGGATGCCTCGCATGAAGCCTCCTTTCCCAGCAGGTGCTGGTTTATATGGTTGCCCAACAACAGTAAACAATGTAGAAAGCATAGCAGTAGTTCCGACAATATTACGGAGGGGAGCAGGTTGGTTTTCTAGTATTGGAAGACCCAACAATGTAGGAACAAAGGTTTTCGCAATATCTGGACATGTAAATTACCCTTGCGTAGTTGAGGAAGCTATGTCAATTCCGCTCAAGGAGTTAATTGAAAAGCATTGTGGTGGTGTCAGGGGAGGTTGGAAAAATCTTAAAGCAATAATTCCTGGCGGAGCTTCAGTCCCTCTTTTACCATCTTCTTTATGTGACACTGCAATAATGGATTTTGATTGGCTAAAAGATAATCAATCGGGATTAGGTACAGCTGCGGTGATTGTTATGGATAATTCCGCGGATGTAATTAAAGCAATATGGAGATTATCAAAATTCTATAAGCACGAGAGTTGTGGGCAGTGTACTCCTTGCCGAGAGGGCACAGGTTGGATGATGCGGGTAATGGAGCGTTTAGTTAAAGGTGAAGCAAGGATTGAAGAAATCGATATGCTTCATAAGGTTAGTAAGCAGGTTGAAGGACATACAATCTGTGCACTTGGTGACGCAGCTGCTTGGCCTATACAAGGCCTTATTAGGCATTTTAGGAGTGAACTGGAACAGCGTATTACCGAAAGAAATAAGGTTGAAATTAAATATGTTGCAGCAGAATAAATATTTATAGGATTAAGTTTGGAACAACTAAAAAAAATTCTGATTAATGGAAATGAGATTGAGGTTGATTCATCTTTAACAATTCTTCAAGCGTGTGAGCAGCATGGAATTGAGATACCAAGATTTTGTTATCATGAAAGACTTTCAATCGCAGGAAATTGCAGAATGTGTCTAGTGGAAGTCGTTGGTGGCCCTCCCAAGCCAGCTGCGTCATGTGCCTTACAGGTTAAGGATCTTAGGCCTGGAAGAAATGGAGAAATGCCTGAGGTAAAAACAAATTCCCAGATGGTAAGACAGGCTAGAGAAGGGGTAATGGAGTTTCTTTTAATTAACCATCCACTCGATTGCCCAATTTGTGACCAAGGAGGTGAGTGTGATCTGCAAGATCAAGCTATGGCTTACGGGTTAGATTTTTCAAGATACCAGGAAAGTAAGAGGTCTGTTGAAGATATAAACTTGGGTCCATTAGTAAAAACGAGTATGACCAGATGTATTTCTTGCACAAGATGTGTCCGCTTTATGACTGAGGTAGCAGGGGTCAGTGAACTGGGTCAAACTGGAAGAGGAGAAGATAGTGAAATAATCAGCTACCTTGGGGCGAGCTTGTCTTCTGAGTTGCAAGGAAACCTAATTGATTTGTGTCCGGTAGGAGCACTAACGTCAAAACCATATGCATTCACCGCTAGGCCATGGGAGCTTGATAAGACTGAAACAATTGATGTAATGGACTCCCTAGGCTCAAATATACGAATTGATTCAAAGGGCAGTAGAATCATGAGGATTACGCCTATTAACAATGATGAAATTAATGAGGAGTGGATTTCTGATAAGACTAGGTTTATATGGGATGGCTTGAGCCGTCAAAGATTGGATACGCCTTACATCAGGGTCAAGGGAAAATTGATTAAATGCTCTTGGAACGATGCTTTCTGCACGATTAAGGANGCTCTAAATGGAAAAAANATTGGAGCAATATGTGGTGAGTTNCAGCCAATAGAAAGTATTTATGCACTTAGGAATCTTGTGGGGTCTTTAGGTGGAAAAACGGAATGTAGGATAGATGGGGTTCTTTTCTCAAATAAAAATAGATGTGACTATGTGGGAAATGGCTCTTTTGCGGATATTGATAAATGTCGTACTATTACGATAATTGGATGCGATCCTAATTTTCAGTCACCGGTACTTAATTCCAGAATAAGACGAGCATGGCTTAGAGGCGCAGAAATAAATTATTTTGGTGATAAGTGCGAATTATCATTTGAAACCATTTCCAATGAAAATAGTTTAGAAAAACTTGATAAGTTTTTGATAAAAAAAGATAAAGTTGTTAATGAAGGTGATCACCTGATAATCTTAGGTCGTGAAAATATTAGCGGAGAAAGTGGTAAAATACTTTTGGAAAAGGTTAAAAATTTTTGTATAAATAAAAATTCCAAGTTTATTATAATTCATTCCGGAGCAAACAGTGTAGGTGCTATTGATGTGGGTTTCACATCTGATATTGGTTGCCAAAAATTACTTGAGTCAAGCGATGTCATCTTTAACCTGGGCTTTGACGAAATGGAACTTCCAAAGAAAGATAAGTTATTGATTTATCAAGGAAGTCACGGTGATGTTGGTGCCGCAAATGCAGATGTAATATTGCCCGGCGCTGCATATACTGAAGAATCAGGAATTTTTGTTAATTCTGAAGGCCGTCCTCAAATGTCTAATCGAGTAATTTTTCCTCCTGGAGATGCTAAAGAAAATTGGGCAATTATTAGAGCCTTGTCATCAGAACTGGGAATAGATTTAAATTTTAATAACCTGGTAGATTTAAGAAATGAAATTTATAAAGAATATGGATTTTTGGGTGAGACAAATAATCTAAAAGAAAACCAAATAAAAAGTGACTTAGATATTTCTAAGTTTCAATTAAAAGGTGAGATAAAGGCAGTTGGCACTAAATCATACTTTTTTACTAATCCAATTGCTAGAGCTAGCAAGACTATGGCTGAGTTGGATAAACTCAAAGCTTCTAAGCAAAAAAAGAACGTTATATCGGTTTAAATAATGGGAATTTCTTCAGAAACACTAATCTTATTAGCAACTTTTTCCCTAAAGGCCCTTTTTGTGATTATACCATTGTTCCTGTCCATGGCTTTTTTATTGTATTTTGATAGAAAAATTTGGGCGGCTGTTCAATTGAGAAGGGGCCCTAATGTAGTAGGTGCGTTTGGACTTCTCCAATCCTTTGCTGATTTCTTTAAGTTGGTACTGAAAGAAATTGTGATTCCTGCTGGTTCGGATCGAATTATTTTTATACTGGCTCCCCTAATTACTTTTGTTTTAGGGGGGGTGGCGTGGGCAGTAATTCCATTTGATTATGGGTGGGTCCTGTCGGATATAAACGTAGGCATTTTGTATATTTTTGCCATTTCCTCCTTGGAGGTATATGGAGTAATAATGGGGGGTTGGGCCTCCAATTCAAAATATGCATTTTTAGGAGCCTTACGCTCTGCCGCTCAAATGATTTCTTACGAAGTTTCAATCGGGCTAATTATTATAGGAGTGCTGCTTTCAACTGGTTCATTAAATCTAACATCTATTGTTGAGGCTCAAAAGGGAGATTTTGGGATTTTTCATTGGTATTTTCTTCCGCATTTTCCAATGTTTATTTTATTTTTGGTTTCGGCTTTAGCTGAGACAAACCGTCCACCCTTCGATCTTCCAGAGGCTGAACCGGAACTTGTTGCTGGGTTCCAAGTGGAATATTCTTCCACGCCTTTCCTGTTGTTTATGATAGGTGAATTGATGGCAGTTGTTTTAATGTGTGCCTTAGGTGCTTTGCTTTTTCTAGGGGGTTGGCTTTCTCCTATTCCTTGGATTCCAGATGGGTTTCTTTGGATGATTTTTAAAATGTTACTTATCTTCTTTCTTTTTTCTATGACGAAAGCGGTGGTTCCAAGATACAGGTATGATCAGCTTATGCGAATTGGTTGGAAAGTTTTCCTTCCTGCATCATTATTTTGGGTTGTATTAGTAGCCACTTTCATTCAAATAGGCATACCGGGATATTCCAGGTGGGAGGCGCTGCTTTAGGATGAAAAATTTTTCAGTACGACAGTTTTTTAAATATTTTTTTATGATGGATTTTGTTAGTGGCCTTAAAATTGGATTAAGATATTTCTTTAAACCTAAAGTAACACTAAATTATCCCCATGAAAAAGGTGTTTTGAGCCCTCGATTTAGAGGAGAGCATGCATTAAGACGGTATCCTAATGGTGAGGAACGATGCATAGCTTGTAAACTTTGTGAGGCAATCTGCCCTGCCCAAGCAATTTCTATTGACGCTGAAGAAAGAGAGGACGGGTCAAGAAGAACAACTCGTTACGATATAGATATGACTAAATGTATCTATTGTGGCTTTTGCCAAGAGGCGTGTCCTGTTGACGCAATTGTTGAAGGGCCAAATTTTGAATTTGCAACCGAGACTCGTGGTGAACTTTTTTACGATAAGAAAAAGCTTTTAGACAATGGTGATCGCTGGGAACAGCAAATTGCTAGAAATATTGAATCTGACTCTCGATTTAGATAATTGTTTGGAATTTAGAATGAACCCTTCTGACTTTGTTTTTTTTGTATTTTCTTTTGTAACAATTTCATCTGCTGTGTGCGTTATCTTTGCATCCAGTTCCGTACATTCTGTACTTTGGTTAATACTATCGTTTATATCTGCAGCTGGTTTATTCATTTTATTAAATGCTGAATTTTTGGCGATGTTACTAGTGGTTGTGTACGTCGGAGCAGTGGCTGTATTATTTTTATTTGTGGTAATGATGCTTAATGCCGACCCAAAAAAAACGAAAACGAAATTTTCAAATTTCGTTCCAGTTGGCATTTTAACCGCTTTGGTAATTTTTCTTGAACTCGGTGTTGTTTTTGGAGGATGGAGGTTTTCTGAAGAATTATATATTAATTCTGTGCCTTCAAATTTTATTATTGATGATAACACTTCTTCATTAGGCAATATACTTTACACTAATTATTTTTTGCCATTCCAAATTGCTGGAATAATTCTCCTTGTAGCTATGATAGGAGCTATAATTTTAACTCTTTCAAAAAGAGACGGGGTGAAGAGGCAAGATGTTTTAGATCAAATTTATCGAGACCCAAATAAAAGTGTAATTCTAAAAGATATTAAGCCAGGGCAAGGATTATGATTGGTCTAGGTCATTATCTTACTGTAGCTTCCATACTTTTTGTTATTGGAATATTTGGCATATTTCTTAATAGACGGAATGTAATTATTGTTCTTATGTCAATTGAGATCATGCTTTTGTCGATTAATCTAAATATGGTGGCCTTTTCCTACTTTTTGGGTGACTTAAAGGGGCAAATTTTTTCTATGTTTATTTTGACGGTAGCTGCTGCTGAGGCTGCCATCGGGCTCGCAATTCTTGTTTGTTATTTTAGAAATAAGGGTTCAATTAGCATTGAATCCGTTAACACTATGAAGGGATAGCTTTTGCTACTGCAAAGTATAACTTTTTTACCTTTACTAGGGGCTCTGGTAGCAGGTTTTTTATATAGGTTTTTAGGTGAAAAATTTGTTACGCTCTTTGCAACTTTTCTTCTCGCGATATCTTGCACACTTTCATGGGTAATATTTTTTACTTATCCTGAAGGAACAATAGTTAAAGTTCTTTTGTCTGATTGGATAAAATCTGCAGACCTAGAAATATCTTGGATGTTAAGATTCGACAAGCTCAACTCAGTTATGCTTGTGGTAATTACAACAATTTCCTCTGTGGTTCATTTGTATTCTATTGGCTATATGTCACATGACGAGCATTGGGAACAATCCGAAAAATATAAGGCAAGATTTTTTGCCTACTTATCTCTGTTCACTTTCATGATGTTGATGCTTGTAACAGCAGATAATTTTCTACAAATGTTTTTTGGGTGGGAAGGTGTAGGGCTTGCGTCATACCTTTTGATAGGATTTTATTATAAAAAATCGGCTGCCAACTCTGCTGCGATAAAAGCATTTATTGTAAATAGAGTAGGGGATTTTGGGTTTGCATTAGGTATTTTTGGACTTTTCTATTTATTTGGCAATATTAATTTCGATCAAATTTTTATGGATGCAAAGGAGATGGCAGAATCTAACTATGTACAGCTGGAATTATTTGCATTTTTTATGTTTGTCGGCGCCATGGGAAAATCTGCTCAACTCTTTTTGCATACATGGTTACCAGACGCGATGGAAGGTCCCACGCCTGTCTCTGCTCTTATACACGCAGCTACCATGGTAACTGCAGGAGTTTTTCTTGTGTGCAGGATCTCGCCGATATTGGAATTAACTCCAATAACCACAAGTGTTATTACTGTAGTTGGAACGGCTACTGCTTTCTTTGCGGCTAGTGTTGCTTTAGTGCAAACTGATATTAAAAGAATTATTGCTTATTCTACATGCTCCCAATTGGGATATATGTTTGTTGCTGCTGGAATTGGTTTTTATCAAGCTGCTATGTTTCATTTGTTTACACATGCATTTTTTAAAGCATTGCTCTTTTTGGGAGCAGGTTCCGTTATACATGGAATGCACCATGAACAAAATATTTTTAAGATGGGTGGATTGCGAATAAAAATGCCCTATACATTCCTATCTATGTTAATAGGCACCTTAGCCATTACAGGGGTTGGAATTCCATTTGCATATGATCTATTTAATTTCCAAATAGGCTTTGCAGGATTTGCTTCGAAAGACGCTATTTTAGAGGGAGTTTATGCCTCAAAAACAAGCGTATCAATTTATGCTTTCTGGGTTTTGATTGTTGCTGCTGTAATGACAAGCTTTTATAGTTGGCGGTTAATTTTTGTTACCTTTTTTGGTAAATTTTCTGGAGATGTGAATAGCTATAATAAGATCCATGAAAGTCCAATTACAATGCTGGTTTCTTTAATAATACTGGTTTTTGGATCAATTTCTGTAGGTTTAATATTCTATGAGCAATTTGTAGGTCACGATGCAAAAAGTTTTTTCGGTCAGTCAATATATGTTGCAAAGTCTAATCATATTTTGCATGACTTTCACTACGTTCCAGCTTGGGTCAAACTTTCTCCATTTATTGCTATGATCATTGGGTTAGTTTTGTCGACCTATTGTTATCTTTTCAATCAAAGACTAATGAATGCGATTTATAATCAGCATAAAAATTTGCATACCTTTTTGTATAAAAAATGGTTTTTTGATGAATTATATAAGGTTATATTTGTTACTCCGGCTGAACGAATTGGACGTTTCTTTTGGATAAATTTTGACGGAGGAATAATTAACAAGTTTTTAAACCTTGTTTCATTAAATTTTATACCAAAAATGTCAAAGGAAGCGGGATTTATTCAAACTGGGTTTGTAACTCACTATGCTTTCGCGATGATTATAGGTCTTGTAAGTGTCACTGCCTTGCTAATAATTTATGTGGTTGCTTACTAATGACTTATTTACTCTCCTTCGTAATTTTTCTTCCTTTGATTGGCGCAACCACTCTGATGATTTTTGGAAATGAGGATAAAAAAGAGTCTATCCAAAATATCAAAGTTCTTACAATGGTAACAACATTAGCCACATTCATAATTTCTCTTGCATTAGTTTTTCAATTTAATCCTTCAGGAGATGGATTTCAATTTCTAGAAGATAGAAGTTGGATTGCTGGACTCAGGTACAAGATCGGTGTTGACGGAATTTCATTACCATTCGTTATTTTGACAACCTTCTTAATGCCCTTAGTGATTGTCGCCAGTTGGAATGTTGACCATAGGGTGAAAGATTATATGGTGGCCTTTTTATTTCTTGAGAGCCTAATGATTGGGGTTTTCTGTGCGCTAGACATCATTTTATTTTATGTATTTTTTGAAGCAGGCCTTATACCAATGTTTATTATCATAGGAATTTGGGGAGGAAAGGAAAGGATTTACGCAACCTTTAAGTTTTTCTTGTATACTCTATTAGGTTCTATCCTTATGCTTGTAGCGATAGTTTATTTGATTACCATATCTGGCACTACTGATATTGAAAAGTTGCATGAGTTTATTGTTCCTAGTGATCCTTTTTATCTTTTTGGTATAAGCGTATCTGGAGGCGTACAAACTTTATTGTGGCTCGCATTTTTTGCCAGTTTTGCTGTAAAAATGCCTATGTGGCCATTCCATACATGGTTACCTGATGCTCATGTTCAGGCTCCAACAGGTGGATCCATGGTCTTAGCAGCGATATTGTTAAAAATGGGGGGGTATGGGTTCTTACGGTTTAGTCTGCCTTTATTTCCTGAAGCGTCAATTATTATGCAAGACGCAGTATTTTTACTTTCAGTAATAGCAATAATTTACACATCTCTTGTTGCCTTGGTGCAAGATGATATTAAGAAATTGATTGCCTACTCTTCGGTTGCGCATATGGGGTTTGTTACCATTGGAATTTTCTCAATGAACCATCAGGGAATAGACGGGGCAATATTTCAAATGATTAGCCACGGAATAATTTCTGCTGCCCTATTTTTTTGCGTAGGCGTGATTTATGACCGCACAAAGACAAGGTTAATTAATGATTACGGTGGCCTAGTAAGTAATATGCCAAAATACGCTTTGTTTTTTATGCTATTCACAATGGCCAATGTAGGTTTGCCTGGTACATCTGGGTTTATCGGCGAATTTTTATCCCTTCTAGGAGCATTTAAGGTCAAGCCTTGGTTTGTTGCAGCAGCATTACTTGGTGTAGTATTGTCGGCGGCCTATGGGCTGTCTCTATATAAGAAAATTATTTTTGGTAATTTAATTAAAGCAAATCTTAAATCTATGCCAGATCTATCACTTAAGGAGATGGTTGTTTTTATCCCGTTGGCATTTATGACAGTTTTTTTTGGAATTTTTCCGTATTTAATTTTGGATTTAACTTCTAGTTCAGTAAGTTTATTAATTGATAATTTCAATTCTGAAATACAGTTAGGTCAACTTATAAGAAGTCAAGGCCTATCAATTACTTTGCTGGGCAATCAATGGTGAACTGATGCATTTACAGAATTTTTCGGCAATAGCAGTAGAGGTGTATTTAGTCTTGGTTACTTTGATTGGATTGCTTATTGGGGCTTTC
>PBQX02000063.1:0-18415 GCA_002725175.2 Paracoccaceae bacterium
TTTCTCTAAATTTTGAAAGCTTTTATAAAGGTTTTCTAATGATCATTGAAAAATCAATGAAATATATCTAAAAATCAATAAGACATATGTTTAGGAGTGCACATTTGGAAGATTCAAATTTGTCAGAGTTGGCATTTCAGTCCACATTAAATGACTTTAAAGTGGCCAGAGATAAAATTTCCAAAGACGCAATCGAAACACCTATGTTATCAATGAAAACAAAAAATAACACCCTTTTTATTAAACCGGAATGCTTACAATCTGTTGGTTCATTTAAGATCCGAGCCGGATCTTACGCTTTAGAAAATATTCAAAGTGAACAGCTAAAAAATGGATTGGTAACAGCTAGTGCTGGAAATTTTGGCCAAGGCTTAGCAAAAGCAGCTTTTTCCCGAAATATTTCCTTGAAAGTCATAGCTCCAGACACATCTTCAAAAACAAAAATAAAGGCCTTAGAGGTATTAGGAGCAGATGTGAAGATAGTAAACTTTGATGAATGGTGGCGTGTAATGATGACAAGAAATTCACATGATAAGGGACTGTTTATCCATCCAGTTTCTGAGCTTTCGGTTATTTTGGGCAATGGTAGTGTAGGGTTAGAAGTAGTAAAACAACTTCCTAAAATCGAAAATATCATTGTTCCTTTTGGAGGTGGGGGTTTAATTTCTGGAATTGCCTTAGCTGCAAGAGCTTCTGGATTTACTGGGAAAATAATAGGTTGTGAAATTGAATCATCAACCCCATTGACCGCTGCAAAAAAGGCTGGAAAGCCTGTAAAGGTAGAGCGCGGAAAAAGTTGGGTGGACGGAATTGGTTCTAATGGAGTTTTGAGGGAAATGTGGCCTCTTTTAGACAAGTTAGTTGATGATGTTATTGTTGTTTCGCATTCTGAAGCGGCGGCGGCCTTAAGGTCCTTAGCAAAAAATTTATCCTTAATTTCTGAGGGTGCTGGGGCAGTAGCTGTTGCCGCAGGCATGAACCCCAGATTTTCCGGGACAAATACAGTTTCTATTGTATCTGGCGGAAATATAGACTTTTCCACCTATGCGAGCATACTTAACGGTAACGACTATTAAGACCATATGAGATAAGTATTACTTTGAAGTTTAAATGAACAAAGGATTTATATGAGGATATTGTCAGCAGAAAATGTATTTGATTTAATCACTCAAAATGATGCAATTAATATTGTTGAAAAGACGATGGTTTCTGTTTCAAAAAGAAAACCGCTATTGCCATTGCGAACTGTTATGGATTTGGGTCAAGAGCGAAAACTAGGTGTCATGCCTGGCGCACTAGGTTCTGAGGATACATATGGCATAAAAGTATTGAGCCTTTTCCCTGAAAATCCGTCTAAGGGATTATCGTCACATATAGGCCTAATGCTTCTTTTTGATCCAAAGACGGGCATGCCAACAGCAGCCATCAATGCAGATGCTTTAACGGCAGTGAGAACAGCTGCAGCCACTGCCGTTGCGACTAAGCATCTAGCAATCAAAGACGCTACTTCTATGACTATTATTGGAAGTGGTGAACAAGCAGAATTTCATATAAAAAGTATCCCCTTGGTTCGGCCTATTAAAAATATTAATGTTGTAGGAACAACCAAATATAAAGCAGAAAACCTTATAGGTAAGATGGCNCCGATCTATCCTTCGATCCTTTTCGAAGCACATGATANAGCTGATAAAATAGTTGGTAATTCAGANATTATATGCACGGTNACTTCTTCAAAAGATCCNNTAATTTTTGGAGATTGGATTCAAAACGGTACCCATATTAATGCTGTGGGAGCATCAATTCCAATATTTCAAGAAATTGACGAAACTGTCCTACTTAAGTCNAAGGTATTTGTTGACTATAAACCGTCAGTTTTTGCACAAGCTAAGGAAATAATTGAAGCNATAAAGGCAAAAACCATTAATGAAANCCATATTAAAGCTGAAATTGGTGAAATAATAGAAGGAGAAAAGGCCGGTAGAGAAAGCAAAGAAGACATTACTTTATATAGATCAATGGGACTAGCAGCCCAAGACCTAGCTTGTGCTGAGTTTATTTTAGAAAAGGCATTAAAGAACAATGTAGGCGTACACGCACCAACATTTTAGGCATATAAAGTTAAAATTATCACTATTATTGCCTAATATTTATGCAAATTATATTTTAATTTTGCCAGTTTCCACAAAAAAACTACACTAATATTTAGATCGAGCATATAAGCATTTTATAAAATTAGGTGATAGTATCATGAAAAAAATAGAAGCCATAATTAAGCCTTTCAAGCTAGACGAGGTCAAAGAAGCACTTCAAGAGATTGGAGTAGAGGGGTTAACCGTGTTCGAGGCCAAAGGATTTGGAAGGCAAAAGGGCCATACAGAACTTTACAGAGGTGCGGAATATATTGTTGATTTTTTACCAAAAGTGAAAATTGAGGTAGTTATCCCTGATAAGATGCTTGACCCGGCAATTGATGCGATATTGTCAGCTGCAAAAACTGGTAAAATCGGCGACGGGAAAGTGTTTGTTTCATCAATCGAAAAAGCAGTACGAATTCGAACTGGAGAAATTGACGAAGAAGCTATTTAAAGTTAAATGCCACTAATAAGGAATATAAAATGAGTGAAATCAGNAAGTTATTAAAAAATATTAAAGAGAACGAAATAGAATATGTTGATATGAGATTTACTGANCCAAGAGGCAAGCTTCAACATGTGACAGTATTGGCTGATCAAGTAGATGAAGATTTAATTGTTGACGGATGGATGTTTGATGGCTCATCAATCGCAGGGTGGAAATCAATTGATCAATCGGATATGAAATTAATGCCAGACCCCTCGTCTGCTTACCTGGATCCTTTTTATGCAGAAAATACATTATGCTTGCACTGCAGTGTTGCTGAACCTGATACAGGTCAGGCTTACGATAGAGACCCTAGAAGCACTTCTCAAAAGGCAGAGGAATACCTTAAATCAACTGGAATAGGAGATGTAGCCTATTTTGGCCCTGAAGCGGAGTTTTTTCTGTTTGATGATGTAAAAATGAGCAATTCAATAAATAAGGTGGGCTATGAGGTAGATGCAGTTGATGCTTCTTGGAATTCAGATTCTGAATATGACATGGGGAATATGGGTCATAGACCAGGCATAAAGGGAGGATACTTTCCAGTAAACCCAACAGACGCAGGACAAGATATTAGATCAGAAATGCTTTCCACCATGAAAAGAATTGGAATGAAAGTCGACAAACATCATCATGAGGTGGCGTCNTGTCAGCATGAATTAGGAATGATTTTTGACACCCTAACCAAGCAAGCTGACGAATTGCAAAAGTATAAATATATAATACAAAATGTAGCCCATGCGTATGGGAAATCCGCTACTTTNATGCCAAAACCTATTGCCGGAGATAACGGAACAGGAATGCATGTAAATATGTCAATATCAAAATTGGGCAAACCAATATTTTCGGGAGATAAGTATGCAGACCTTTCCGATGAGGCTTTATTTTTTATTGGAGGAATACTTAANCATGCACAATCTTTGAATGCTATAACAAACCCTTCTACTAATTCATACAAAAGACTAATTCCAGGATTTGAAGCNCCNGTTCTGAGGGCCTACTCTGCAAGAAATAGNTCGGGTTGCGTAAGAATTCCTTGGGCTGAATCNCCTAAGGCAAAGAGGGTAGAGGCTCGATTTCCTGACCCGTCCTCCAANCCATACCTATGTTTTTCAGCACTTCTTATGGCCGGANTAGACGGGATTAAGAGCAAAATTCATCCTGGAGAGAGCTCTGATAAGGATTTATATGACCTTCCTCCAGAAGAGCTATCTTCCATNCCTACAGTCTGTGGGAGTCTTAGAGAGGCCATCAAAGCTCTCGAGGAGGACAATCAGTACCTATTAGCTGGAGATGTTTTTACTAAAGATCAACTAGAAGGCTATATGGAACTAAAATGGGAAGAAATTCATAACTATGAACATACACCCCACCCCGTCGAATTTATGATGTATTATTCTTGCTAAAGTTAGCTAAGTTTAAACTTTATGATGATGAATAAGCGTTTTTNATTTCAGTTTCTCTAACAGTTTCTCCAATTGAACTTTNTCAAGTGANTTTGGAGAAACTACATAGGTATGAATTCCAAATAATACAGCACCACTTAACGGAAGTTTATTAAAGGTCTGCCTCTCAACTCTAATCCACCAATCCTTCTCTAAATTAAACGCTTCTGGCAGAACGTCTTCTTCCAATAAAGGCATATAAAGNTTGGTATTATTTTTTACTGTCCAATTTGCTCTCCATATTGGCATTTCAGGNCTNAGGCCTACAAACAACCTATCAACTCTTTTTGCTATATCTTCAGAATATTCTGGAACAGGCTTATGTATTCTATCCAAATTCATTCCCATTTTCTGGGATAAAGTCCAAAAAGAAGGAAAACACAATGCCCCTGCGATCAACTTATATCGCTTCTCCTGCAAATCAAATTGATGTATCAGAATATCTTCCTGAATCAATCGACCAATGTTTTCTANTGGTGTTTGCTTATTCAAGTCAATTTCAACATTATCGGGCCTTATGACAGAATTCTCGCACACCTGATATCTTGGGTTTTTTTTGATACATCGAATAATAAAATCCAAACATTCATGCAAAATATCCTCAGTTTCAAGATTCGCTAAGCATACCTTCTCAGCCTTAGCNTTAACTAAGTAATCTCTCAGTGCCATCTGCTCCTTAAACCGATCACACATCAAAAATAATGGCTCTTGCCCCAACCTATTTGTTCCTGGCAATTTTATTAGCCTAGGGTCTGACCATGGNTAAATTGGCAAGGTTTTGTTAATTATTTTTTCTAACATTCTTTAANCTAGTAAATNGGTAAATTNTATTNTCCNTATTATTTAACATTTACTAAATATATTAATATATATATATCTATACGCAATATATAGATAATAATATAAATAATTTTGGCAATGAGCACAGATAACNCGGCAAATAATTTGGACCTATTCAATGCTCCAGAANCGACGAATTATGATGCATCCTCTATAGAGGTCTTAGAGGGATTAGAGCCCGTAAGACTGCGACCTGGAATGTATATTGGNGGAACAGATAGTAGAGCNCTTCATCACTTGGCAGCTGAAGTAATAGANAACTCTATGGATGAGGCTGTAGCTGGATTTGCAACCAAGATAGAAATACGCCTNAATGAAGATCATTCACTAACTATAACAGATAATGGCAGAGGAATTCCCGTTGATCCNCANCCTAAATTTCCTGATAAATCAGCANTGGAAGTAATTCTCTGCACNCTTCATGCTGGTGGNAAATTTAACAATAAAAACTATCAAACCTCTGGTGGCCTCCATGGAGTTGGCATTTCTGTTGTCAATGCCCTGTCAGAACATATGGAGATAAACGTAAATAGAAACGGCAATTGTTATACTCAAACTTTTTCAAGAGGGGTGCCCATATCAAAAATGGCAACTGACTCTACAAATAAAAAAGCCTCAGGAACATCTGTAAGATTTAANCCTGATGCGGAAATTTTTGGGGAAACTGCTACTTTTGAACCTGAAAAACTTAGAGAGTTAGCCTTATCAAAAGCTTTTTTATTTTCAGGAGTCCAAATCACATGGATTTGTGCTAAAGAATTCTCAAACTCTGAAAAAACTCCAGTTAAAGAAGTATTCTTCTTTCCTGGAGGGCTTAGAGATTACCTCCAAACTGAAATAGGAAATTATACAAATTTCTTTTCAGCATCATTTGGCGAAAAAGTAGAGTTTTCAGGCTCTAAGACACATCAGACAGCTGGTTCATGCGAATGGGCGATTAACTGGACCCCGCAAGCTNATCCTTTTATCCACTCTTTTTGCAATACTATTCCAACAGCGGAAGGAGGAACGCACGAGGTAGGTTTTTGGAATGCAATCTTAAAAGGGTTAAGNTCATATGGTGATTTGATTAATTTTAAAAAGATAAATCAAATTACAAAAGAGGATATACAATCTTGTTCCTGCGCGTTGGTATCAGTTTTTATTCAAAATCCCAACTTTGTTGGACAAACGAAAGATAGATTATCCACTGTTGAAGTAACAAAGTTGGTAGAAAATTCAGTTAAATCTAGATTTGAAACNTGGCTATCTATAAANCCCAANGGCATCGAAGACCTTCTTATATATTTGTCTACACGGGCAGAAGAAAGATTAAAGAGAAGAGCTGAAAAGGAAACGCAACGGAAAACTGCTATTAAAAGGCTGCGACTTCCTGGAAAGTTNGCTGATTGCTCAAATAAAAATAGAGATTTGTCAGAAATTTTTATTGTTGAAGGAGATAGTGCNGGAGGTAGTGCAAAACAAGCCAGNGATCGGAAAAATCAGGCTATCTTACCTCTTAGGGGGAAAATACTTAATGTATTGAATGCATCCTCAGATAAAATGGTAGCAAACCAAGAGCTTGATGATCTTTGCAAGGCATTAGGAGTTAAAACCGGAAATCAATTTTCGCTAGAGGACATCAGATATGGCAAGGTAATAATTATGACTGACGCAGATGTTGATGGCGCGCANATAGCCACCCTTCTTATGACTTTCTTTTTTTCAGAAATGCCTGAACTTATAGAAAAAGGGTNTCTTTATATGGCATCNCCACCTTTATTTAGACTTTCTCANGGTGGGAAATATGCNTATGCTTTGGATTTAGAGGAGCGCGATAAGATAATTTCTAATGGAATAGGAGGTAACGGAAAAGTTGAAATAAGTCGATTTAAAGGCTTAGGTGAAATGAATCCTAAACAGTTGAAAGAAACAACTATGGACCCTAAGAACAGAAGACTTATAAAAGTAACTAATTCTTTAGAGCATCAAGCTAACAATTTAATACAAGATTTAATGGGNAAATCTCCAGAAAAAAGATTTAAGTTTATTCAAGAAAACGCTAGATTTGCAGATGATCTAGATGTTTAAAATCTATATTTAATTAATTTAATTATTATGCATTTTAGTGTTTTTTAACTGCCAACTATATTAAAGTAATCGCTTTCTGTTTTTCACCATGATAAATAGNATTATAAAGATCATTTAAAAAAATAGTCCTATGGCCAATAGAGAATTTTTACTTTCGGAACTTTTAACCAATACAAGTACGCCACCAGTTATGGAGGCCAGAAGATGGATTGACGAAGGTAAATTAAACCCTGCATTAAGCTTAATGAATTTGAGTCAAGCCGCCCCAATTGAAGCCCCTCCTCAAGAGCTTATTGACGACATTAAGAATTCTTTAAATTCGATAAGCTCACACACNTATGGGNCTGTATTAGGTTTGAACGAACTNCGAACAGAGGTCAGTAAAAAATGGACTGCGACTTATGACGCAGAAATCCANCCAAACGAAGTCGCGATAACATCAGGGTGTAATCAGGCTTTTTGTACTGCTATTTCTATAATTGCAAAACCTGGAGATAAGATCATACTGCCGGTGCCGTGGTATTTTAACCACAAGATGTGGCTCGACATAAAGGGAATTGAAGNTTTACCCTTGCCATGCACAGAAAATTTAGAGCCTGACATCAATCAGCTTCAAGAACTAGTTGACCAAGATACAAAAGCACTGGTTCTCGTTACGCCAAACAATCCAACCGGAAAGGAATATTCTGAAGAAGTACTCANGAAATGCGCNCAATTTGTTAAGGAAAATANCTTATTTTTGATAGTTGATGAAACTTACAAGGATTTTCGTTCAGAAAAAGGTGCTCCACACAACCTTTTTAAAATTAGTGACTGGCGAGATTGGTATATTCACCTGTATTCATTTTCAAAATCTTATCGGCTTACAGGTCATAGAGTGGGGTTAATGATATCAAGNAGTAGATATTTAGNNCATGCAGAAAAATTTCTAGATACAGTATCAATTTGTCCAAATCCTATTGGACAAAAAGCAGCTTTATTTGGTCTACAAAAATTAGATAAGTTTCTATCAGATGAGAGAGATAAAATACTTGAAAGACAGGTCACTCTTTTAGAGAATTTTGTTGATATANAAAATTGGCAGATAATTAGTAGTGGAGCATACTTTGCTTACTTAAGATATGAAGCCTCCAACAGTGCACAAAAGGTAGTTGAGAAAATGTTACTTGAAGCATCAACACTTATTCTACCAGGAACAATGTTTGGGCCGAAAGNAGACCTTAATCTTCAAAAAACTTTCAGAGTAGCGTTTGCTAACATAGAAAATTCTGAAATAATAGAATTTTGCAACCGATTAAGGCAAATTGACTGGAAATGATATGACCACTTGCATAGCTTGTCAGTGTTGTTTAGAACATACCAATTATTTGTGAGGGTTTAATGAAATTTTCTATTGGAAAGTTTTTTGCCTGGATTTTGGTTGGCTTCCTATTGTTAGGCCTATTAGGCTTTGGNATAACTGATGTATTGGTAGGTAGAAATAGTAATACAATCGCTAAGGTGGGAAAAAGCAAAATTTCCGCTCAAGAATTTGCCAGATCATTCCAGCAAGAATTGCGCTTTTATAGNCAACAATTAGGAAANGATATTTCTATAGACGAAGCCAAATCTTTAGGAATTCCTCAAGTAGTATTAGGAAAGTTAATAAATGGCAAAATTCTAGAAAGCAGTCTAAAAAGAATCGGACTATCTAGAGGTGACTTAGCTGTTTCTGAGATTATCTTGAGGGATAAAACATTTCATGATCTTTCTGGAACATTTAGCAAAGATATTTACAAATCAGCTATTTCAAGAGCAGGCTTAAAATTAAATGAATATGAAGACTTAATAAGAAATGAACTCAGCAGTTCACTTCTTTTAGGAGTTCANNAATCTAGCCAGANCAGAAATCCTTTTATAGTAAANTTACTTGCGAAATATATTTTAGAAAAAAGAAGTGGGTTAGCTTTTACGCTCGATCTTTCTGATACAAAAAACTCTTACCGCATTGATACTGGTGAACAAAAGGATTTTTATCAAAATAACTTGGAAACTTTCANGGTNCCCGAAACTTNAGAAATTTCCTACGCGATCTTAAGCGTAAAAGACATGGCTGAAAAAATTGAAATACAGGATGNTGAAATAACTCAATTTTATGAAGATAACATTTCTAATATTGAAAGGGAGGCTGCCTACAATGTAGATAGAATGATTTTCAAATTGGAAGCTGAGGCTTTAGATTCATTGAAAAGGATTACTATTGGGCAAACTTCTTTTGATGAACTTGGNCAGGAAAAAGAATTANGTCCAGAAGATCTAAATTTAGGATTTCTAAGAATAAACGAATTTGAAGAAAGTGCCAGAGAACAAATAGAGAGCTCTGAGAAAGGTGATATAATTGGACCGCTAAAAAGTGGACTTGGCTACGCAATTTATCGAGTCAATGATTTTCAGCCTGCATTTAAGCCAACTATTGAGGAACTGAGAGATAATATAAAAACCAAGCTCTCTTATGAAAAAAGCTATGACAGAATTGATAATATCATAAACGACGCAAACGAGGAAATAGCCGCCGGTGCTAATTTTGAAGACCTTAAGAAATTAGGACCCTTTCAGCAGAAAGAATTAAACTATAATAGCACTGCAACGCTACCCAACTATCTAGAAAATCCTGAATTTAAGAGATTTTTAGCATCCTTAGAAGAATACCCTTCTGATATTTTAAGACTTCCTAACGGTTCAATAATTACGGCAAAATTAGAAAATATTCGTGATAGCTATATCCCAGAATTTGATGAAATTAAGGATAAAATATTCGATCAGCTTGCATTAGAAAGAATTAATCAAAAACTAAGGACTATATCTGAGTCTACACAATCCGACTTTTCAAATTCTTCATTATCAGCAAAACCTACATTAGAGGAATTTAAGGAAGAGATTTTTAATGATATAGATCGGTCCTTTTCCAATGCTACGCTGACCTCAGAAATTGTTGAAAATNTATTTAAAATTGAGAAAAAATACGGCTTTTNTTCCAATATTGTGGATGGAAAGCTGACCTTATTTCAGCTGACAGATATTTTGGAGTTTGANGAAACAAGTGAACTGACCAAATCTATCATTTTAAAGATTCAAAAAAACCTCCGCTCTCAGATACAGAATGACATTGGGTATTATTTTATTAATTCTTTGAGAGAAAATGTTGAAATTGATGTTAATTCGGTTGCCATAGATAATATTTTGTCCCGGTTCTAAGAGACGCAATCAAAATATTATATGAAAATTATAGGCAAAGTAAAAAAGCAAATGATTTTTAGTGTACAAGTCCATATAGAATCAATAGCATTAAATTTAGGTGAGATGATAATTAGTAACTTAATTCATATTGAAGACTCCAATGAAGATTAATGCGAAAGAAATTATTTCAAAAGCTATACGCTCTAGCTTATCCCTTGAGGACACTGAATCAGCCTTTGCCGCAATAATGGCAGGAGAATTTACTGAAGCCCAAATTGCTGGATTATTAGTTGCGCTTTCAACAAGAGGCGAAAGTGTCGAGGAAATTGCTGGTGCCGCTAAAGCAATGAGAAACGCCTGTAATAAAGTTAATGCCCCAGAAAAATCTATTGATATAGTGGGAACAGGTGGTGATGGCAAAGGAACCTTAAATATCTCTACAGCCTCAGCTTTAGTCGTTGCGGGATGCGGAGTAACTGTGGCCAAGCACGGAAATAAAAATTTATCCTCTTTATCAGGAGCNGCTGATGTTTTGGCTCAAAGTGGTGTAAATATAAAAATTCTACCCTCTAAGGTGGAAACGTCGATTAATACTATTGGTATTGGTTTTATGATGGCACCCACTCACCATCCAGCAATGAAAAATGTTATGCCAACCAGGCAAGCGCTAGGAATACGCACGATTTTTAATATACTGGGTCCACTTACCAATCCTGCATGTGTAAAATTTCAACTCACAGGTTGNTATGATAAAAATTTACTTATACCAATGGCGGAAACACTAAAAAAATTAGGTACGAAAAAGGCCTGGCTTGTACATGGCAGTGACGGAACAGACGAAATTTCAATAAGCGGCGACACTGATGTCGTAGAACTTGATAATGGCTCAATAAGAGAATTTAAAATCCATCCGAACGATGCCGAATTAAAAGTTCGAAATCTGAAAGAGATAATTGGAGGATCGCCAGAACACAATAAAAATGCTCTTTTATCCCTTCTGGGTGGTGTGTCCTCAGCTTATAGAGATAGTGTAATTTTTAATTCTGCAGCTGCTCTCGTTATTTCAGGTAAAGCAAAAACCCTAATNAAAGGAGCAGAGNTAGCTAAGCAGTCAATAGATTCTGGGAGCGCGAAATTAAAACTCGAAGCTTTAGTTGATTTTACAAATAGAGATTATAATGGCTCAAACAATTCTTGAAAAAATTAAAGCATATAAGCTTGTAGAAATTTCTGAGAAAAAAAAAGTTAATCCGGCTTCGAAGCTTAGGGAAAGAATTACCGATAAAAATCAGAAAAGTCCTTTCCTTAAGGCAATTTTAAACAAGGAAGGAAAAACCCATTCCATAATTGCNGAGATAAAAAAAGCAAGCCCATCCAAAGGAGTAATAAGGGAAAATTTTGACCCTTTGAATATTGCAAAAGAATACGAAAGGGGTGGAGCAAGCTGTATATCTGTTTTAACAGATGGCCCTTCTTTTATGGGAAGTGAGAAAGATCTTATCGAAGTTAAGTCAGNAAGCAATCTACCTATTCTTAGAAAGGATTTTATATTTGATGAATATCAATTACTAGAATCTAAAGTTATTGGTGCAGACTGCGTACTTCTCATTTTATCGGCCTTAGATTTTTCTCAAGCCAGGGATTTAGAAGATTTTGCTCTTCTTATTGGCCTAGAAGTTTTAATCGAAATCCATAATAAAGATGAACTAAGCGTGGCTAATGATATGAANTCTCCTTTAATAGGTATAAATAACAGAAACTTNCATACTTTTAAAACTGACACATCTTTAACAAAAGATTTGGCTCCTTACTTAAAACCAAAAAAAACATTAATATCTGAGAGTGGCCTTTCGAACCGAATCCACTTAGATGAATTAGCAAAAATTGGAACACACGGCTTTCTAATGGGAGAGACATTAATGAAAAGCAACAATATCACCGCAGAATTAAACTATCTAGTAAAGTAGTATTTTAAAATGACATTTTCTCACCTAGATAAAAGTGGAAACGCGAAATTTGTAGATATATCATTAAAGAAAAATACTTCCAGAGAGGCGGAAGCAGAAGCATTTGTTACTATGAGTTCAAAAGCATTTTTATTGCTAGAAAAGGAAANNTCTAAAAAAGGAAATGTTTTAGCTGTGGCCCAATTAGCGGGCATAATGGCTGGAAAAAAAACTCATGAACTAATTCCATTATGCCACCTTATTCCTACAACTTCTATAAATGTAACATTTAGAATAGATCACAAAAATACTAAATTAAAGGTAATAGGGAAAAGTAAGACCGTCTATAATACAGGTGTTGAAATGGAAGCATTAACTGCTGTAAGCGTCGCTGCATTAACGGTTTATGANATGATAAAAGCTGTAGATAAAGGCGCCACCATTAGCGAAATAAAGCTTGTTAAAAAAAAAGGTGGGAAGTCAGGTAATTATANGGCTTGAACCATGAATAAAGTATCTCAGGAACGAGCTCTCAAAATTATTTTGAGTTTAATTAAGCCTCTCGGAAAAGAGACAGTTTCAATTGAAAACAGTTNTGGAAGAACCTTAGCTGAAGACATTGTCGCAAAAAATTTTTCACCTCCTGCTGACTGCTCATCAATGGATGGATACGGAATTAATTCCTATAAAAAAGGCAGCACAAACGGCTACAGGCTAGTTGGNGAGGTGCAAGCCGGAAAATCTTATTATAAGGATGTGAAACCAGGCGAGGCGGTAAGAATTTTCACAGGTGCTAATATNCCAAAAGGAGTGGATAAAATNATTCCNCAAGAAAATNTATTATCAAAAATAGGAAATAATCTTAAGTTTCTNNATAGCANCGANAAATTTATACGATCAAAAGGTNCTAATTTTAAGCCTGGCTTTAAAATAAANAAAAACAATCTNTTAAGCCCTAGCTTAATTTCTCTAATTGCNGCCATGAATTTTGGTAAAATTTCTGTTTTAAAAAAACCAAAAGTTGCAATTCTTAGCATTGGAAATGAACTNTCATATCCAGGAAATTCATTAAAAAATTGCAAGATCAGTTCATCAAATGCATATGGTCTAAAAGCCTTTATACAGAGCAAAAATGGTGAAGCTTATTTAAAGCCAATCATAAAGGATGAAGAGGACGCCATTACCCAAAGTATTAGACAATCACTTAAATTTGATTTGATTATAACAATTGGAGGGGCCTCTGTTGGGAAATATGATTTGGTCTATGATGCGGCTTTAAAAGCTGGGATTACTTTTTCTTTCACTCAAGTCAATATGAGGCCAGGAAAACCTTTCAAGGCGGGACAAAAAGGTAATACTTTATTTTTTTCAATTCCCGGAAACCCGGTTTCATCCCTTATTTGCTCTCAATTATTTATTGGTCCGGTCTTGGATAAGTTGCAAGGCAATATCCATTCATTAAACGTTAAGGAAGCACTATTGATTGAAGATATGGAAGCAAATGGCAATAGAAAACATTTCATTCGTTCCAAATTAATTCAAAAAAATAACAAATCTTACGTTAAACCTTTCAAGAATCAGGACAGTTCTAATCTAACAATTCTAAATAAAGCTAATTCACTAATTATGAGAGAGGAATATGCACCAGCCGTTAAAAAAGGAGGAAAAGTTAAAATAATAAAATTAAGCATATAAACGTTGACACAAAAGGTGAACACCTATAGAACATTTATAGGGAGATTATTATGATTACAAGAAAACAATTGGAACTATTCAACTATATACATAGGGAAGTAACAAATTCGGGTGTAGCTCCCTCCTTTGACGAAATGAAAGAGGCATTAAACCTTAAGTCTAAGTCTGGAATTCATAGACTTATAAGCGGACTGGAGGAAAGAGGTTTTATAAAAAAACTTTCCCATAGAGCTCGNGCAATTGAGATCTTAAAATATCCAGCTGGATTCACCGAAACTAAAAGCCCTTCAAAAAATGTCATTATGATTGACCGTGATAAGCCTTTTACANGNATTTCGGATAATAATTCTGCCGTGTCAGAAGTTCCCATGATGGGAAGAATAGCAGCTGGCTCACCATTGGAGGCNATAAATGATTTTTCCCAAAATTTAGATGTTCCGAGNTATTTAATAGGTAGCGGTGACCATTATGCATTGGAAGTTAAAGGNGAATCTATGATAGACGCCGGCATACGAAATGGCGACACAATCTTGGTTCGAGAACAAAAATATGCCAATAATGGTGAAATTGTAGTTGCCTTAATTTCTGGACAAGAAGCTACGCTNAAAAAATTCATTAAAAACGGAAATGAAATTCACCTTAAAGCGGAAAATATAGATTTTGATGATCAAGTTTATCCAGCAAGTGAAGTGCAAATCCAAGGAAAATTAGTAGGCTTACTTAGAACATACTAGGGATATTATTATTGATATAATTAATAATTTTATTTATTAGTTNAANAGTTCTTANTCAAANATATTTCATAGCACTGCATAAAGGATTTCTATTGNCTGTAGTCACACGATTTGCACCCTCGCCCACTGGCTACCTTCATATAGGAGGAGCTAGAACTGCTTTATTCAATTTTATGTTTTCAAAAATAAACAAAGGGAAGTTCCTATTGAGAATAGAGGANACCGATAGAGAACGGTGGAGCAAAGAAGCTGAGACTGCAATATTTGAAGGGTTATCCTGGCTGGGAATAGAACCTGATATTGCTCCAATAAGTCAATACAGTAGAAAAAATAGACACCTTGAGGTTGCAACTGAGATGGTAAAAAAAGGGACCGCTTANCGCTGTTATTTATCTCAAGAAGAGTATAGAGCTAGTAAAGAGGAGTTTGAAAGGAATAACCCNGGTAAAAGGTTCCTTTCCCCCTGGCGAGATTCTCTTTCCACTGAGAACAAGCCTTTTGTCATAAGAATCAANGCGCCAATATCTGGNTCGACTATTNTTTCAGATATNATTCAAGGNAAAATAGTATGGAATAACAATGTTTTAGATGATTTTGTTTTAGTAAGNTCAAATAATGACCCGACATATATGCTTTCAGTAGTTGTCGACGATAAAGACATGGAAATAAGCCATGTTATACGTGGTGATGACCATTTAACAAACGCAGCTCGCCAATCCATAATATTTGAAGCCAATAACTGGAAGTTGCCTAATTTTGCACATATCCCTCTTTTGCATGGCTCAGATGGTACAAAACTTTCTAAACGGCACGGTGCACTTGGTATAGAAAGCTACAAACAAGAAGGATACCCTAATAAAGCAGTCATAAACTACCTTCTGGGCTTNGGATGGTCCTACCCAGAGACAGAAGTTTTTTCCTTAAATGATGCTATAAAGCATTTCGACTTAAAGAAGTTNAATAAATCACCTGCAAGATTTGATAAAGACAAATTATTACATCTATCTAGCACATACATAAGAAATTCTACTGCAAATGAATTGAAGGAATGGTTAAATGAATGGGCTCTTTCAGTAAACAGGCAAGACTTTTATCAAAAAGTTTTCAATATTATATCGGATGGATTGGGGTTTTTTAAGTCCAGAGCTAAAACGTTAATAGANATCNTGGAGGACTCGTTTTTTATCCACTGCCAAAACAATGAACTATACCAAAAACAAGATATGTTTGAATTAACCAGAAAACAAATAACTTTAGTGAAAAAATACNTAAGGCAGNTACCTTCTGGTAACTGGAACAGGGATTTATTGCTTGGTAATTTGAATTTATTTATAAAACATAATAACATACCTATTAAAGAAATTGGCATTCCTCTTAGGATAATTCTGACTGGCTCAAANAATTCACCAGGGATTATTGATATTCTAATGTTATTAGGAGATGATGCTTCTAAATCTAGAATAACTGACTATCTTGCACGGCATAACAATTAAGGNAACATAATGAAAGAAACCAAANGCGCAAAAATAACAATTGGTGATNATACNTTTCATCTACCAATTTTGGAATCTACAGAGGGTCCAAATGTANTTGATATAAGGAAATTTTATGCAGAAACTGGANATTTTACATTTGATCCTGGGTTTACGTCTACAGCCTCTTGTGAAAGCAGCATAACTTTTATTGATGGAATAGAAGGACAGCTGCTATACAGAGGTTATTCAATAGANGAATTAGCAAAGAAATCTANCTTTCTGGAAGTAAGCTATCTTCTGCTTTATGGAAATCTTCCAAATCAAGAGGAATTAGATGATTTTACCGGAAGGATCACGCGCCACACAATGCTTCATGAACAAATGACAAATTTTTTCCGAGGATTTAGACGGGATGCTCATCCAATGGCNATTATTTGCGGAGTTCAAGGGGCTATGTCATCTTTCTACCATGATAGTGTGGATATTTCTGACNCTTGGCAAAGAGAAGTGGCATCAGTTCGGATGATAGCAAAACTTCCAACTATAGTAGCCTGGGCATNTAAATATTCTCAAGGNCAACCTTTTATCTACCCTCAAAATTCCCTTGATTATTCTTCTAATTTTTTAAGAATGTGTTTTGCAGTTCCTGCGGAAGATTATGAAGTAAATCCAATATTAAGTGAGGCTATGGATCGAATATTTATTCTTCATGCAGATCACGAACAAAATGCTTCCACCTCAACTGTTAGACTTGCTAGTTCTTCTGGCGCAAATCCATTCGCTTGCATTGCAGCTGGAATAGCCTGCCTTTGGGGGCCGGCTCATGGAGGTGCAAATGAAGCTTGCTTGCAAATGCTAAGGCAAATTCAAACAGTAGATAGGATCCCCGAATTTATAAANAGAGCAAANGACAATCAAGANCCTTTTAGACTTATGGGNTTTGGACATAGAGTATATAAAAATTTTGANCCAAGATCTAGNGTAATGAAAGAAAGTGCCGACGAAGTTTTAAATTTGCTAGGTATTGANAACAACCCNACCCTNCAGGTGGCTAAGGAACTTGAAAGAATTGCTCTAGAAGACGAATANTTTATAGAGAAAAAACTTTANCCAAATGTGGACTTTTATTCTGGTATCATTTTAGATGCTATGGGCTTCCCCACATCAATGTTTACTCCTATTTTTGCTTTAGCTAGAACTGTTGGCTGGATATCACAGTGGAAGGAGATGATCTCTCACCCAGACAATAAAATTGGAAGACCGAGACAATTATACTTAGGCTCAGGATATAGGTCATTCAAACCGCTAAATCAAAGGTGATTTTTTTTCATAACTTTTTACAAAATTAATTACAGATTCAGCTGCCCTATCACCCGGATTTGCACCACCAAACCCAAGTGATTTCATAACTTTTCGAGACAACTCCAACTGCTTAGCAGCTAATGTAGAATCATTTAACAACAACTTTATAGCTTTTGATAAATTTTCTGGCGTACAGTTAGAAAAAATAAATTCAGGAATTTCATTAGAGTTCGCAATTATATCAATAAGATTTGCCTTCTCGGTTTTTACAAGAGCCTTAATCAATAACTCATTTATGTAGTGTGCACGATACCCAACTACCATTGGAACTCCTGTCCTTGCCAATTCCAAAACAACCGTTCCTGAGGCAGCCAGAGCAATTGCTGCAGTCCTAAATAATGAAAATTTTAAATTCTCAAAATCGTTAGCTAAGTCAAAACTCTTTTGACTTAACACCAAAACATTTAAACCAGTTTTCTCACGGAACTTAGATACCTTACTAACTACCAGTTCCTCTACCTCAGAAACAGCTGGGATAACAAAAACCAAGTCGGTATATACTGCTGCAACCATTTTAATTGTATCTAAAAAAATAGGTAAATTATTTTTAATTTCTGAACGCCTAGAACCTGGCATAACAGCCATAATGGGAACATTGTTACCTATACCAAGGTTCTTGCGAAAAACTACAATATCTTGAACAGCCGGAATTTTTTTTGAAACAACTGGATGGCCTACAAATTCGCAAGAAATCTTATTAATTTCTGCCAGCTTAGGTTCAAAGGGAAATAACGCAAGAATATGGTCAACAAAACTCCTAATTTTTTCTAAGCGCCTAGGCCGCCAGGCCCATATGCTTGGCATAACATAATGAATAATGGGAGTAGTTTTCAAAATTTTTTTCACCCTTTTACTTAAACGAAAGGAAAATTCAGGTGAATCGATCGTTATGATAAGGTCTGGCTTCCAAGCCAAGCAATAATTCGAAACTGTCCTTAAAACTTTTAATAAATCAAAAAGGTTGAATAATATTTCAATAAAACCCATTTTATTAATTCTTTCTTGTTGGATTA
>PBQX02000057.1:0-7063 GCA_002725175.2 Paracoccaceae bacterium
ATGGTTATAGGTATAATCCCTGTAGTAGGAGTGCCCCTGCCTTTAATAAGCCAAGGAGGCACTTCGATAGTGGTTCATTTACTTGCTTTTGGAGTGATTTTATCGATGAAAAAGATATCTAGATGATTAATAAGGGAACAATTCTACTCGCTTCTCTGGCTATGCTTTGCCTTGAGATTTCTTCAAACGAAAGTTTTGATTATTCTTCAAGGGACGACGTTAAAGAATATATAGAAGAAATATCTAACAAGCATGGTTTTGAAAGCGACAAACTTTTAAAACTTTTAGGGAGTGCCGTTTATCAAGAAAAAGTTGTAAGGATTATGAATAGGCAGCCCGAAGGGACAATGACTTGGTCTAGATATAAGGAAATGATGGTATCAGACTCTAGGATCTCTGCAGGCAAAGAATTTATAAAATTGTATAAAGAAGATTTATACAAAGCTGAAGACCTTTATGGAGTTCCTGCCGAAATAATAGCTTCTATAATAGGTATAGAAACTCGCTATGGAAGAATAACGGGAAACATTAGAGTATTAGATTCTTTGATGACGCTCTCGTTTAATTACCCAAGAAGATCAAAGTTCTTTAAGGTTCAGCTAGAAGAATTCTTGCTGTTAAGTAGAGAGGAAGGTTTTAACCCTGAATCTTTAGAAGGCTCAATTGCTGGAGCAATGGGGTACGGTCAATTTATGCCTGATAGTTATAGAAAGTACGCAGTTGACTTTGATTCAGACGGAGTAAGAGATATTTTAACTAATCCAGTTGATGCAATAGGTAGTGTCGCTAACTTCTTGAGCAAGAAAGGAAGGTGGAGACCTAATACACCAATAGCAATTGAGGCCAGAAGTGTATCTAGCCAAACTAGCTTTAATTCAAAATTTAAACCTTACATGACATTAATTGAATTAAATGGAATAGGCCTTGAACCTAAGGAGAAGATTTCAGGAAATTTAAAATTTGTTCCAATATCTCTTGAACTAGATGATGGTTATGAACATTGGCTGGGTTTTGATAATTACTACTCTTTATCTCGATACAATAGAAGCAAGTTGTACGTTATGGCGGTAATAGAATTTAGTCGATCCTTATCAATATATTTATAGTGGGAATAATTAGTATGTTTAAGCCTTTAAACTTTATCAAAGCAGGAATCTTATTTTTCTTATCCTTATCCATATTAGCAGAGGAGAGTTTTATTCCCGATCCTCCTTCTTTGAATGCAACTAATTATATTTTAATGGATTCTATTTCTGGAAGGATTCTGGCGGAGAAGGGCGCAGATGAAAGAATAGAGCCAGCAAGTATCACTAAGATTATGACAGGATATGTTGCTGCTGATCAGGCTGATAAAGGTTTTGTGAGCTTATCTGATGAAGTTTTTATAAGCGAGAATTGCTGGAGAAAACAAGGATCTAAGATGTTTATAAGAGAAGGCACAAGAGTTTTACTGTCTGATCTTATGAAGGGTATGGTTATTCAATCCGGAAACGATGCAAGTTGTGCTATAGCAGAACATGTAGCCGCATCCGAAGAAGGATTTGTTCAATTGATGAATTTATATGCTCGCGAAATGGGCTTAAAAAATACTCAGTTTAGAAACGAAAGTGGATGGCCAGATCCTGAACATTTTTCTTCTGCAAGAGATTTAGCTATTCTTTCAACAAACCTAATTAACAAATTTCCTGATCATTACTCTCTTTATAAAGAAAAATACTTTACTTTTAATGAAATAAAACAAAGAAATAGGAATAGTCTTTTGTGGCAAGATGATTCTATAGATGGAATAAAGACTGGCCATACTGAGAGCGCAGGGTATTGTCTAGTTTCTTCTGGAGTAAGAAATGATACTAGGCTAATTTCAGTTACTCTTAGAAGTTCTTCAGAGAAAGCAAGATTAACTGATAACAGAAGGCTATTAGATTACGGATTTAGATATTTTAGGACCAAAAAAATTCTTACAAGAGATTTATCTTTNTTANAGGANCAAGTGTGGGGTGGNGAAGAGGANCAGGTNAACCTTTCTTCTGGAGAAGATCTNTACCTNACTCTTTCACCNAGAGATTTCCAAAGAGTAGAACCAAAGATCTCTTTAAACGATTATTTGCAAGCCCCAATTNGNANAGGCCAAGTAGTTGGAAAAATAGATCTTCTTTTAGATGGAGAATCATTAGCTACCGTAGATGCTATAGCGATGGAAGAGGTTAGTTCGTTAGGTTTTTTTGGCAGAGCGTGGTCTAACATTAAACTTCTTACCTATAGATTCTTGATTGAAGAGTAACTAACTACTTTATGTGGACCTATCTAAATGGAGAATTTATTCCTAANGAGGAAGTAAGAGTNTCTCCTTTTGATAGAGGTTTTTTATTTGGCGATAGTGTTTACGAAGTTATTCCTTCATACAACAATAAACTTTTCTTATTTGANGAACATTTAGAAAGATTAAAAAATTCATTATCAATCACAAACATTCCTATTCCTGATCCTCTAAAAGATTTACACCCATTGATAATGGAATTACTTAAAAAGAATCAATTTTCAAATCAAGCTATCTATATTCAAATAACAAGAGGGGTAGATCCGGTAAGATCNCACGTTTCTGCTAGCACAACTGTACCAACTCTATTTATGAGTTCAGCGGAATTAGAAATCAACCCTTATCGAGGAAGCTCTCATAANGAAGGTTTAAAAGTAAAACTTGAAGAGGATATTCGTTGGAAGAGATGCGATGTAAAGGCAACAACTTTACTTCCAAATATCATTCCCTTTCATCGTGAAGATGAATCTGACACAGANGAAATTTTATTTCATGATGGNGAGAAAATAAATGAAGGNTCCAAGTCTAATTTTTTCTTTGTTTTTGATGACTTAATTGTTACACCACCTAAAGAGCAAAATATACTTCTAGGAGTAACTAGAAATTATNTCTTGAAAAGATTATCAGAAGAAGGATTCAAAGTATTAGAGAAAGAAGTCAGAATAGAAGATTTGAATAAAGCCGATGAGATATGGGTAACTAGCTCTACCAAAGAAATACAACCAGTTCACCAAGTTGATAACAAGGTTTTACCNAGAAAAGAATTAGAAGAATATTATTGGCATAAAGCCTTGAAAATCCTAGAAGAAGACTTAAAAGGTAATTGCTAGATCTCTAATTGCCTGCCAAGGATTTTTAGATGAAAGACCTTTGATGGACGCGTCTATTTCTGCAATTTCTAACAATGATTGTTTTAATTTCTTTTTGTTGAGTTGATTAACTCTCTTAGTCAAAGTTTCTAAATAATGCCTTGGCCCCCATATATTTTTTGTTGAGTTGTCTTCCATAACTTTATAGAGGTTATTAATTTCTTTAGTTAGGGCCCATAAAATAAGAGTAGGTTGTGTCCCTTCTGATTTAAGTGATTCAATGATTTGAAAGGTTCTATTTTTGTTTCCTGAAACAAATGCATTTGATAGATCAAAGATTCCATATTTTGATGCGTTAGATATNGAATCTTCCATCTCCTTTAAACCTATCTCTATATTTGGATAAAGNAAAGCAAGCTTAATGATTTCTTGAGTAGCAGCTAACAGGTTGCCTTCAGTTTTTTCTGAAAGTAATTGAGCTGCATCATTATTTATTAGCACATTTGAATCNTTTGCTCGGTTCTGAATCCATTTAGGCATTGAATTAAGAGGAATAGGGTTTTCAACTACCATTATTCCNTTTTCTTCTAGNCTNTTGGCCCAGGCTGAAGATTGCGATTTNTTATCTAGGCCTTCTGCAGAAACAATTAGTAATTTATTTGGATNAGGATCCAAAGAATATTCNTTAAGAGCTTTAGAGCCTTTATTNCCTGGACCNGAACCAAGNAATTTAATTTCAATTATTTTTTTTGAACCAAACAAATCNAAATTTTCATTATTAGAATCAAGGAAAGACCAATCCATGTCTTTTGAAACTACGTAAGTTGTTTTTTCATCAAAATTAGAATCTTTTGCAGCCAGGAGTACCGAGTCTATTAATGAAGTCAGTTGTATTGATTCTTCAGCAAAAAATAAATAAACCGGATTCAGTTCTTTGCGAACTAANTCTCTAAGGTCCTTAGAATTAGTTTTCATTATCTTTTGATGCTAAAAGGAATTCCATATTCTTAATACCATCATTAATAAAGTTTCTTACTAAGATCTTCTCTTCTCTTTCCATAGACAGCAGATCTGACTGATTAAAACTTAAGTATTTAGTAGACTCATAAATATGCTCAATAATGATTTTCTTTTTACTAGAAAGTTCGTAGGAGATTACATAGTCCAGTCTTGCCTGAGTTGTTCTCGCACCAGCACCTATAGCTCCAGAAAATTTATTTAATTCATGGAACTTAATTCTAATTATTAGACCATTCTCGTTTTCTATATTCTTAGCCCTAAAGATCTTATTGCCTTTAGCTTTTAATTGAGAAATTAATTCTAGATTTAAATCTGAGTTATCTGATATAAGCACTAGATCTTGTTGTAATAACTCGCTTGAGCTTTCTCTTAGAGAGTAGCCACATGACGACAGAAGAAATAAAGTTATAAAAAAACAAGAAAAGATAAATTTCTGCGAAAACTTCATAAAACGATATTAATTAGTTTTTCAGGGACGTAGATTATTTTCTTAATTTTTGAATCGGAGATATGTTTTTTTGTATTTTCATCTTCTAGAGCTATTTTTTTAATTTCCTCTTCTTGAGCATCTGGATCCACATCTATTTCTGATCTTAATTTCCCATTTACCTGAATAACTATTTTCATAACATCCTCTTCAAGCATTTCTTCTTTTGCTTCTGGCCATTGGGCGTCTACAATCAGANTATCTTGATNTAATTGCCACCATAAATGTTGAGATAAATGAGGGGTTATAGGNGAAAGCATNAGGATGATTGCTTTTATTGCTTCATCNGCTGCTTTTCTCTNNTCANNAGNAGCATCNGNANGCAAGAATTCNTTNGGTATATTATTAGATAATTCCATGATAGCTGCAATTGCTGTATTAAAGCTGTGTCTTCTCAGGTAATCATCCTTTACCTTTTTTAAGACCTGGTGAGTTTTTAATCTAAGTTTTTTTATTTCNGGATCTTCAGATTCTATTTCAGTGGTATCAGGGATTTCAGCATTTATATGTGCATGAACGAGTTTCCAAATTCTATTGATAAATCTATAAGCTCCTTGGACTCCTTGGTCAGACCATTCAAGAGACTGATCTGGAGGGGCAGCAAACATAACAAATAACCTAACAGTATCTGCNCCATACTTTTGAATTAGATCTGCTGGGTCAACAGTATTTCCTTTAGANTTAGACATCTTGGATCCATCTTTAAGCACCATGCCCTGGCAAAGTAAGTTTTTAAAGGGTTCATCTCCTTCGACGATTCCAAGATCTCTTAAGCACCTAAAAAAGAACCTTGAATAGAGAAGATGAAGGACGGCATGTTCTATACCTCCAATATATTGATCTACAGGAAGCCAATACTTTGCCCTATCATCCAGCATAGAGTTTTCGCTATCGAAGCTGGCAAATCTGGCGTAATACCAAGAAGATTCAAAAAAAGTATCAAAAGTATCAGTTTCTCTTTTTAGAGATTTACCATCTTGTTCAATATTCGTGAATTCTTCCATGTCTTTCAATGGAGAATTAACGCCTTTAAATTTAACTTCTAAAGGAAGCTTTACTGGCAAATCTTTAGCAGGAACAAAGCCTTTTTCGTCTTTTAGGATTGGTATTGGTGACCCCCAATATCGTTGTCTAGATACTCCCCAATCTCTTAGCCTGAAATTTGTAGACCTTTTACCGCAATTTAATTCATTTGCTTTTTTTTCTATTGCCTTAAAGGCTTCTTCAAAAGATAGGCCATTAAACTCATCAGAGTTTATTAATTTATTTTTTTCAAGAATAGCTTCTTTATTTATATCATCTTTTTCATTTCCCTCTATAACTTGTTTGATAGGTAGGTTATATTTATTAGCAAATTCAAAATCTCTTTGGTCGTGACCTGGTACCGCCATTAGAGCGCCTGATCCATAATCACTTAGAACAAAATTTGCAATCCATATAGGCAACTTTTCTTTTGTAAACGGGTGAATGGCTTTAAATCGAGTTTCAATACCCTTTTTATCTTGCTTAGCTATATCTGCTTCAGCAGTTTTAACTTTATTAAGTTCATTTATAAAATCTTTTACCTCATCATTTTCTTTTGCCATTTCCAAACTTAAATAATGAGAAGTAGAAATTGCTATAAAAGATGCTCCCATTATTGTGTCAGGCCTAGTGGTAAAAATTTCTATATGTTTCTTTGTTCCTTCAATTCCAAAACTAAATTCCATACCTTCCGATTTACCTATCCAATTTTTTTGCTGAATCCTGACTTGGTTAGGCCAGCCTTCAAGTTTATCAGTGCCTTCAAGCAACTCTTCGGCGTAATCAGTAATTTTTAGAAACCATTGTTTAAGAGTCTTTTTTTCAACATCAGCACCTGATCTCCATCCTTTCCCATCTATAACTTGTTCATTGGCCAGAACAGTTTGATCTACAGGGTCCCAATTTACTTCTGCTTCTTCTTGATAAGCTAAGCCTCTCTCTACCAATTGTAAGAAAAACCATTGCTCCCATTTATAATAATCTTCATCTGAAGTAGCAAATTCTCTTTTCCAGTCATAAGCAAATCCCATTCTCGAAAGCTGAATTTTCATGTTCTTTATATTCTCTCGGGTCCATTCTGATGGTTGAATTTTATTTTTAATGGCTGCATTTTCTGCAGGAAGACCAAATGCATCCCATCCCATTGGTTGTAGAACATTTTTCCCTAGCATTCGTTGAAATCTACTTATCACATCTCCAATGGTGTAATTTCTGACGTGGCCCATGTGTATAGATCCACTAGGATACGGAAACATGCTTAAGCAGAAGAATTTTTCTTTTTTTGGATCTTCTGTAACTGAAAAAGTCTCGTGCTCCTTCCAGTATGATTGTATTTTTTCTTCTATCTTGGCAGGATCATAAGGAATATCTATATCCACAATTTTATCCTTTGTCTTTATTAATATT
>PBQX02000012.1:0-6264 GCA_002725175.2 Paracoccaceae bacterium
TCTGAAGGGGCCTCCTATGTTACAGATAAAATGCCACAAAATTTCCTTCATATTGCTCTGATATGTAGTGCGTTTCCCGAAGCCAAAATTGTTCACACAAGAAGGCAGCCTGCTGCTACGTGCTGGTCTAATTTTAAAGAATATTTCCCAAATGGAATAAATTACTCTTTTAACCTTGATGATATAGTTGATTACTATTCACTGTACGAGGATCTTATGATGTTTTGGAATCAATATTACAAAGAACGTATTTACCATCTTGATTATGAACTTTTAACTCATAATCAAAACTCTGCAACAAGAGACCTAATAAACCACCTTGGGCTAAATTGGGAGGACAGGTGCCTATACCCTGAAAGAAACAACCGCAGTGTTCGCACAGCTTCCCAGCAGCAAGTACGTAGTAAGGTTTACAGAGGAAGTTCTGACGACTGGAAAAAATATAAACCATTTTTAGAAGGTAAGTTTGATAGGATTGAAAATGATAAGGATTATAAATAGGATAATAAGATTTCTTGAACTCGTTTTAGATGCTTAGGATGTACTAATAACTATTTATAAAATACATTATTATTTTGAAATATAAAGTTGAGAAAAAGATTGAATTGAATGGAATTACATATTTTCAGACATGGAGAAACAAACTGGAATGCTGAAGGGAGAGCACAAAGCCATATGGGTTCTACTTTAACAAAACTAGGTGAAAATCAAGCTAGTGTTTTAGCACAAAAAGTTAAGGGTTATGCTTATGAGAAAGTCTATTCCAGCTCTAGCTTAAGAGCACGCCAAACAAGTGAGATCATATGGCCAAACCGTCATAAAGAAATTATTTATCTTGATGACCTCAAGGAAATATATTTGGGACCTTGGGAAGGCCAGCTATATTCAGAGATTGCCAAAAGAGATCCAGAGTCACATAATCATTTCTTTAAAGAACCACACTTATTTTCTCTTAAGGGTGCGGAAAGTTTCAGCGACCTTACTACCAGAGCTGTGAAAATTGTTGAAGAGATCTACATTGAAAATAAGGGACGCTTAGTTGCTTTAGTAGGGCATGGTGCATTCATAAAAGCCTTGCTTACAAAAATAGAACATAAGAACTTATCCCAAATATGGCATCCGCCCTTCATGAAAAACTGCGCTCATAATATAATTAAATTTAGTGATAAAAATCCACCTCAGGTAACTCTATATGCAAAATAACTTTTTAGCCTGCAGCCTTTTATCTTTTAAAGGAATATAATTTCTTAATAAATATTCAATATCTGAAAAACAGTTAGCTATGAAAGATTTATAATAGCAGGTAAAAAATGAACCCACCAGCCGAAGTGATAATTGAATTAGTTCAACTATTTTTAAACCAGAAATTCAATAATTTGATTAATGAAGTGGGTAATCTTTTAGATGATTATCATAATTCCTGTAAAATATGTAATCTTCTTGGCTCTTCACATTTAGCCTTCGAAAATCTTGATGATAAAATTTGCAATTATGACATATCAATTGATATAAACCCAAAATATGCACCAACTTATAANAATAAAGAAAATNCTATGNGTATTTTAGGAAAAAATAAAAAGATGCTGACCTACTTCTCCGAAGCAATTGCNATTGAGCCAAATTTTGCGAGATAATATGAAACGACAGAGCACAAACCCTTCTAGTGTTAATGAAAATCCAAAACAGNCTATCTTAGAGAATTTGATTACAAATTTTTCTAATGAAAGNTTTGATTATGTTTTTAAAGAAGTAAATAAATTACTCTCAGATTATCCAAAATCATTTAAACTTTGGAATATTTTAGGCGCTATTAATACTCAAATGNATAAAACTCAGGATGCCATGCAATGTTATGAGAAAACTATAGAACTTCGNCCTGATTATGCTGAAGCTCATAATAACTTGGGAAACCTGCTTAAAACTGAAGGCCAGCATGAAAAGGCAATTATTTCATACGAAAAAGCTCTAGAAATTAAACCTGAACTTTATGAAGCCACATATAACCTTGGTGTTATATTCCAAGAAAGAGAAAATTATGTTTTAGCCATAAAAAATTATTTGAAAGTGCTAGATATTNACCCTATTCATCGCGATACTCTCGTTAACTTGGGANATGTATTTAGACAACAGCATATGTTTGATGAATCCCTTAGANTTTTGGAAAAAGCAGAGAAATTATATCCTGATTATGCTGAGATAAAAAATAATNTTGGCTTAACCTTTAGAGATCAGGGTGATTTAGTTAAGGCAATCGGNTCTTATAAAGAAGCGATATTACTAAACATAAATTACGCTGAAGCATATAATAATTTAGGTATTGTATTTAGAGATCANGGTGATTTNAAAAAAGCTNTTAATAATTACGAAAAGGCCATTGAAATAAATCCAAAATTTGCGGAAGCATATGCAAATATTAGTAAAATTAAAAAATACGAAAAAAATGATATACAATTTAACCAGATGGAAAAAATATATTCCACTGGCACACTGAAAGAAANAGAAATATCCGTATTAGCTTTCGCTTTAGGAAANGCATATGGGGATATTGGAGATAATGAAAAGGCCTTTACTTTTCTAAAGGAAGGCAATGCATTACGCAAAAAGTTGCTCAACTATAATATATCCGAGGATCAGCTTCTATTTTCTCAAATAAAAACTAGTTTTGAACTAATAAATGAATTCCAAATAAATATTACAGGTAAAGAACTCACAACTNCTCCCATTTTTATTTTAGGAATGCCAAGATCGGGAACAACTCTCGTGGAACAAATTATATCATGTCATTCTAAAGTTTCAGGTGCTGGCGAACTCGAGTTTTGCAGTCAATATGGTTTACCTTTAATTAGGGGCAATATTAAATTAAATGAGGAATCCTTAAAAAGATTTAGAGTCCAATATNTAGATGAACTCAAAAAACTTTCCAATGGCAAACCTTTTGTTACCGATAAAATGCCCAGTAACTTCAGGCATATTGGTCTAATTAAAACCGCATTTCCGGAGGCCAAAATAATACATGTTAATAGAGATCCTAAGGCAGTATGTTGGTCAAATTTTAAGTTGAATTTTGTATCAAGAGGACTTGGTTTTACTTTTGATCTTAAGGACTTGGTTGAGTACCATAGGTTATATAATGATCTAATGAATTTTTGGAAAAAACAATATGGGAATTTCATATACCAATTGGATTATGAAGAATTAACTAATAACCAGGAAGAAGAAACAAGAAATTTAATTAAATATACCGGTCTATCTTGGGAAGATGCATGTCTTAGTCCAGAGAAAAATAAAAGATCCGTAATGACAGCTTCAACTCAACAAGTAAGAAAAAAAGTTTACAAGGGGAGTTCAGAAGAATGGAAAAGGTTCGAAAAACTCTTAAATGGAGCATTTAATGAACTTACCAGATAAAATTTGGACTTAACATGAGAAAAAAACAAGAAAAACGTGAGTTGATAAACAAGTTTGTTGCCAATGCAAAGCAGGATGATTTTACTGATAAGCTAGCTACTGTCAAAGTAGTGAGAAAATTTGACAAAGTTAGGTTTGAAGATGCTTTCAACAAATTAAGATTAAAAAGATAATTTACTTTATTTTAAGTTATAAATAACAATTTTTTTTCTAATCCGTTATTAAATGTGAACAAATTCATGCGAGGAGAAGAAAATGGCGGAAGGTGAAGAAGCAGACCTCAGTGAAAAACTAAGTGGCCTGCTTGAAGAAATAAAATCTGTTATGGAAAGTAGAAAAACTAGAATCGATGAATTGCGTTCAGAAATTGAGCAGATTGAACAGCAAAATAGTGACTTAGAAACGACTATAGCTGACATTTTATCCTCATTCGATGATAAATAAATAGAACTGTACTTGAAAAAATCGAAATAATTACCATGTATTATTTTGTGAGGTGCCAAAATGGGCCCACAATTTAAACTTCTGGCAGCCGTATCGGTGCCAAATTTTTTTAAACTTGCTTAATAAAGGAGNTTAATTATGACTTTTATTACAACACCTTTCATGAGATCTTTTGTTGGTTTTGACCAGCTTTTTAATGAACTTGAAAATACAGCAACAATAAAAGATTCAACCTATCCAGCTTATAATATTGAAAAAATTGGTGATGAAAATTACCTTATAACCATGGCTGTTTCAGGATTTTCAGAAAAAGATATTCATATAGAACTTCTCAATGGTGTATTAACGATTGAAGGAAATATAAAAGAAAAGAATGAGGGTGGAAATTTTCTTCATCGTGGCATAGCTACAAGAGCATTCAATAAAAAATTTCGGATAGCTGATAATGTTAAGGTNACTGAAGCAACATTAATAGATGGTTTGTTAAACGTATCCTTACATAGNGAAATACCGGAATCGGAAATTCCGAAACAAATACCCATTAATTTAGNTCAAAAAACAATAAATAAAAAGGCTTCGTAAGAGGCAAAAATGAAAGTCCTTTTTTGCCCAGACCTTGCTTTAGAAGGCTTGATCAGTTGGATTTAGCCTGGGGACTTTTCCTTTATTCACTAGTCAATGGAATGGGGTTTGATATATCCCATTCCATTACAAATATGGGAGTTTCTTTTTATACAAAGGACAAGTGTTTTTCTTCAGCACAGAACCTAAATGAACTATCCTTGAAGGAGAAGCAAATAGGTCTAGACCGAGGGGTAAAGCTAAGATATATATGCCTCGTTATTCCGCAAAATGGGACATCTATATAAAGAAAAATGAATATTGAAATTTCCGGAATATGTAGNCATCCAATAAAAAGCATTGGTGCAGAAGAGATAACTTCAACAATTGTAAAAAGAAATGCTACTATGCCTTTCGATAGGGTCTGGGCACTAACTCATGAGAAAACGAAATTTAATTTTTCACATCCTGATTGGGTNCCCTGTTCATCCTTTATTCGAGTTTCTATAGCTCCAAAACTTATGGCCATAACGGCTAGTGTAGATGAATCAAATAGTTCAATTGAATTATTTCACCCGGAACTCCCTTCTCTAAAAATACAAATGGACTCACCACAGTTTTCAGNAAAAATAATAAATTGGGTTTCTAGTTTGTGCCCGGAAAATGGTCCACAGAGTTTTAAGATTTGCAAAGTTCCAAACCGCGGAATGACCGATACAGATTACCCATCTATTTCTCTGCTTTCCTTTAGTTCTCTTGATGTCTTATCTAGAAAAGCCGGTTTGAATCTCGACAAGCGTCGATTTAGAGGAAATCTTTGGATGAAAAACTCAGCTCCTTTTGAGGAATTAAATTGGGTTGGAAATAAGATAAAAATAGGAAAAGTCGAATTGGAAGTAATTGAACCAATTGAAAGATGCAATGCAACCAAAACTAATCCAAAAAATGGAATTAGAGATGTAGATACTTTACAGATATTAAGAGATAATTTTCAGCACCAGAATTTTGGAGTTTATTGTAAGGTACTCTCAGATGGTGAAATTGAACTAGGAGACAGAGTTAAAGTTAACTCAAATTAAATATAATAATTGGTTAAGTTTACCCTTGAAAAAAATAAAAAACGCTACATCTATTCATAAAACTTAATTTTGAAATGAGGTTACCATGAAAAAACAGTTCGAGGCGGATACAGGTCGTGTACTAAATATTGTTATAAACTCTCTTTATTCAGACAAAGATATATTTTTGAGAGAACTTATATCAAATAGCTCGGATGCTATAGATAAAAGACGTTTTATGGAAACATCTGGAGCAGTAGAAAANACTGATGCTAAGGAGCATCAAATTGAAATTTCCACGGATAAATCTGAAGGTTCAATAATTATATCCGATACGGGGATAGGCATGTCAGCAGAAGAATTAGATGGTGCCCTTGGGACAATCGCAAAATCGGGAACCTCAGAGTTCCTAGAGAAACTTGAAGCCCAAAAAACCGATGATAAAACCAAATCCGTTAATCTAATAGGTCAGTTCGGAGTTGGNTTTTATTCNGCNTTCATGGTTGCNGATAGAGTNGAAGTTTTNACCANAAAGATTGGNGAANAAANNGCTAACAAATGGNTGTCTGACGGATTAACAGGTTACGAAATTGAAAANNTTNACAAGNNTAAATCTGGTACTGAGATTAAGCTATTTCTTAACAAAGTTGGNAANGANTATTTAAAGAAAGAAAAGNTNNAGGAAATNATAAAGAAATATTCNGANCATGTTCAATANCCTATTAAGTGGGTTGACACAAAAAGTGAGGACTTGGAAACATTAAATGATGCTTCGGCAATTTGGACTAAAGCA
>PBQX02000094.1:0-15652 GCA_002725175.2 Paracoccaceae bacterium
AGATGCTGCCCAGATTGGTATTTGTAATATGGTTGATAACGCCTGGTATAAAGGAGTTAAACCTTGTAATCACACATACGCAATTGTTATAGCTGTCCGCCCAGGTAGAACACCTGAAACTAATAATTTAGCTTATGATTGGGTAAATGGCCATGAGATCGCAGCCGCTGAACTAAGAGCTTTTGAAATTGCCGTAGCCTTGTCTGAGCATGTTCAGTGGATGGGTTTTAATGGGACCGCCCATAATCATAATAATGGAGATGTTGATATAAACCGCCTGTCAGTCATGGCAGGGCTTAATGTTAGAGATGGAGAAGCTCTTTTAAATCCTTTCCTTGGAAAATCTTTTGCGCTAGCCGCAGTCACAACAAACTATGAACTAAATGTAGACAAACCTCTTTCTGCCTCCTCTAAAAACGGTAGAGGTATAGGCTACTGGTTAGGTATGGGTAGTGCTGTGCCAGGCATTGAATGGGGGCGACGTGAAAAAAGAGCAACCCATTTAAGTGCTTATCCGCTAGAAACAGTAAAAAAAGTGGAAAGACCCACGACTATTATTTTAGATGACGAAGTGCCACAAGTTCCAAAACGGGCAGAATTTTTTGCTCGAGCCGAAGCAGGGGATTTAGGAGAGAAATCAAGGATTGAGCGTGGACGGTTTGCGTTTAAGCACCCCTTTGCCATGTCAATGGTAAGTTTAATTAAGCGTATGGTTCCAGAGCAAGACGGTCAGGTCTATAAAGAAAAAAGTATTGGCTACAATGACCCGGGGGCAAACGCAAAGGCCCTTAAATCTATTTCTTACCTATTAGGATCTGAAATGACTGGAATTTGTGAAATTCCCAGATATGCCTGGTATTCAAACCGTAAAGATGGTTCGAAAATTCCCTATAAGCATAAATACGCCGTTGTTATGCTAGTTGATCAAGGCTACGAAACGATGGAGGGGGCATCTGGAGATGATTTTATTTCTGGCGCGCAATCTATGCGTGCCTATATGCGAGGAGCAGAAATAGCGGGCGTAATGGCCGAACATCTACGATCAAACGGCTTTTCATCTCGAGCACAGACGAATGCAGACTCCGATGTTGTTCATATACCCCTTGTACTTTGGGCTGGGCTTGGAGAGCTATCAAGAATAGGTGAGTTAGTTCTAAATCCTTTTATAGGCCCACGTCTTAAAACTGTTGTTATGACAACAAATATGCCTCTTGAAGTCGATAAGCCGATAGATTTTGGACTCCAAAAATTCTGCTCGAGCTGTTTCAAGTGTGCGAGAGAATGTCCATGCAACGCCATTTCCTGGGGCGATAAAATAATGTTCAACGGATACGAAATGTGGAAGCCAGATGTTGAAAGATGTACCCGCTATAGACTTACAAATCAAAAAGGCTTGGCTTGCGGACGTTGCATGAAAACATGCCCCCTTAATAAAGTGGTTACATGGGAAGGACCTTTGATGACAAGAGTGGCTTCTTGGTTAGGTATAAATGCCCGTTTTTTAAAACCCTTTATTATCCCTATAGCTGTTTGGCTTGATGACTGGTTGGGTCATGGAATTCGAAATCCATTAAAAAAATGGTGGCTAGATTTAGAAATTGTTGATGGAAATGCCGTTCACCCAACTAAGGGAGTCAACGAAAGAGACCTGAACCTTAGTCATAAGATTGATCCAGAAAAACAAAAGATGGCTTACTATCATGCCAACGACATGCCTCCCCCAAACACAAAAGTCCCAATATTAGTTGATCGCAACAAAGCCCTTAAAGCTAAGGAACTTGTTGAAACACCTGCAGAGGCTCTACTACGAACCGCATCCGGTGGAAAAAAACCCGAGCACTACATCCCAACTCCCCCTACAAAAGACATTGATTCATCTGCAAAAGATACAGAAAGTTCTTGGTGGGGGAAAAATTAATCCCCAAGTAATGAAATTATTGTTTAAAAAAAAAATTAAAGTAATACTCTTTTTTATATGAAAATACTTCTTGTTCTTTGCCACCCCAGAAGAGATTCCCTAAGTGGAAATGTTGCAGACGCATTTGCAAAAGGTGCTTTAGAAGCTGGGCACAAAATCGACTTTCTTGATTTATATGGAGAGAAATTCAACCCTGTTCTAAAAGTGCCAGATGAGCCTAATGATGGAAATTTAGAGAATTATTCAAAGGAAGTTCAGGAGGGCTTTATCCGATTAAATAATAATGAGGCAGTAGTAATGGTTTTCCCACTATGGTGGTGGTCTATGCCGGCAATGTTGAAGGGTTGGATTGACAGGGTCTGGAATTACGGACTTACTTACGGACCTAGCCAGCACAATATAAAAAAAGGTGCAATGCTTATTTTACCTGCACATACTGAAGAAGATTTAAAGAAAAGAAATTATCTAGATGCTATACGAACATCTCTTGATGTAGGGATATTTAATTACAATGAAATTAACGACAGTGAACTAACCTTTCTCGGAGGGACTGATCAAGGCAGAGAGTACTGTAAAAAACATATTAAAACAGCATATGAAAAAGGTTTAGAGTTTTAGAAATGCTCTGACTAACTTTAAACAATATCTCCGTATTGCATTCAAAATGTTATCAATTTTATTCCCAATAACAATTTTTGTAATGATCCTTGAATGTCAAAATAAATAAGTTTCTTTATTTCCATAATTCAAAATTATAGGTTAGAAAAATACTGCATATAATATATAAAGAAGGAGCCTTCTGGATAAAAATATGATACGGAAATTTAATAAATCGACTGCATTACTATTAGTTGATACTCAAAAGGGTGTTAACGATACTTTTTATTATGGTGGTAAGAACGGCAGAAGGAACAACTTAAAAGCAGAAGAAAATATCATAGCCATTTTAAAGTTGTGGCGGACCTCTGATCGCCAGGTGGCTTTCACTAAACACGATTCCAGGGAGGAAAACTCTCCTTTAAAGCTTAAGCTCGAAAGCGGGCAGCAGCTCGAGGGAATGATGCCACAAGATGGAGATATTGTTGTAAAAAAAGACGTAAACAGTGGCTTTATAGGTACTTCACTTGAGTTAGATCTGAGAAGGGCTGGAATTCAAAGGTTGGTGGTCGTCGGGTTTTTTACAAATGTCTGCATTGAAACCACTGTTCGTATGTCAGGAAATATGGGCTTCGATACTTACCTAGTACATGACGCCTGTGCCGCCATGAATTGTATTGGTCATGATGGCACTGATTATGATCCTGATGTAGTACACAATATGGCTATTGCGAATCTACATGGTGAGTTTTGTACTGCCATTACAACTGCGGATGCTTTAGGCTTATGTGAAAAAGATTCAAGTTCTCTATGTAGAGTGCAAGGAAACGAATAGTGTTCGGGGTTTCATCTATGACAGCTCCTTTGAAGAAGGTAGCAGTAATGAAACCAGGCGCTTCCCTAATTAATGCAGACCCTGTTAAGTGGCATTACGGGCCTCTTTTTGATCCAAAAAAAGTTGCAGAAGTTCATAGCAATTTTGTTGAAATTTTAAAAGATTCAGGGGCTGAAGTATATTGGATGTCCGAGAACGGTTTTGAAATTGCCGATTCTGTTTTCACATATGATGCTTCTCTTATGACCCCGGAGGGTGCTATTTTAATGTCACCTGGCAAACTCCTCAGAAAGGGTGAACAAAATATTCACAAAAGCTTTTATGAGAATGAAAATATTCCAATAATAGGAAATGTGGATTCAGATGGAATGGCGGAAGCTGGAGATACNTTATGGTTAGACAGCCAAACACTCATTATAGGCAGGGGTTTCAGAACAAACCCAAAGGGTATCGAACAAATAAAGGAACTATTAAAGCCGCAAGGAATCAATACATATGTGTTTGATCTTCCTGTTTATTCGGGAAAATCTGCATGTCTGCACCTTATGTCTCTTATTAGCCTTGTCGATACATCGTCTGCTCTCGTTTGTTTGCCACTTTTACCTGTAGGACTTTTGGATTTACTTTTAGAGAAAAACTTTTCCCTCATCGAAGCTCCGTTTGATGAATTTGAAAGTAGCNACACACTAAGCACTAATGTCTTAGCCACTTCACCNGGAGAATGCATAATGCTTGANAGTGTTCCTAAAACAAGAAAGGTTTTAACAGCCTCCGGAATAAAAGTACGNGTCTTTAAAGGTGATCCTCTTTGTATTGGGTGCGANGGAGGACCAACATGTTTGACCAGACCTCTATTAAGAGACAGCATTTAAAAATGAAGAAATACGACGTCGCAATTAGTGGATGTGGCCCTGTAGGAGCTATGCTGAGTTTNTTGCTAGCTAAGGGTGGATTGAAAGTCCTCGTCATTGAAAAAGAATTGAAGGTTTTCAATAAACCGCGGGCAATTGTTTTAGATTCTGAAGCCATGAGAATTCTACAGTTTTGTGGGGTTGCTCATCAATTAGGAGATTCAATTAAACCTCACCCTGGAACTGATTATATTGGCCTTGATGGACAGCTTATAAAAGTTTTTGATCCGCAGCCTCCGCCTTTTCAATTAGGATGGCCAGCGACCTTAACTTTTATACANCCTATTCTTGAACGNTTACTAAGAAAAAGAATTAATACCCAAAAAAATATTCACCTACTTCTGGGAAATGAATTGGTTGATGTGTCGGATGCTAATAAGTCAGTTGAGATAAAGGTAAGGGATTCCTCTTCCAAGGAATCGAAAACCTTTTCAGCTAAATATCTAATTGGCTGTGATGGAGGAAATAGTGTTGTTCGAACAGCTATGAATGTTGGTGTTGAAGACTTAGGAGTAGACGAAGATTGGTTGGTNGTAGATGCTTATTTAATTAAAGAAACAAAACTACCTCCAAAATTTATACAATACTGTTGGCCCTCNCGACCCGCTACTTTCGTTTTGGGCCCCAGAAATGTAAGAAGGTGGGAAATAAAAATTCTTCCAGGAGAAGATCTAAAAGATTTTGAAAGNAAAGAAAAAGTTATGGAAGTTCTGTCAAATTATGTCGACGTAACTGCCTTAAAAATTTGGCGNACGGCCACCTATAAACACAGAGTAACAAGTAGCAAAAAATGGAAGATAAACAATATTTTTATCGCTGGTGATTCTGCGCACAGAACTCCTCCTTTTCTTGGCCAAGGACTGTGTACTGGAATTAGAGATGTGGCAAATCTATCATGGAAAATACTTCATACAGAAAAGTTTGGATTAAATGATAAAATCTTAAACACATATGAAAAGGAAAGAAAACCTCATGCCAAGGTGGTTATCAAGCATGCCAAGGAATTTGGAAAAATCATTGGGGAGCTTAATCTAGAAAGGGCAAAAAAAAGAGATGCTATTTTAAGGCCNCAGTTGATTAGTGGTAAAATGGAAACCACCCGGCAAAAATTCATCCCAGACATAAAGGGTAATCTGTTAATACAGAAGAGCCTTAAGACAAAGGAATGCCGCAATGGAGGAACTCTATTTGTTCAGCCAAGATTAAGGTTTCCTAGAGGTCAAGAAAAACTTATGGATGATGTCATACCTATGTCCTTTTTATACATAAGTACTGGATTGAATCAGCAGATCTGGATGGATCCGTACGAAACATTTTGGAGAAAACTTGGAGGAATTAGAATTATAATAATGAAGGATGCCGAAAGAAAAGAAACCACTCCAAAAGACATTGTAATTACAAAAGAAGTGGGAAAAATTTTTAGTGACTGGTCTTCAAAAATGTCGTGTGAGGCCGTNTTGGTTAGGCCTGACAGATACGTGTTTTCAACAATTCACAACCAAGAGGATATTGATGCAGCTATAAAAAAATTAAGGACAATATTTTCTCAGAAGCACTAATTGACTTTTTCTTTTTCAATGGGAACATATAAAAGATCTAATAGGTTGGAAAGATTACCGTCTTGAATGAGTTCTCTAGTTGCATTTTCTATTTTCTCTGCCTTATCTAAGCCTATAATATTTTCTGAAAGCCTAAAAAATTTTGATGTTAATTCAGCTTTTTCCGGCGGCTCGTCTGCTGTCCACCTAGGGTTAACAAAATCACTTTCAAGGATGATACCATTTTTCAAATGCAACTTCGCAGAAGCATATCTCTGATCAGGAAATTGGGAATTACAAAAGTCATTTTCAACCATTTTTAAAGACCTTGAAATTCTAAGGACCTCAGAATTATTAAGAAAACTGTCAGACACTTCATGAACTCCTACACTACCTGTAACAAGTGCAACTGCGCAGGGGTAGGAGGTAGAGTATTGGGCTTCTTCCGTGTTTTTTGGTTCACTAACTGCAAGCCGTACAGCTTCATGAAATGTAGAAACTTCTATTTTCTCGACTTGCTCTGATGAAATATTGTATTTTTCCTTTATAGATAAAACTGCTTCAATCGGACCTTGTGCCCATCTGCATACAGGGTAAGGCTTAAAGTACTGTCGATCAATAAGCCAATTCTCTCCTAAATCTTCCCAGAACATTTTTACGTCATTACTTTCGACGGTTAATGCCGGGGCACCGGTAAATCCTTCCTTTGCCAAAAAGGCCGCTGAAACTCCAGACATTGCACCAAAACCAGAGCCGTCTTTAAGCATACTAGGAGAATCAATACACCTCATCATTTGGCTGCGTGGCCCATGATATTCTGCAATTCCAAGAGCGTGACGTGTTTCTTCATATCCAAGCCCCAACCTTCTGGCCCCTAATGCTGCAACAGCTAAGGAAACCCAAGCTCCAGATGTATGATAATCTGGAACCGTTGCATGTAATGCTAAAGCCAACCTGCTTCCTAACTCATAGCCCAAAGTTATATCAGTAAGAAAAGATTGACCTCCTAAAGATTTAGTTACGTCAGCAAAAGCAACAGCTGCCGGAAACACTCCACATCCCACATGACCTTTCGCTCCGTTAAAGCCATCATGAGCATCAATTGAGTCTATAGTCATTCCTCCTGCTAAAGCCGCTCCCACTGGACTAACGATTCTTCCATCAAAAAGAAGTTTTGTTTTATATTTATTTGAGCCAAACGTCTCAACAGCATGTTCACAAATTAGCTTAGATAGCTTCGTCGTAGTTCCAGAAATTCCGACACCTATCAAGTCCAAAACACAAATCTCTGCCATTTCCTGAGATTTCCGAGGAATATCAGAGAATTTCAATTCATGAATAAAATCTATGACTTTCTTCATTTCTATAAACTACCACTGGAAAATTCACGTATATTGAAAAATAGTTTGACCCCAAAATCTTTTTCAGTCACGTTAATTTTCACTTTATTTACTGCAATTATGAAAGGTTGCTCAAATGAAGCCAAATATAGTTATCATAATGGCGGATCAATTGGCACCCCATTTTTGTGGTACATACGGCCACAAAGTTGCAAAGACACCAAACATTGATTCCTTGGCAAAAGGTGGAATGAGGTTCGATGCAGCCTACTGTAACTCGCCACTTTGTGCTCCTTCTCGATTTTCATTCATGTCTGGCCAGCTTGTGAGTCGAATTGCTGCCTATGACAACGCATCTGAATTCAAGGCTGCTACTCCAACATTTGCACATTATCTGAAGACATTAGGATACCGAACATGCCTTAGCGGCAAAATGCATTTCGTAGGACCTGATCAAAAACACGGATTCCAAGATCGAATTACGACAGATATTTATCCATCTGACTTTGCCTGGACGCCAGATTGGGAAGCTCCGGATGAGAGAATAGATAAATGGTATCACAATATGCAGACAGTAAAAGAAAGTGGCGTTGCTGTAGCCACTTTTCAAACAGATTATGATGACGAGGTGGGTTTTGCTGCTAAACGATGGTTAATTGATAGAGGTCGAGACAGGGCAAATGGGAACAAAGAACCTTTTGCAATGGTGGCAAGTTTTATACATCCTCATGACCCGTATGTCGCAAAGCCTGAATGGTGGAATCTTTATTCAGACAATCAAATTGACCTGCCCGAATGCAAAATACCAACTGAAAAAATGGATCCTTTTTCTCGAAGGTTAATGGATGGTATTGAGGCGAGTTATGTTCCCCTTAGCAATGAGGAAATTATAAGAGCTCGTCGAGCCTATCTTGCAAATGTCAGTTACTTCGATAGTAAAGTTGGAGAAATAGTAAAGACATTAAAAGATATAAACGAAATCGAAAATACACTGATTATTGTAACGGCTGATCATGGGGACATGCTAGGTGAAAGAGGGTTGTGGTATAAAATGAATTTTTTTGAACACTCTGCCAGAGTTCCCCTGATATTTTCAGGACCCAACGTGGTTAAAGGTAACAATAAAGATTCTTGTTCTCTAGTTGATATATTGCCAACTCTTTTGGAAGTTGCAGGTGGAGGAAAGGGCATGTTGGGAGAACCAATAGACGGAAGGAGTTTATTACCTTTAGCCAGAGGCGAAAAAGGTCAAAAAAATGAAGCCATAGGAGAATATTGTGCTGAAATGACTCCATATCCTGTCTTTATGATAAGAAGAGATAACTTTAAGTACATTCATTGTGATCCAGATCCACCACAACTTTATAACCTAGATGAGGATCCATTAGAAAAAAACAATCTCGCTTTTGACTTAAGTTATAGCAGTCTCGTTGAGAATTTTTCCAAAGAAGTTTCTGAAAGGTGGAATAGCGAAAAACTTCGTTTAGATATAATAAATACGCAAAAATCCAGAAGAGCTTTACATTCGGCAATGGAGGCAGGTGCGGGTGAACATTGGGATTACAATCCACCAAGCGATGCTAGCCAAAAGTATGTCAGAAATCACATGGATTGGACCGTTGCAGCCAAGCACTATAGGTTTCCACCTTACAAAAGTAAATAATTATTTTATTTCTTATCCATCATAGATAAAGTATCCATTCCTTTACCACGCCAAAGAACAAAAGTAAGAATTGGCTCTGAAGATGTTATCATTGAGTGGCTCTGCCAACTCTTGTGAAAGCAGGTTTCATTTGCTTTCAATATTTTTTCACCTTCTTTTGTTCTGAACAAGCCACTTCCTGCTAAAATAAAATAAATTTCCTCTGCTTCATGGCTGTGCCAATCGTACGTTAATTCCTCTCCCCAGTATGCTATAAAGCCCCTAATTTTATTAGAATGATAATGTCCTTCGGGACCAATCAACTCATAATACCCATAACGATTTAAGAAGTCAGAACCTACTTCCTCTTCTTTGTAGGTCCGTTGCCAATTAACTAATGAAGTATTTTCCTTTATAATTTCAATTAAATTTTGGGTTTTTTCAGTTCCTCTTAATTCAAATTTTGANACTAGTTCGGTAGCAGGTATCTTTTCANAAGGCTGATCAACTTTTACTAAATCATCTGGCCACGCTACAAATTCCCTTANTTCAGAATTTTCTTTATGAACCTTTNGAGCGCTCTCTAAAATTAACTCTAAACTCATGTTGTAACCACAATATTTCCAGTATGCTTTTTAGCTATAAATGTTTCTTGAGCTTCCCTTAGTTCATGCAATTTAAANGTTGCAGCGAGGCATGGTTTAATTTGACCAGTCTCAATATACTTTACCAAATCNATTGTGACTTGAGGNTCTAGGACAGTTGATCCGTGAAAANTTAAATCGCGAAGATAAAGAGTGCGTAAATCTAGGCCAACTATGGGACCAGCTATTGCCCCTGAACATACATATCGACCACCCCTTTCTAAGACATCTATTAAATCCCCCCATACNTTTCCTCCAACCACATCGGCTACAACAGTGATTTTTTCTTCATTTAAAATTGCTTTAATATTTTCTGGAGATCTGGGCAAAACCCTATCTGCACCAAGCGAAATAACATCTTTGTGTTTTTCAATGGACGCGAGGGCTATGACCTTTGCTTTTCGNCTTTTTGCTAGCTGCACAAGGGCTCCCCCAACTCCACCAGATGCTCCTGGGATAAGTACTGTATCTTCTTCCAAGACATTGGCCCTACTTAACATTCCCTCTGCGGTAGAATAAGAGCAAGAGAAAGTAGCCAATTCTGCATCTGTNAGGTTAGAATCTATTGAGAGAGCATTACTAGATGGTATCACTGCATAATCAGCAAATCCCCCATCACATTCTGAACCAAAATANCCGACCTTACTTTTNTTAAAAGGGTCATTTGGATTTCTTATCCATCCNTCAGTTATTATCNTTTGACCAATTCTTGANGGATTTATGCCTGTACCCACAGCTACTATTTCACCACAAACATCAGCACCCTGAATACGTGGAAATGTAATGGGTTTTCCTCCCCAAGTNGGGTCCTCTTCTCCAACTTCGTCAAAAACTTCCCCAGTAGTTGCATCGGATACAGTCTTTGAGTACCACCCCGTTCTAGTATTTATGTCAGTATTATTTAGGCCACAGGCTAGAACCCTAACTAAAACTTCTCCTAGAGCAGGGTCAGGTCTAGGCCAGTCATTCTTAAAAACTATTTTTTCTAGCCCACCGTGTCCCATAGTAACCATAGCATTCATTTTTTCTGGTAATTTAATGATTTTTTCCATTTNGTCCCTTTAAGAAAACATAATTATAAGTTTCTACCTTTACATCCTATTAAGGGCCCTAAATTCATTTTGAATCCTTGACACTTTGCATTGATACAAAAGTAGATGTAGAAGCTACATNAGGCAGGGAAGATATTTTTTCTGCCAGTAATAGCCGATAAGAATCTATGTCTGTTGTTCTAACTTTCAAGAGATAATCAAAACCTCCTGCTATCATATGACATTGCTCAACTGCCTGAAGCTTTCCAACCTCAACATTGAATTCTTCCAGAGCTCTAGCTCTAGTATTTGATAAAGATACCTGAACAAATGCTACATGTGCTTTTTCGAGTTTTTGATAATTAATTTGAGCNTGGTAACCTAGGATATATTTCTGCTCTTCAAGCTTTTTAATTCGATTTTGACATGGAGAAACAGAAAGGCCAACTTTTTTTGACAAATCACTTAAAGTTGTACGTCCATTTTCAGCCAACAACTCTATTAATTGNTTATCTATTTTATCAAGCATAGGAAAATTTTCTTAATTAAAATANTAATATAGTAATATTTACTTAAATTTATTATTTATTCAAATGTATTTATTTTATTTTTTGTAATTTAAGGAAATTTGTTTTATTTAACTGTGTTATTTTGTAACAATAATGAAAGATATTTTTNTAAATAAATTTACCGATCAAGCTCTAATGGTTCGGGAACACTTCCTACCTGAAATTGAAAAATTTCATACCGAACNTCATANTNTCATTTCAGAAAATACATTAGAGATAATTAATTCTGCCAANAGCTATAAATCACATAATGCTTTTGAAAAATTAATGCACGAATATGATTTGTCCAAAAATGAGGGCGTGGTGCTAATGTGCTTGGCTGAAGCCTTGTTACGCATTCCAGACAACCAAACCATNAATGACTTGATTCAAGACAAAATACCTTCGGGGGATTGGAAAGATCATATTAAAAATGACAATAACTTATTTGTAAATATTTCCTCTATGGCTTTTTTGGTTACCGGAAAAATTGTAAAGCGAAATGAATTGAATGAGAAAGAGTTATTAAAGTCATTTATTAAGAATGTTAGTGAACCAATTTTACGATCAGCAATTAAAAAAGGCATAAGCATACTNGCAAAGCAGTTTATTTTTGAAAAAGATATTCAGTCNGCTTCAAAATTATCTACAAAGTTACCCAAAAGTTCGTACGCCTACTCTTTTGATATGCTGGGAGAAGCAGCTGTCACTTATGGNGATGCTGAAGTATATTTTCAAAGNTATAAAAATGCCATTAGCGCTATTGGTAATAGCAAAAGAAATCAACAAAATAGTATTTCCATTAAACTCTCTGCACTACATCCNCGTTATGAAAGAAATAAACTAGACCTATTAAATAAAGAGTTGCTCCCAAAGCTTTTTGAATTAATTGAAATGGCAAGGGGATACAAAGTAGATATATGCTTTGATGCAGAAGAGGCAGATACACTTAATCTTTCAATATTTCTTATCAATCAAATTCTGGAAAGCAATTTTATAGATGATGAATATTGCGGCTTTGGAGTTGCCGTTCAGGCCTATCAGCAAAGATCCATATTTGTTTTAGAATTTTTTTCTCGATTNCTTAATCAAATAAATAAAAAGATGAATGTTCGTTTAGTAAAGGGCGCATATTGGGATACTGAGATAAANTTAGCTCAAGAACAAGGATTAANGAATTACCCTGTATTTACNAAAAAATTTGTCACTGACCTNTCTTATTTAAAGTGCGCCCATATACTNAAGAGATCTCCAAATATCTTTCCTCAATTTGCAACTCATAATGCTTACACTATCGCATATGTAAGAAATTTATTCGGAGCANCCGCGTATGAATTTCAAAAGCTACACGGAATGGGTGATGAGATTTATCATCATTTTTCAAATCAAGAAAACTTTAAATGTAGGGTTTATGCGCCTGTAGGTAATTATGATGATCTATTNCCCTATTTGGTGAGNCGNTTACTTGAAAATGGTGCNAATACGTCTTTTATTCATCAATTGAATAAAAAAGATGCAAACATTAGCAATCTAATTGAATCACCAATATCAAAGCTAAGTCACCTGGAAAATGAAACCATTGAGCCTCCGCCAAAATTATTCTCTTACCGCAAAAACTCCCTTGGAATCGATCTAAGTGAAGAGGGAAATATTAAAAGGTACTCTGAACTTGACTCGCTTAGAGACGTGCAGGCTTTTAGTATTATTGGAGGTCAGGAAATTTCATCGGATTTAAAGGTTGATATCATCTCACCGCATCTGAATTTTAGTAAAATTGGTGATGCATTCTTTGCTGATAAAAAANTTATCAATGAAGCTCTAGAAAGTTTAGAGCAATATGAACTCACTTGGAAAAATTATGATTATAATAGGCGTATAGAGATAATTCAGAATTTAGCTGATCTAATAGAATCAAATTATGAAATTTTAGTGGAAGCATGNGTTAAGGAAGCAGGNAAAACAATAAATGACTCTATCGCTGATATCCGCGAAGCAATTGATTTTTGTCGCTATTANAGNCTNGTTGCCNAAGATCTTTTTNGAGAAATTGAATTACCTGGCCCNACTGGTGAAACCAATAAATATAAATTTAAAGGGAAAGGTTTGAGTGTAGCTATCAGTCCCTGGAATTTTCCTATTGCTATTTTCACAGGACAATTGGTTGCAGCTTTAATTACCGGAAATGTAGTTTTTGCAAAACCAGCAGAACAAACCTCTTACTGTGCCTATCTTGTGTTTAAGCTATTACTAAAAGCAGGTCTTCCAAATCAAGCAGCAGCACTAATTTTAGGAAGAGGGGAAGATATAAGCCCACATTTATTTTCAAATAATCATTTAGAAAATGTGATTTTTACAGGTTCTTTAGAAACTGCTAAAATTATTCAAAAAAAATTAATTACCCAACCAAATATAGTAAACTTAGTGGCAGAGACAGGTGGTTTGAACTGCCTTGTTGCTGACAGCTCTGCTCTAACTGAACATGTGGTAAAGGATGTTGTCTACTCTGGTTTCAATTCCGCAGGCCAGCGTTGCTCAGCTTGCCGTATTCTTTGTGTTGAGGAAAATGTTTATACAAAAACTTTGACGATGCTAAGAGGTGCTATTGACACCTTAGATCTTGGCAGCCCTTCAGACTTATCTATCGACATAGGGCCAGTAATTGACAAAGCATCTAAGGAGAAAATAAACAGACATCTTGGTAATTTTTCAAAACTTTATCAATCCAAAGGAACTACTGCAGGNGGTCATTTTGTTCCGGCTACAATCATTGAAATCTCTTCATTAAAGGAAATTAAAGAGGAAATTTTTGGTCCAGTTGTACATGTGATGTCTTATAAAACAAAAGAGATCCTAAAATTATGTGCAGATATTAATAGACTGGGATTTGGTTTAACCCTTGGNATTCATAGCAGAATAGACAATACAGTTAATTCCATTATTGAGAACGTTAATGTTGGAAACATTTATGTTAATCGCAATATGGTAGGAGCAGTGGTGGGTGTTCAGCCATTTGGTGGTCATGGCAAATCAGGAACGGGTCCAAAAGCCGGAGGGCCTGAATATCTAAAAGGACTATGCAATGAATATAGTGTATCAAATAACATAACTTCTATGGGAGGAAATGCCTCTTTAGTATCAAGTATTTCCGAATGAATTTACTATTTTGAAAAATAACCATTTAAATTTATCTGGACCTTAGCCTCGTGTCTTATACCAAAACCTTGTAAGCAAAAAGACTGAGGCAAGAGCAAGACCTGCCACCAATCCAAACCAAACACCTTGAGGGCCAAGGGCTAACTTTATTCCTAACAAATAACTCGTAGTAAACCCCACACCCCAGTAGCTAATAAGGGCAAATATAAAAGGAACTCGGACATCCTGCATACCACGTAATAAGCCGAGCCCAATAGCCTGCAGACCATCAGTTAATTGAAAACATGCTGCGATCGTCATTAATCCCACCCCAACAGCCATTACAGCTTGGCTTTCTGGTTGCAAGGTATCTATAAATAAACTTACAAGAGTATGTGGAAACAAGAGAAAAACAAGAATGGCCATAAACGCAAAAACCGCCGACATACTAACGGCGCAAACGCCTATTCGTCTCAAATCTTCAAGTGAATCCTTACGACCATATGCATTGCCAATTAATGTCGTAGCTACTTGGGAAAGACCAAGGTGAACCATAAACGTAACCGCCATAATTTGCATGGCTATTCCGTGAGCAGCCACTTCAATTGGCCCTATCCAACCAACCATAATTGTTACTCCAGAAAATAGCCCTGATTCTGCCAAATAGGTAAGACTAATAGGCACACCTAAGGTAAAAATATTTTTTAGTGAGGAGATGTCAGGTCTCCATATGTTTTTAAATAATTCGTGTTGAGGAAAATAGCTTTGTGAATACCAAACAAAAATAAAAAGTATAACCAGTGTGCCTCCAAGTGTAGACAACGCTGCACCCTGAATCCCCATCTCTGGAAAGCCAAAGTTTCCATAAATAAGGATCCAGCCAGTAATGACTTTAAATATCAGTCCGGAAACCGTTGCCCACAAAACTACGTTTGTATGTTTTAACCCAGTTAAATAACATCGTAACGTAACATCCAGAAGAGCTGGAAACATAACAAATGCCATAATCCGCAAGTATTCTTGCGCAGTCTCCGAAAGTTCCTCAGATTGTCCAAGAAAAATTAAAACTGTTTCTGACCAATAGAGTATTGGAAAGACAAGAATCGAAAACATGGTTGATAGCCAAATTGCCATCCTTGTGTTTCTGCGTACTTGAGCATCTTCACCACGGGCATCATGGGCAGCCACAACTGACATTAACGCATAGGAAAAACCCCCTCCTACAATTAACAGAATGAAAAAAACGGAGCTAGCTACTATTAATGATGCCAACACTTTAGGATTGTAATGCCCCAACATCGCAGTATCTACAATCGATGCAGAGAATTGCGCTATATTTCCGCCAATAATAGGAAAACCTAAAAACAATAACGATTTATAGATAGGGAATGATTTTTCCATAGCTCCCAACTAGGAGGATTTAAAGCACAATACAAGCAATTTATAAAAAAGCATTCTATAATTGTATATTGTAGCTTCAAATGTGTGAAAGATTAAACTTAAACAGATAAAAATA
>PBQX02000097.1:0-8797 GCA_002725175.2 Paracoccaceae bacterium
TTTTCCTGCCCTTCCAGTTCTTCCGATTCTATGGACATAATCTTCAGGATTAAGTGGTACGTCAAAATTAATCACATGGCTGACATTAGGAATATCTAAACCTCTTGCTGCCACATCAGAGGCCACTAAATACTTAAGATGTCCATCTTTAAAATTTTTAACCATTTCCATTCTTGCTTTTTGGTCTAAGTCACCGTGAATTTCTCCAGCTATTAGGTTATTTTGTCTTAAGAGACCTGATAGATAGGATACTTCCTTTTTCCGATTGCAGAAAATAATTGCATTTACAAGTGGCTGCTCATTTCTCAAGAATCTAATCAGGAAATCTTTCTTATTTTCTTTTTTGGCCTCAAAGTCCTCAATAGAAAGTAAAACTTGATTTACATTCTTTGTTATGCTGGCTGATGGAGCAATCTCTACTTTAAAAGCATTTTTAATAAATTTTGCTATTAAGTTTTCAATTTCTTTCCCAATAGTTGCTGAGAATAATATTTTTTGTTTAACGCTAGGTAACGATTCTAGAATTCGTGTAATGTCTGGAATGAAGCCCATGTCTAGCATTCTGTCGGCTTCGTCAATTGCAAGGAACTCTACTCCAGTTAGCATTAATTTCCCTCGTTCAAACTGGTCTAAAAGTCTTCCGGGAGTTGCTATTATAATGTCTACGCCTCTATCGAGCTTTTTGTCTTGGTCCTTAAAGCTAACTCCTCCAATAAGAAGAGCAGAGGTTAGTTTGGTATTTTTTGAATAATTCTCAAAATTTTCCATAACTTGAGCGGCCAATTCTCTTGTAGGGCAAAGAACNAGACTTCTAGGCATTCTTGCTTTTGATCGTCCATTGCTAAGATTGCTAATTATTGGNAGNAAAAATGCAGCNGTTTTTCCTGTTCCGGTTTGGGATAAGCCAATTATATTAGACCCCTCTAAAGCTTTTGGTATTGCCTTAGCCTGTACTTCTGTGGGTTCTTTGTATCCAAGTTTTTCTATTGTATCTACTAGAAACNTGGGTAGACCAAGTTGATCAAAACTGTCCATATTTAAATTCATTTTCCCATTGAGTTAACGTTCATTGGCTTAAACTATACAACGATAAATTTAAATATACTATCTTTACATTATTNGNTAAATTCCTTTAGGTTNNTNTAAAATTNTNTGAAATTTTATTTAGTATTTTAATTTTGGAGAAAATTATTAATAAATGAGTACCTTACCAGAATACAAGGGTGTATTNAGTATAAAAGTATCAAATATTAGGCACTGGACCGATCAGACNTTTTCATTTGAATGTCATAGGCCTGACACATTTCGCTTTAGATCAGGAGAGTTTGTAATGATTGGCCTTGAGGGAAATGGAAAACCTTTACTAAGAGCATATTCTATTGCTTCTCCAAATTGGCAGGAAACTCTCGAATTTTATTCTATAAAGGTTGAAGACGGNCCTTTAACATCAAAGTTNCAACTGTTGACTGAAGGTGATTATATTTATATGAGGCCCAAGCCCGTGGGGACCCTAGTTCATGACGCCTTGTTGCCTGGAAAAAGGTTGATACTTTTTGCAACNGGAACTGGGATAGCTCCTTTTGGNAGTATAATTAGAGATCCGGANACATATGAAAAGTTTTCTGAGGTGTGGGTAACTCACACATGCAGGACAGGACTTGAATTAGCTTATACTAAAGACTTATTAAAAAAATTTGAGAGCAATAGTTTGCTAAAAGAGATGACTGATAATAAGCTCAAGCATATTTTTACCACTACGAGAGAAAAAAGTGAACTGATGGGAAGAATGACCCAACTAATAGATAATGGTACTTTTGAACATTTAACTGGAAATCNGCTGTCTTTAGAAATGGATAGAGTAATGATATGTGGCTCATTGGCTATGTTGGAAGATCATAAGAGGATATGTGAATCTTTGGGTATGGAAGAAGGGTCAAATTCTAAGCAGGGCCATTACGTGATTGAAAAAGCTTTCGTCGACTAATTCATATTAGAAACTAAAAGTTTTTACGTTTTTCAACTCAATATTAGGATAATCCTTGATTGCCCTGTCTATATCCCACTGAATGCGAGGTAAAAAAACATCCTTTCCGTCATTATCAATAGCTATTTGCTCACGATTTTTNTCNATAAATTCTTCTANNGATTTCTTCTCACCAANAAGCCATCTGGCAGTAATAAAATTTGTTTTCTCATATCTGATTGGCAGACCGTATTCCGTTTCAATTCTGCTTTTTAATACGTCAAATTGAAGTTGCCCTATAACTCCGATAATCCAACTAGAGCTTATAAGTGTCTTAAACACGCTTGCTAAGCCTTCCTCCGCAAATTGGCTTAGTGCTTTATCAAGATGTTTTGACTTAAGAGGATCAGGGCAGCTTACAGATTTTAATATCTCGGGTGCAAAAGAAGGTAAATTCTTAAATTTAATTTTCTCGCCTTCNGATAAAGTGTCACCAATTCTTAGGATGCCATGATTAGGTATTCCGATAATATCTCCAGCATAAGCATCTTCTGTCGTATCTCTATTTTGCCCTAAGAACATTACTGGGTTAGATACAGTTATATTNTTGTCNAATCGGGAATGGTAGAGTTTCATTCCCTTTCTGAAATGCCCAGAAGAAAGCCTTAGAAATGCAACCCTGTCACGGTGTTTTGTGTCAGTATTCGCTTGAATTTTAAACACAAAGCCAGATACTTTGTTTTCAGTTGCCAGTACTGTACGNCTTTCAGTTTCAAAGTTTCCAGGGCTTGGCGCTATTTCACAAANACTATCCATTAAATGATCCACACCAATTGAGTTAAGAGCTGAGCCAAAAAATATTGGGCTTAGTGTTCCATCTAAAAAATCTTTTCTTGTGAATTTTGGCAATAGACCTGTTGCTAAATTAAATTCGTCAAAAAATTTTTCCATCACTTCTAAGTCAACATGATTATAAACTTCTTTGTTCTNAAGACCTGATATAATAACTTTGTCCACTTTATTGCTTGTAGGAGTAGTTTTAAAGATTTCAAATTCCTCCCTCAAGATATTATACACTCCACTAAAATTTGACCCGCTACCTATGGGCCAAGAAAGGGGAGTTACGTCTATTGCTANCATTTCTTGAATCTCGTCTATTATTTCTATGAGTTCCCTGCTTTCTCTGTCCATTTTATTGCAAAATGTTATTATTGGCATGTCCCTTAATCGACACACCTCAAAAAGTTTTTTTGTCTGGCTTTCAACTCCCTTAGCCCCATCTATGATCATGATAGANGAGTCCACTGCGGAGAGGGCTCTATAGGTATCTTCGGAGAAATCGGAATGACCAGGTGTATCTACTAAATTAAACCATGAAGATTTATAATCAAAAGACATGGCACTTGAGCTAATTGAAATTCCGCGGTCTCTTTCCATTTTCATAAAATCAGATCTTGTTTTTAGCGCACCATCTTTCGCTTTAACTTTACCTGCTTGATTTATCGCCCCTCCAAATAATAAAAACTTTTCTGTAAGAGTAGTTTTCCCTGCATCCGGATGGGAGATCATAGCAATTGTTCTTTTTGCTTTTATTTTTTCTAAATTTTCCACGTTAAATTTGTTTTGTATGAATACTTAAAAAAGCCTTCAGTTTTAAATCAAAAAATATTCTGTTTTAGGTGTATTTGAACTTTAGCATTATAACAAGTATAAGTTTGGAATTAAGATTATACATTATTACTGATTATGGAGAAGGCTCGTGGATTTAGGTATTAAAGGTAAGACTGCAATAGTTTGTGCATCATCAAAGGGTCTGGGATTNGGTTGCGCAAAGGCGTTAGCACAAGCTGGAGTTAATCTGATTATTTGCTCAAGGGGAGAGGGTGATTTATTAAAGGCAACTCAAAGCCTTTTATCTTTAGGTGTAGATGTTACGCCAATAGTTTGTGACATAACTTCTGAGGAAGGTCAGCAGAAAGTGTTAGAGGCAGGTGCTGGAGCAGATATACTTGTAACAAATTCAGGAGGTCCACCACCTGGNCATTGGTCTGAATGGAAAAAGGAAGATATTCTTAGTGCGATTGATAGCAATATGCTGACNCCAATTAATCTAATTCAAAATTTGTTACCTGGCATGATAAAAAAGGAATGGGGCCGAGTTGTTAATATTACTAGTCAATCGGTAAAGGCTCCTATTCAGGCCTTAGGTTTGTCAAATACAGCAAGGTCAGGTTTGACCGGTTATGTTGCAGGTGTTTCTCGGCAAGTTGCGCCAAGTGGAGTAACCATTAATAATTTACTTCCAGGTTCTCACGATACAGATCGAATTAGGTCACTAAATAAAAGTGAATCGTTATCAAGAAATATCGCATATGAAGAAGTTGAAAAAGCAGGAAAAAGTTTAATTCCAGCTGGAAGATATGGAACANTAGATGAATTTGGAGCTATTTGTGCTTTCTTATGTAGTAATCATGCCGGTTTCATAGTGGGGCAGAATATTCTTGTGGACGGTGGCAATGTTAACTCAACATTCTAGCTAATTTGACTTAAGAAAATGACCACCAATTTAAAAAATGATGAACTTCCAAGTTTGGAATTAAATCAGGTAAGCAAGAGCTATTTATCTAAGAAAGTTTTAAATAGAATTTCTATAAAGCTATTCCGTGGTAAAATCACCTGTTTACTTGGGCCTTCAGGTTGTGGAAAGTCCACNACATTAAAAATTATCTCNGGAATTGAGAGGCAAGATGAAGGAAAAGTTTTTCTAGACAATTGCTTAGTTTCAGAGTCAAAGAGTGAAAATAGTTCACCCGAAGAGCGTAAAATTGGTTTTGTATTCCAAGATTTTGCACTTTTCCCGCATTTAACAGTTTTTGAAAATGTGGCTTATGGCCTTAAAGGTAGGGTCGACGCAAATATGCTCAATAAGCGAGTTAATGAATTGCTGCAAAAAGTAAATTTAGAAGATTTTGCTTTCAAATATCCTCATATGCTTTCAGGAGGGGAACAGCAAAGAATTGCTTTAATTAGAGCGATTGCTCCTAAGCCTAAGGTCATGTTGATGGATGAGCCTTTTTCAGGTTTAGATGATAGGCTGCGAGATGAGATTAGGGATTACACTTTAAGTTTGCTGAGAGAAGAAAAGGCAGCTGTCCTCTTAGTTACACATGATCCTAATGAAGCTATGAAAATGGCTGACAATATTGCTTTAATGCGTGAAGGCAAGGTAGTGCAACAAGGAGCACCTTATAATATCTATAATTCGCCAATAGATATTGGTGTTGCAAAATTTTTTTCCGATATAAATATTATTGAAGGCATTGTAAGTAACTCTCAAGTAGATACGCCTTTTGGACCCTTTTTTACACCAGGATTAGTAAATGGAACTACCGTTTCAATTGCGATTCGTCCGCAGCACTTGAAACTAGATTTTGATAGAAATGGAAAGGGTCCTGAACCATCCCCATCCGATGGAATAGCCGCGAAGGCTTATGTTTTAACTGCGAGATTTGTAGGAAAAGAAAGTATTGTTGAATTAGAAATAAAAAACTATTTGCTTCGTTTTCGAGTGACAATTCCAGGTGTATTTTTGCCACCTTCTGGAGTTGCACTATGGGTATCAATGCGTAGGGATCGTTGTTTTGTTTTTCCTAAGAAGATAAATAATGGCGTAGAACATTAAATTTTTTCATTTTTGTTGTCCTTGCCAATAGATAATGATATTTAGATAGTTTAAATGATTGCAATAAAAGGAAAATCTTATGTTTAATAACATTGGTCCACTTGGATTAATACTAATTGTAGTGGTGGTGCTTTTACTGTTTGGTAGAGGAAAGATAGCTTCAGTAATGGGTGAGTTTGGTAAGGGAATAACAAGCTTTAAAAAGGGAATGAATGACGCCAAGGCTGAATTGGATGAGGCAGAAGTCCAGACAGCTGAAAAGGCGCGAGACGTCACTCCAGAAAAGAAAAGTTAAATTTTTCTTTAAATTAGGTAATTTATTTGAGTAAATCTGTAATTCAGCTAAAAATGCTCTGTTATATGGAAAGTTGGTAGATGTTAGAATTGGGTATGTCAGAGTTATTATTGGTTGGTATTGTTGCATTAATAATAGTAGGCCCTAAGGATTTGCCAAAAATGTTTCGGGTTGTAGGAAAATATGTCGGTAGGGCAAGGGAGATGGCGCGAGATTTTCAAAGGTCTTTTGAGGATGCAGCTAAGGAATCAGGTTTTGATGATATAAAGAGAAATTTTGACTCCGTAAAAGACTTTAGCCCAAATAATATTGCAAAAAATACAATTAATATGAATGCAAAAATTTCGGAAGAAAATCCTTTAGAGGCAAGTGCACCTGGGACAAGTTCAAAAAAACATGCTGTGAACCAAGAGGTAAAAGAAGAAGGAATTGCTAGACCAAAAAGGAAAAATTCGAAGAATAAGAAAGCTGTGTAAATTCCGCTAGTTTTTGAAAGAGAGAAAAATTTTGGATAGCGAAGTAGAAAATTCCTCAGCACCAATTATGGAGCATTTGGTAGAATTAAGAACGAGGATAATTCGTTCTCTAATCGCTTTCTTAATAACCATGAGCATATCTTTCTATTTTGCTGATGATGTATTTAATTTTCTAAGCCTTCCAATTATAAGCTTGCTTAATTCCTATGGGCAAAACACTGAATTAATTTATACAGGTTTGCAGCAAGGTTTCATGGTGCACATTAAAATTTCCATATTTGCAGGATTCTTATTTGCATTTCCTTTTATTAGTTTCCAGCTTTGGAGATTTGTTGCCCCTGGCATGTATAAAAATGAGAAGAAAGCTTTTTTACCATTTCTAATATCTTCCCCACTTTTATTCATCTTAGGGGCTGCTTTTGCATTTTATGTAGTTATGCCTCTTGCCTTTGATTTTTTGCTTAAATTTCAACAAAATCAAGGAGATGGGATGGCTGAGCTGCTGAAGATAAAATATTTAGGTAGTATAAATGAATACTTATCACTTACTATGGCTTTTATAATTGCATTCGGGCTATCCTTTCAGTTGCCAGTTTTACTTACGTTACTAGGTAAGGTTGGGTTGGTAACATCTGCCGGTTTAGCGAGCTTCAGAAAATATGCAGCAGTTGCTATCTTAATATTAGCTGCTCTGGTAACTCCGCCAGATGTTATTACACAGATTATTCTCTTCTCAGCCGTTTATACTCTCTATGAGATTTCAATATTTTTTGTTAAACGTGTTGAAAAAGAATCAAGTGATGAACTGTAATTCGTTTAAAATACCCGATTAATTTCGACAGAAAATATTTTTGATGAAAATAGATGTGTTGGCAAATGAGATAAAGAGAATAGCAGATGCTTTAGAAAGCATTGCTAAATTTCAAGGATTGGAAAGAAATAATGGCCACGAAAAATTTGATTTTTCGTCTGGATCTTTTTTTTCTTGGTCGGCTCTTAATAATTCTTTCAGAGTTATTGAGCACTCTTTTGAGGATGATTTAGAGCTCCTTTTAGGTATTGATGAAGCTAAAATCAAATTAGAGGATAATACAATTAGGTTTGCCAAAGGTTTTAGAGTTAATAACGCTTTGTTGTGGGGTGCAAGAGGGATGGGGAAGTCATCATTGGTTAGGGCGACTACCTCAAAATTAATGAGACGGTTTAAAAATTTAAAGTTAGTTGAAGTTCCGAGAACATCTCTCAATAAGTTGGGGGATATTTTAGGTTTTATGGAGGATGACAGGTTTAGATTTGTATTATTTTGTGATGACTTAGCCTTTTCCCAAGAAGAAGATTCCTATCATTATTTAAAATCACTGCTAGATGGGGGAGTCAATCGTTATGAAAATATAGTTTTCTATGCAACATCTAATAGGAGACATTTGATCAGCAGAAAGATGGATGAAAATGAGGATATTATATTATCAGATGAGGTTAATCAGAAAATAGCACTTTCGGATCGATTCGGCTTGTGGCTAGGTTTCTATGATTGTGATCAAGACACATATTTGAAAATGGTTGAGATGTATTTGAAGAGAATAAACTTTGATTTTCTGGATGATAATTGGAAAAAGAAGGCAATTGAATGGCAGATGGGTAGAGGCTCAAGGTCAGGTAGAACTGCATGGCAATTTATTTGTCAATACGCAAATAATAAATAATACAGTCTGTCTGAAAAGTTACTTAAGGTAAGCCTCAGGATCTAATGGAGTATTACCTCTTCTGAGTTCGAAATGTAAAGTGTTATTCACCTCATTTACAGTACCAATCTTCCATCCTTTCTCAACCTTGCTGCCTTTTTGGTATTCCACTCTTTGTAAGCCTGCATAAATTGAAAGAAACTCTTCATCATGTTTAATTATAACGACATTTAAGCGTTTTCCAGCAGACGTGGAGACAAGTACTATGGTGCCGTTATGAACCGAATAAACACTTGCTTCCTCTGATCCCTTAATGTCAATTCCTTCATTTCGCAATCCAGTACTTGATATATTAAATCCATTGATAATCTCTCCAGACATTGGCCTAAAGAGGTTCAATTTCAATATAGGATCATCTGAAATATTATCATTCAGGGTGGTGGTGCTCTTCACACTGATGTCTGGCCTTAGTGGAGAATTAAAAACAGTGGTGTCTTTAAAATCTACCAATGCTGATAATTGAGTTTGATTGGCTTTATCGGGAGATCTAGGTAAAGGAATCTTAAGTTTTTGACCGTCGTACAGCTGAAAATCTGAAGAGAGATCATTTCGTTTAATAATAGATTTCACTGAGATTTTGTAAAATCGGGCAATGGTAAAAATTGTTTCATTTTTTTTCACGACATGAATTAAATTGGT
>PBQX02000001.1:0-28364 GCA_002725175.2 Paracoccaceae bacterium
TGCATCGTATGATTTTTCTGCTAGATCGTCTTTTTTCATAATTTGCCTCAAGTAACGATAATATAATTAGATTTATTTGTCACTAAAAGGAATGAAAATTGTTAACTTTATTTTATATAAGAATTTCCGCCTTTATTAAGGATTTCTACATAATTTAAGTCATCATAATCATACTTAAAAAAACTTTGATCAGTCGCAGTAATAAAGAACTGGGCCTTAAGCGCAAAAAGTTGCAATATCAGTTCATTTCTTCTTTCATGATCGAGATGTGCTCCAATTTCATCTAACAGTAGAATAGGTGGCACTCCAAAAAGTTTTACTATTTCTCTAGACATAGACAAAATAATAGATACTAAAAGAGCTTTTTGTTCTCCAGTGGAGCAATCTTTAGCATCTATGCCTTTATCGATATAAATCAGATTTAAATCAGATTTATGTGGTCCGACTGATGTTCTTCCAGAAAAAATATCTAGATTACGATTATCTCTCAGCTTCATTAGATATGTATCTTTATTGATGAAATTTTCACCCAAAATTTCAAGTTTTGGCTTAGGAAAATTTGCTTGCACCTTTGCAGACTTGTTTAGAATTTTTACTGTGTCAGATCTATTACGAAAAATTTCAATTCCATAATTAACAATTTGAACCTCCAGAGAATCCATCCAGCTTTTTTCATAGTTTCCTAGCCGAAAAAGTTCATTTCTTTCTCTAACTAGTTTTTCGTAATATAGTAGAAATTTCCCATGGTTAGGATAAAACCCATATGCAATTCTATCTATAAAATTTCTTCTTTCCAATGCTCCAGATGTCCAAAGTCTATCCATTTGAGGAGTAATCCAAAGAATTTTCACTAAATCATTCATCTTTGATTGTGTAGTTTTTTTGCCGTCTAGGCTCGTTTTTTTGTCACCTGATTCCTGAAAAGATACTTCAATTTCAAATACTTCTTCTAGCTCTTCAAAAGTTCCTTGTATCTTCCAGCCATAATTCTCGGGCTTACGAGAGTTTTCATAATTTTTGGATTTTCGCAAACCTCTACCTGGAGAAAAAAGGGAAATGGCTTCGAGTATATTAGTCTTACCGCTGCCATTAGGTCCAGTGAAAACAGTCCCATTTGAAGAGAAAGTAAGTGTTTCCTTTTTATAACTTCTGAAATGATTTAAGATTAATGACTTTAAAAAAATGCCGGCCATATAAAGCTCAACTTCCTAGGTTAAACCCTCATTGGCATTACTACGTATATGGCACTATCATCTTTTCCTTCTTGCATTAGAGCTGGATCACCAGAAGACTTGAAGAAAAAAACCGCGTTTTCCTTCTCGACTTGCGATGCTAACTCCTGCAAGTATTTTGCGTTAAACCCAATCTCAATTTTTTCATCTGAATAGGCAACTATCAGCTCTTCATTCGCAGCACCACTTTCAGGTGAATTAACCGATAACAATAATTTATCTTCAGATAAAATTAACTTAACAGCTCTAGCCTTATCCAAAGAGACAGTTGAAACCCTGTCTACAGCCTTAGAGAATTCATCTGCATCAACTTCCATTCTATTTTTATTATCTTTTGGTATTACTCTCGAGTAATCTGGAAATGTTCCATCTATTACCTTGGAAGTTATCGTGGTTCCAGAGTTGGAAAATCTGATTTTATTTGGAGACACTGACACTGCAATTCTTTCCTCTATTCCGTCCAAAATCGATCGAACTTCTCCAACTGTTTTCCTTGGGATTATTACCCCAGGGATTTGATCTGCGGTATCAGGAAGGTCACAATCAATTCTTGCTAATCGATGACCATCTGTAGCTACAGCACGCAAGACTTTTTTTCCATCTTCTTCACTGCAATGGAGGTATACGCCGTTCAAATAATAACGTGTCTCTTCTGATGACATTGCAAACTTTGATTTCTCAAGCAACCTCCTTAAATCATTAGAAGGGATAGAAAAATTACACTCATATTCAGACGATGCCATCATGGGAAAATCATCTTTTGACAAAGTGGCTAGAGAAAAACTTGACCTACCAGACCTTAGTTCAAGTCGACCTTTTTGTTGATCATGCTGTAAATTAAGGCGTGCTCCCTCTTTCAATTTTCTAACAATTTCATAAAGGGTATTTGCATTTACTGTTACTGCTCCACTTCCTTCTATAGTTGCCTCAAGCATATCAATAATTTCAATATCAAGGTCTGTAGTCCTACAACTTACCTTATTATTATGTGCTTCTATTAAAATATTGCTCAATATAGGAATAGTTGTTCTTCTTTCCACTATTGATTGCGCTCTGCTCATCACCCTAAGCAAATCATTGCGCTCTACGTCAATTTTCATACTGTTCCCAATTTAAATATAAACTATAAGCGACAAACAATATCTATTGTATATTGTTAAAAAAAACGGGTCAAATTAATTTAATTATCAAGCTTCTAACATTCTTCTTAAAATTTCTACCTCTTCTGACAGCTGAGCATCTACAAACTTAAGTTCCTCAATTTTTCTTACTGCATGAATTACAGTAGTATGGTCCCTACCCCCAAACCTTCTACCTATCTCTGGTAAAGATTTTGAAGTGAGCATTTTAGAAAGAAACATTGCTACTTGTCGGGGTCTGGCTATTGATCTAGATCTCCTTGCAGACATTAAATCTGTCATTCTAAGATTGTAATGATCCGCTACTTTTCTAATGATTTCTTCTATTGTAACCTTTCGATCTGATACCCTTAATATGTCCGCAAGGCATTCTTGCACCATATCCATATCTATCTCTTTACCTACCAAAGATGCAAAGGCAAATAATCTGATTAAAGCGCCTTCCAAGACCCTAACATTAGACGAGATCCTATGCGCCAGAAACTCAAGAATTCCATCAGAAATTACCACTTCAGGATGATAAACCGAATGAGTTTCAATCTTTGCCTGCAATATTCCCAATCTAAGTTCGTAATCGGTTGGGTGCAAATCCACTACTAAACCCCAAGCCAAACGAGATTTAATTCTTTCTTCTAAGCCATCTATTTCTCCAGGTGCTCTATCTGCAGAAATAACTATATGCTTACCCTGATCTATCAAAGCATTAAATGTATGGAAAAACTCATCCTGAGTGGATTCNTTTCCNGCTATAAACTGCACATCATCAACCATTAACATATCAACAGATCTAAATANCTGCTTAAAACCNTGCATATCTTTAAATCTNAAAGCTTGCACAAATCTATACATAAATTGTTCAGCAGANAGATATAAGATTTTGGATTGCTTTTTTTGNGCTCTAACTTTCCACGCAATTGCATGCATCAAATGTGTCTTCCCCAGGCCTACTCCACCATAAAGAAACAGTGGGTTAAATGATACTGAGTCTGACTCAGCTACCCTTCTGGCTGCAGCATGAGCAAGCTCGTTAGGTTTTCCAACCACAAAGCTTTCAAAAGTAAAGCGTTTGTCTAAAGGAGATACTGGAAGTTCAGAATCGGATTCGATTAGCCCTCTTTTTGGTTCGGTTTTTTTTATAAAATCAACCTTGGTATGAGTTTTTTTTGATTCACCTCTAGGTTGAATTATTGACATAAACTCTAAACGGTCAATCTGAAAACCGTCAGACTGAAAAGCACTAACGATTTTTTCACCATAATTACGATTAACCCAATCCCCAATAAATCCAGTTGGAGATCTAAATATTGCCCTTTTATCTGATATTTCTATGAATTTAAGAGGCTTCAACCAGTTTTCAAAAGCACTTTGACCAATTTCTCTTTTTAATCTTTCCGAGATACTTTCCCAGATATCTTTATCTATTTCCTTATATGACATTAACCATCCAAAATTACGTAATCATCTTTAGTAAATAGAAACTAAACTTTTAAAGGGAATCTATTAATAAGATTAATTTTATGACGGTCTTCTGATTCTATCAATAGGACTGAAATAGGAACATAGAAATTTTTTAATTTATTTTCTATGAAAGTGCTTTTATTTTCCCAGATAGCTGAGATATTTTCCTAGCAGCGGTATTCTTTTTTAATATGCCCTTTGATATACCTCTTTGTATCTCTGGTTCGGCCAAAGCAAAGTGCTCTTTAGCATTTTTCTTGTCACCTTTTTGTACATTTTCTTCAACAAGCTTTATAAAAGTCTTGATCCTTGACCTGCGAGATTTTTTAATCTCTGTTTTCTTTTGAAGCTGCCGAGCTCTCTTCTTAGATTGTGGCGTGTTAGCCATTTATTTCTCTCCATATTTCAAAGTCCTTCGATACACACAGAACTTTTCTTTGTCAATCACTGTTGTCTCTTATTGATTTCTAAAGTGAGGTTTTCTTTTTTCAATAAAGGCAGCCATACCTTCTTCTTTGTCATCAGTGCCAAATAGAGAATGAAAGCTTTTTCTTTCAAACCTTAACCCTTCGCTCAGGGTCATTTCGTAAGACCTATTGACCGACTCTTTAATATACTTAACAGACAAAGATGATTTCTCCGCTATTTTCCCAGCTACTTCCACAACCTCCTGCCTTAATTCGCTAGCTGGCACAATTCTACTTACCAAGCCACTTCTTTCTGCTTCTTCCGCATTCATAAAACGCCCAGTCAAGTGCATTTCCATAGATTTTGATTTTCCCACAAATTTTGTTAACCTTTGCGTTCCACCTATCCCTGCCATTACCCCCAAGTTAATCTCGGGCTGACCAAATTGAGCTGATTCTGAACAAATAATAAAATCGCACATCATTGCCAACTCACATCCACCACCTAAAGCATATCCTGAAACAGCTGCAATAAGTGGTTTTTCAAGATTTTCTATGGCTTCTGTAGCTGGGCTAAAAAAATCATTCTCCACTATATCTACAAAACCCTTGTCATGCATGTCTTTTATATCTGCACCTGCAGCAAAAACTTTTTCTGTTCCAGTAAGCACCACTGCTCTAACACTCTTATCCCTTTGGCAGTCAATTATCAAAGCTGCAAGTTCCGACAGAAGCTCTGCATTAAGCGCATTAAGGGCATCCGGCCTATTAATTTGTATAATTCTTACGTGATTATCATTTTCTACTTCAAAAAATTTATGAGCCATCTAATTATAATATGCCTTTTCTAATTCTGAATCATTAATAAAAAATCTGCTACTAGCTATTAATATTAGAGGTCAATGTCAATGCTGACAATTGTTACAAAAAAATGATGATCTTCCACTTTGGATAATTCTCTGAATCTTATTCGAACATTTTTTATTCTTGCAACTNTCTTTCTCTCTATCATATACGCTAAAGTGCATTTGAAAATAACCCATGCCTCCAGACGTATTTCTAAAATCCTTTAATGAAGAACCTCCCTTGAGGATTGCATTATTTAATACATTTTTTGTCTCTTTTATTATTCTATTTATTTCTATTCTTCTTAAAGTGTCGGACAGTCTCAATGGTGAAACCCTAGATTTCCATAAAATTTCTGAGGCATAAATATTTCCAATTCCTGCCACTACCTCTTGGCTCATTAATGTTGATTTAATGGTGCTTTTTTTCCTTAGAAGTCTTCCCTCAAGATACTTCAAAGAGAACTCACTGCTTAGAGGCTCAGGGCCCAAATTTCTCAACCATTTATGGGATAAAACTGCCTCNGATTTAACCAAATCCATTGCTCCAAATCTCCTGGTGTCATTGTAGATCAAATTTTGCTCCTTTCCTTTCATATTAACAAACTTAAAAACAACATGATCATGCTTTTCCCATACCTTAGTCAAAGTTTTACTTTTTCTGGCGGTGTTATGATAGAAAGCGCCCACATCTTCCTGGGATAACTCATCTTTAGTAATTATAATTCGTCCGGTCATTCCTAGATGAATAATCAAAGTATTTAAATTATCCGTCTCAATAAGAATATATTTTCCACGCCTACTCACGTTTTTTACTAGAGAAAATTTTAGCCTTTTTGGCATATCACTAGGTAATGGCCACCTCAAATTTGAACGATTAAGTATGACATCTAGAAATTTTGATCCCACCAATGCTGGCTTAATTCCTTGACACACCGTTTCAACTTCTGGCAATTCTGGCATTATAATTTAATTAATTCTAAACGTTTTTAAAAAGATTGAGTGAAATTAAATGAAAACAGTATTTATTTCTAACCCAGAATGCAATAAGCACATAAACCCTATAGGGCACCCTGAGCAGGTTTTACGATTAAAAACTATCATTAGCACCTTAAATTCTGATTCGTTTAGCAACCTACATAAAAAANNGGCTAAAATAGGGAGCTTCCAAGATGTACTTAGTCTTCACTCAAAAGACCATTTGGATTTAATAATAGAAAAATCTACCCATTTGGAGCAGAGTAATTTGGATGCCGACACCATTGTTAACAGAGACAGTCTCCCCGCAGCACTTTACGGTATTGGATCTGTAAAACAAGCGATTGATCTTGTTATAGGTGGTGAAGCAAAAAATGCCTTCTGTGCAACTCGTCCACCGGGTCACCATGCTGAGAGAAATAAAGCTATGGGTTTTTGTATATTTGGAAANGTTGCGATTGGAGCCAAATATGCTTTAAGCCATAAATCAATAAGTAAAGTTGCTATTCTTGATTTTGATGTGCACCACGGTAATGGCACACAAAATCTCATTTGGAACGAAAAAAACATCCTTTTTATTTCCTCACATCAGATGCCTTTATTTCCGGGAAGCGGCTATTCGGACGAAACTGGAGCATTTAACAATATTTTGAATGTACCCTTAACANCTGGAACTGACGGATCTCATTATCTTAAGGTCATGGACGAGATAATTCTTCCTAAAATTGAAAATTTTAGTCCAGATATTATATTGCTGTCAGCAGGTTTCGATGCCCACAAGAATGATCCCTTAGCTAANCTTAATTGGCTTTCNGAAGACTACTATAAAATCACTCAAAAGATGTGCTTTNTGGCCGAAAAACTTTGCAAAAAAAGAATGGTATCTTCNTTAGAAGGTGGCTACAATCTTTCTGCATTGGGAGAGTCTGTGGCTTTTCATGTAAAGGCGCTTATGGAGGGCTAAAATGGAAGAAAATGAAATATCCAAACTTTCGTTTGAAGAAGCAATAAAAGATCTACAAAAGATTGTAGAAGAGTTAGAGAATGGTAATGTCGAGTTGGAAAAGTCCATAGAATTATATGAAAAGGGCGCAAAACTTAGGATACATTGTGAAAATAAATTGAAAGTTGCAGAAAAGAAAATATCCAAAATTTCTCTTGAAAAAGATGGAGAAGTTTCCNTTATAGATTCTGAATAGAGAACCGGAATTGGAACTGGAAAATTTTAACTCAGATGAATTCGAAAAACATCTAAAGGTCAGAGCCTTTGAAATTGAAGGACATTTGAAAAAGCTATTACCTTCCAAAGAAAATACAATAGAGGAAAAAATTACATCATCTATGCGATACGCTTTGCTTAACGGCGGAAAGCGAATAAGAGCATATCTCTCTATGGAAAGTTGTAAATTATATGAGATAGACACCCAGAGTGCCCTGCAATCTGGAGCTGCCATTGAGTGCATGCATGCNTATTCCCTAGTTCATGATGATTTACCATCAATGGACAACGATGACTTNCGGCGTGGGCTACCTACAGTTCATGTTAAATGGGATGAAGCAACTGCTATTTTAACTGGAGATGCTTTGCAATGTAAGGCTTTTGAAATATTNGCTATGCCCGAAACACATCCTGACGGGGAAAAGCGAAGTAAATTAATTTACCAAATGAGTCTTTCAGCTGGGGTTGGNGGAATGGTTTCTGGTCAGGAAGCTGACATTTCTGCAGAAATTAACAACACCATTTTAAGTCTTGAAGATATTATCAAATTACAGGATTTTAAAACCGGAGCATTAATAAGGTGGTCAGCAATAACTGGACCTCTGTTAGCAGGCCAATCTCTATCCAAAATGGAAAATTATGCTAACTCACTTGGCTTAGCATTCCAAATTCAGGATGATATTTTAGATATAGAAGGCATTGAATCCAAAGTAGGAAAAAAAACACAAAAAGACAAAGATGCTGGAAAAGTTACTTTTATATCACTTTTGGGGCTAAATGAAGCCAAAAAGAAAGCTAAGTTATTAATTGAGGATGCATGCGAGACTATATCAGATTTTGGTCCCAAAAGTTCTAACCTAATTAAATTGGCAAAATTTGTAATTAGTAGGAGCAATTAATTAAGGTAATTGTTTTTATTACTTGCAATAAGTTCAACTAATTCAACTAATGCAGGTAATGTCTGAGCCTTGGCTCCCTTTGCAAAAATCTTTGTTTCTTTTTGATTCCATGCATACAAATCAAAATGAACTAATCTAGTTGTTTTATTTACGAATTGTTTTAAGAAAAGTGCTGCCGTTATTGAACCCGCCATTGCACCCGAAGGAGCATTGTCTAAATCTGCTATATTCGATTTAATATAGCTTTCATATGGCTTATAAAACGGCATTCTCCACAAAGGATCTTTAGATTCTTTAGATATTGCCGAAAGCAAATCAGATAAATTATCATCATCACAATAAAATGGGACTATCTCTGTACCTAGTGCTACCCTTGCTGCACCCGTTAAAGTTGCCAAACTCACTATGAGCGAAGGTTTTGTCTCGTCAGCATATGTCAAAGCATCGGCAAGAATTAATCGGCCTTCCGCATCGGTATTATTAACTTCAATTGTCTTTCCTTTACGGCTCGTCAATATATCTCCTGGCCTAAAAGAATCTCCAGAAACTGAATTCTCTACTGCTGGCACAATAAGCCGTAGATAAATGTTGAGATTTCTACTCATAATAAAAGATGCTAAAGCAATAGCAACTGCACTACCTCCCATATCTTTTTTCATTAAACCCATTGAGTTTGATGGCTTTAAATTTAAACCTCCAGTATCAAAACATACACCCTTTCCTACTAGGGTAATTGATGGAGAGCTTTTTCTACCCCAGACTAACTCTATCATCCTTGGTTCGGAATTAGCTGCCCTACCGACTGCATGGATTAAAGGGAATCCTTTATCTAATAATTGGTTTCCTCTGATCACCTTAGTTTTGGCTTTATAGGTTCTTGAGATAGTCTTTATCACCTTTTCCAATTTTTCTGGATTTAAATGAGAGGCAGGTGTGTTAATTAAATCTCTAGCCAAAAAATCAGAATTTACCAATTTGATCACTTTTGTTACATCGATATTCCGGGGAATACATAACTTCGCATAAGCTTTATCATCCTCCGCCCTATTGCTTAAATAATAGTTAAAATAATATCCACTAATCAAAAACCCAAAAATAAGCTCACTATATTCTTTTTGTGATAACGGATTTACAATGGAATATTTTCCCACGGTTAATGATTTAATCAATGCACCCGTTTCTCTGAAATCTAAGTTTTTCCCGATTAAGACAAGTGCAATTTTACCCTTATCATCGGGTAAATAAACTATCTCATCTTTCTTGGCTGAAAAACCAGTTTCCTTCAAAAAGTTCTTTTGTAAATTTGACAGTTTAAATCCAAAAAGATTTTGGTTTTTTGTACCTTCAACCAAAATTATTGGGGTACATTTTTTGGGTATTGAGGATATAATAATGTCCTTGCTTACCCTCTGTGAAAAAAAATCTTTTTCAGACATTTGTCTTTTCATTTTTTTGTTGAATTCTTATTAAATTCACTGACTTTTTTATCCTTTTTTTAAGACTTCTCTACCTAATAACTCCGCGATTTGAACAGCATTTAGTGCGGCACCTTTTCGCAAATTATCCGACACACACCACAAATTTATGCCNTTGTCGATTGTTGGATCATGCCTTATTCTACTAANAAAAGTCGCATATTCACCNACNCATTCAATTGGTGTGGTATAACCCCCGTCNTCTCTTTTATCTACCACAAGAATACCCGGCGATTCTCTGAGAATTTGCCGAACCTCATCTTCATCTATAAATTCTTCAAATTCTATATTNATAGCCTCGGAATGACCCACAAAAACTGGAACTCTTACACAAGTTGCTGTGAGTTTTATTTTTGGATCTAGAATCTTTTTCGTCTCAGCAACCATTTTCCACTCTTCTTTTGTTTGCCCGTCTTCCATAAAAACGTCTATATGTGGAATAACATTAAAGGCAATCTGTTTTGGATAAACTTTAGGATCAACTTCTTGTCCGGGAACAAATATACCTTTTGTTTGATTCCAAAGCTCATCCATAGCATCCTTACCGGAGCCAGAAACTGATTGGTATGTTGCCACCACCACTCTTTTAATGGTGGCCCTATCATGTAAAGGTTTTAGAGCAACTACCAATTGTGCTGTAGAGCAGTTAGGGTTGGAAATGATTTTATCACTGCAGCTTTCAATAGCCTTAGGGTTTACTTCAGGTACTATTAGCGGAACTCTTTGGTCATAACGATATAAAGAAGAGTTATCTATGACATAGCATCCCGCTTTGGCAGCCTTAGGCGCGTGAATCTTAGTTGCCTCTGCACCAATTGCAAAAAGTGCCAAGTCCCAACCTTCAAAATTAAAAGTCTCCAAATCTTCAACTTTTAAATCAGTTGAACCAAAGCTACACTCAGTTCCTAAAGAACGCCTACTGGCAACAGCTGCAATTTCGGAAATTGGAAATTCTCGCTCGCTTAGTATGTTAAGCATTTCACGACCAACATTTCCTGTTGCTCCCACCACTGCTACCTTATAACCCATTTTCTCTCCTTTAATTTTCGACACCTAAGCATTAATTGAGATTATGCTATATAAAGTCAATTATTTGTATACACTTTGTTACAAAATATTATCGTTTATTTAATTCATATTAAAGAATTGTGGAAATCTGAATGAATGTTTTAATTTCGGGAGGTGGAATTGCAGGTCTATCGGCGGGAATACTTCTTTCAAGAGAAGGCTTTAAAGTCACCGTTTTTGAACGCTCTTCAGCATTAGAGGATTTGGGTACTGGAGTTCAAATTAGCCCTAATGGATACAAAATATTACAACTTCTTGGAATAGAAAACAAAATTGTTCCAGATATCTTTGAACCTGAGAATATTCATCTCAGGGATGGTTTCAGTGGAAAAATAAAACTATCTGTACCAGTAAAAAAATTATCGCGAAATAGATGGGGTGGAAAGTATTTTAATATTAAAAGGTTTGATCTTTTAAGCGCTCTTCTCGATGAACTAAATAACTATAAATCATCTAAAATTCACTTTGGAAAAAGCCTTATTCAATACGAACAAACAAAGAAAAATGTTATCGCGATCCTAGAAGATGGTTCTGAAATTTCAGGAGACATTTTAATTGGAGCAGACGGAGTGTTCTCAAAAATAAGACAGCAAATATTCTCCAAAACGGAACTTAATTATAGTGGAAATTTTGCTTGGCGCGGTTTAGCAGATGCTAGTAAAATTAATTGTCCCCTAATCCTAAAAAATAACCTTATCTGGATTGGCCCTAAAAAACACGCTGTAACAACAATATTGAAAAATGGATCCTTGATTAATTTTGTAGGCATAGTAGAAAAATCGGCCGAAAATAAAAAAGGGACGTCATCTGACAATCAACTCTCTGCTTTGGAAGACTTCAAAGGTTGGCATAAGGAACTAATAACTATTCTTAATAGTGCAAAATCCATACATAGATGGCCAATATATTCTGCTAGACCGTTCAAAAAGTGGTCTGATGGAAAGGTTATTCTTATTGGAGATGCAGCACATCCAATGGTACCATCTATGGCCCAAGGGGCAGTACAAGCACTCGAGGATGCTGCGATATTATCTAATCTTTTAGCTAAGTCATNAGATGTCACAAGATNCTTATCCACATTTNATAAAACCAGANTAAATAGAACAAGTNGNATTCAATCTTTATCAAAAAGAAATCTCCAAANCTTTCATTTGCCTAATTCTATTTTNCGAAATGTTATGTANTTTANTGCCTTTTTATTATCTAAAATCATGCCNANCTTAATCAGAAAAAGGTTTGATTGGGTTTATGCTTATGAAACAAATTCTANAANTTAAGTTTAGAAAGTGTATTAACACCTACNAAAAANCTTAACTTTTCGCCNCACTANGCCTAATTAGTTTATAAAAACCNATTAATTATATTGTAGAAACTTTCTATTCATGCTTAGANTNTNNGTCTGTTTGGGAGATTCTCCTAAGCTTAACGTTTTTAAATAATTTAAATTATATNAGAATAAATAAANTTAGAATTTTGAGGCAGATNAAATAACNATNGAGTATAATTTTTTAAGGAGAAAACTATGATTTCAAAACTAATTGTTGGCATCGTGACCGCTGGNCTCTTGTTTACGCAAGCTGCTTTTGCGGGACGTGCTACCGATGGAACTGTTAANATTATTTANTGGCANGCTCCATCAACACTTAATCCGTTTTTGTCAGGCGGTACTAANGACGTAGANTCTGCTTCNATGATTATTGAGCCNTTAGCGCGTTANAATCAAGATGGTGAAATGCTTCCTTTTCTAGCAAAGGAAGTTCCTACTGTGGCAAATGGNGGTGTATCTTCTGANCTAACATCAATTACTTGGACTTTAAGAGATGATATTCTTTGGTCTGATGGAANACCATTCACATCTGCAGATGTTAAGTTTACTGCAGATTATTGTATGCATCCAGAAGGTGGCTGTGCTCAAATGTCAAAATTTGGTGGNGTTACTAGCGTCGAAACTATGGGTGANTATAAGGTAAAAGTTACATTTGATGGCCCTACGCCATTTCCTTATGGACCATTCGTCGGCGGGGAAAGCCCAATTATCCAAAAGGCTCAATTTGAGAGNTGTNTNGGTGCTGGGGCACAAGAGTGNACAGAAGCAAACTTTGGACCTATCGGAACAGGNCCATTTGTCGTNACCATGTTCAAAACAAANGACGTTATTGAAATGAAGGCCAACGACAACTACCGAGANCCTAACAAACCAGCTTTTGCAAAAGTTGTTTTTAAAGGNGGTGGAGATGCTACTGCTGCAGGTAGAGCTGTCATGGAAACCGGTGAGTTTGACTACGCCTGGAATCTTCAGCTTGCGCCAGACGTTATAGCAAGAATGGAAGAAGGTGGAAAAGGAACCCCGATTTCTGGTTTTGGTCCACTTGTTGAGCGTTTCATGGTGAATTCAACAGANCCTAGCCCAAGTTTACCAGAAGGTGAGCGGTCTACAGTTAAGCACCCACATCCATTTCTATCTGATATAAACGTTAGAAAGGCACTTTCAATGGCAATTGACAGAGCACTTCTAGTGGAAATCGGATATGGAAAAGCTGGAAAGCTAACCTGTAACGTAGTTCCTGCTCCTGCAGCCTACGCCTCAGATGCTAATGACAGCTGCTTGGTTCANGACATTGCAGGTGCAAATGCAGTTCTAGATGCAGCTGGATGGGAGCGCGGAAGCGATGGTGTTAGAGCTAAAGATGGTGTTAGAATTTCAATTCTTTACCAAACTTCAACAAACGCTGTAAGACAGGACTTTCAAGCTCTTATCAAGCAGTGGTGGTCTGAAATTGGTGTTGAAACTGAGTTGAAGAATATTAACGCGTCTGTTTTCTTNGGTGGAGACCCAGGTAGCCCTGATACTTACCAGAAGTTCTATGCGGATGTTGAAATGTATGCAAATACCTTCAACGGAACAGACCCACAGTCTTACCTAGGAAACTGGGTATGNTCTGAAATCCCTGGNCCTGACACTCANTGGCAGGGNTCAAATGTTCAGAGATTCTGTGATCCAGCATATGACGCTCTTCATAAGAAGCTAACACAAACTGGAGACCTNGCTGAACGTGCAACAATTGCAAAAGCTTTGAACGACATGCTTATGCAAGCCTATTCAATCATTCCTCTTGTTCANAGAGGAAGAATGTCAGCTCATGCAAATTCTTTGGGTGGTGTTGTTCTAAATACTTGGGACAGCGAACTTTGGAATGTTGCAGATTGGNACAGAAAGTAATTTAAAAAAATAATTAGGCTGCNCNGNAAACNGGGCNGCCTTTTCTTCATCTTAAGGCGGGGAATATGCTTACCTACACAATAAGAAGATTGATGTTTGCNATCCCCACACTTGTNTTTATCAGTCTTATAATTTTTTTNCTTCTNGAACTTGCCCCTGGNGATCCNATGGCAGANGTNCCTTTAACNGTNCCTCCAGAAGTTAAACAAAAAATGAGAGAAGCTCTTGGATTNGGGCAACCNCTACATATNAGATATTTCAAATGGTTAATTCAGTTCTTCGTTTCGGANCCNTTACATATTTTAAGNAANATGACAGGNTTTAATTTGGCAGGAGATGCCGCTCGNNTNATTTCTTGGCAAAGCAGAAGNCCNATTGCAGANATTATNGCTGAAAGAATTCCTCAAACNCTTTGGGTGGTCGGCATGTCATATGTAGTTGGCGTCTTAATGGCTTTACCTCTAGGAATCATTTCTGCCTATAAGCAGTATTCTTGGTTTGACCAATTAGGTACTTTTATCGCTATGGTCGGTTACTCGGTACCTACCTTTTTCACAGGCGTNTTTTTAATTGTTATATTCTCTGTGGAACTTGAGTGGTTTCCGTCTATCTATGACACAACACTCAGGGTNGTAGATTGGGATACGTTTGTTCTTCAATTCAAACAAATGGTAATGCCGGTCTTNGTATTGGCCCTNTACAACGCNGCGCAAATAAGTCGTTTCATGAGGGCATCTATGNTAGATAATTTAAATCAGGACTACGTTAGAACAGCTCGTGCAAAGGGATTAAAAGAACAAACTGTCGTATTAATCCATGTCCTAAGAAATTCTATGATTCCAGTAGTAACAGTTATTGCCTTAGGTGTCCCNACCATCTTTGGAGGAGCAATCATCACCGAGCAAGTCTTTAAAGTAAATGGCTTGGGTCAAATGCTTATAACTGCCATTTATGCCAATGACCTGCCCATGGTACAAACTCTAACGTTTATTTTTGCTATTTTGATTGTGCTCTTTAATTTAATAGCGGACATTCTATACGGNATATTAGANCCGAGGATACGTTATGAATGAAACTGTANCTAAAAATGAAATCTCTAGTAGCCAGTGGCANGATGTCTGGGATCAGTTNAAAACCCANAGAGGAGCTCTTATTGGTAGCATTGTGTTTGTTATAATAGTTTTTGGAGTAATTGTNGGTCCTTTCCTATGGACTATTGATGCTACATATATTGATATTCGTGCTAGAAACTCAGGTCCGAGTCTTGCACATCCCTTNGGCACAGATCAACTTGGTAGAGATATGTTAGCAAGAATGATTGCNGGTGGAAAAGTTTCGATATCTGTNGGCTTTACAGCCATGTTTTTATCTTTAGTTTTGGGGACTTTTATAGGGGTATTGGCNGGTCAATTTAAAAAACTCGACGGGCCTTTGATGAGATTTACAGATCTTTTTCTNGCGCTACCACTTTTACCTCTTCTTTTGGTAATGGTTATGCTCTTCCGAGAAACATTGTCTATGAGATTTGGACCCGAAACAGGTACATTTATTTTAATCGTTACTGCGATTGGTGTGACAAGCTGGATGAATACTGCACGAATAGTTCGAGCAGATGTACTAGCATTAAAAGAATTAGAATTTGTAACTGCAGCTAGATCAATAGGAACAAAACCATCTAATATAATCTCAAGGCATATACTACCTAATGTTCTATCACCTATTATGGTTTCCGCAACATTAGGTATAGCTAATGCTATAATCACTGAAAGTGCATTATCATTCTTGGGACTAGGNTTTCCACCAGACTTCCCAACATGGGGTAGACTTTTATTTGANGCAGTAGATTACCTTCAACAATATCCCGAAAGAGTTTTTTGGCCCGGTCTGTTTATTTCTTTAACTGTTTTATCAGTAAATTACCTTGGTGATGGATTACGTGATGCCCTCGACCCTAGAATAAGAGGAAGGTAGTTTAAATATAATATATTTCAAACGGGTATTCAAAAAACTTTATAAATCACTTACTCTTTTTANAAGAAAGTTTCAGAGAACAATATAACTATAGAAAATGGATTCACTTTTTTGCGATAGGCTTTGATATGAACCTTTCTTCACAACTCGAAAATGTAAGCAAACTTCAACCTCAGAATGACGCTATAATTTGGCATTCCGGTTCAATTTCATTTGCAAAATTTTTNAATATGGCCTCCTGCATAGGTTCAGCATTAGTAAAAAAGTTTAAGCTTAAAAAAGGTGAAAATGTCGCTTTGGTAATGGAGAACAACTACTTTTTTTTACCTNTCCTTTTTGGTATTTGGCAAGCAGGNTTGACTGCAGTACCTGTGAATTCAAAACTTCATAAGAAGGAGCTTTCTTGGATATTTGAAAATTCTGACGCGAANTTGATTTTCTGTTCAANGAAAACTGCNCCAAACATTCATTCAAATGTTCCTATANTAGAATCCGGTTCTAAGGAATTTGAGTTTGTAAGTACATTTGAAAATTATGAATGCTTTGAAAGTAGTATAATGGATCCAGCTTGGATCTTTTATACCTCTGGCACCACAGGCAAACCTAAAGGAGCTGTCCTTACACATAGAAACCTTCTCGCGATGAGTCTATCGTATTACGCAGACGTCGATTCAGTTGGTAAAAGTGACATGAGAATACATGCAGCACCTATGAGCCATGGNTCTGGCATTTATTCAATACCATTCATACTTAAGGGAGCAAAAAATTTCATTTGTGATTCAACTTTTGATCCTGAGGAAATTTTTGAACTTTTAAACTCACGGAAAAATATTTCATTTTTTGGAGCGCCTACAATGATTAAGAGATTAACTTCTCATTCGATGGCAGAAGCTGAGCACAAAAGTCTAAAGACTCTTGAGTTTGGGGGAGCACCTATGCATTTGCCAGACACGAAAACTTCTTTGACTGTTTTTGGCAAGGCTCTCTACCAACTTTACGGACAAGGTGAAGCTCCAATGACAATTACAAACATTACAAAGGATATGTATGCAGATAACAAAAAACGTTATTACNAGGACCTTTTATCATCGGCCGGAATTGCTAGAACAGGTGTACTTATAAAAATTGTCGATTCTAATTGGAAAGAACTACCTATTGGTCAAGTTGGGGAAATTGTTACTAAGTCTGAATGCGTTATGAAAGAATATTATAAGAATCCAAAAGAAACAGAAAAAACACTCAAGAATGGTTGGCTTCTAACAGGGGACCTGGGCTCGATAGATAAGCACGGAATTTTAACGATAAAAGATAGATCAAAAGATATGATCATAACTGGTGGTATGAATGTTTACCCAAGAGAAATTGAAGACATAATCTTAATACACCCTTTAGTGGAAGAGGTTGCAGTCATCGGTATTGAGGATAAAGAGTGGGGTGAAATAGTAGTAGCTATAGTTGCCCTGAAAAGGTCAGGCGTTAAAATTCAAGATAGTCTGGATACACTATGTCTAGAAAACCTGGCACGCTTTAAAAGGCCGAAAAGATATTTTTTTAAGGATGAATTACCAAAAAACAATTATGGAAAAATTGTAAAAACAGGTCTACGCTTAGAATTTACACCAAAAAATATTTAACAGCTATTTTAGCAGAAAAAGCTATGCCTGTTTTTCATTTAGATCAAGCCTCATTCTATAAATACTTTTGAATCCTAGAATTAAACCCATAAGTCCTATTTTTTCTTTTGAAACTATATAAAAATCTAAATTTTTGTAAAATTTTATTGCAGATTCGTTGTTACTCACCACATCTAATTCAATGGCAACTATGGATCTAGATTTAGCAAATCTTCCAGAAAAATCTATTATCTTACGACCTATACCTTTTCCTCGACTTTTCTGCTCTACACATACAGCGTCTAAGTGTAAAATTTCAGAATTATCTTTTCTTTCTAAGAGGCTCAAAAAAGTAGCTCGCCAAATAGCCCCAAGGAAACCGTATACATCTACGAGATCTCCGAATGTGCCCCCTATTACTCCTCCATTTATATCACGAAACCCCGCAAGACCTATTATGTTGTTTTTAGTGTCTCTAACAGCAAAAACATTATCCTTATTCAAAACCTTTGAAATGTAAGTCTCAGCTTTTTTCCTAGGACCAAGCAAAAAACTTAGCTTCTTGGAAAATGCTTGCCAGTAAAGTGATGCAGCCAAATCTCTTTCCGTTTCTCTTAATCCAATGACGAGGGAAATTTCATTAGATTCAGGCATTTATTTTTATTGGTGCCCATCCAATTGATTGATAATCGCTGTTCCCATTTCTTCGGTACTCGCAGGTTTTACATCTTTTTCCTGCATCAGATCTGCTGTTCTAATTCCCTTGGCCAGAACTTTTTCAATTGCCCTTTCTAGAAGCAAAGCTTCATCCCCCAAATCAAAAGAATACCGTAATGCCATAGCAAAACTCAAAATGCACGCTGTTGGGTTAGCCATCCCTTTTCCAGCTATATCAGGGGCAGAACCATGGACTGGCTCATACATCGCATAAGGTCGCCCATTTTCCCTTATTTTTCCTAGAGTAGCGGAAGGTAACATACCCAAACTACCCGTCAACATAGCTGCACAATCTGACAACAAATCTCCAAAAAGATTGTCTGTAACAATAACGTCAAACTGTTTTGGAAGTCTTACTAACTCCATAGCTCCAGCGTCGGCATACATGTGGCTCAATTCGACATCAGGGTATTCTTGTTGATGCAACAATGTAACCTCTTCTCTCCAAAGCACTCCACTTTCCATAACATTGGCTTTTTCCATAGAACAAACCCTATTTTGTCGCTTTCTTGCTAATTCAAATGCAGATCTAGCAACCCTCCTAATTTCCTCCGTCGTGTATCTATTAGTATTTATGCCTATCCGGCCGCCATTATTATCTTCAATGATGCCCCTAGGTTCGCCAAAATATATCCCTGAAGTGGCCTCCCTAACAATCATGATGTCAAGTCCTGAAATAATTTCAGGCCTAAGAGAGGAAAAATGTGTTAAGGCATCAAAGCATTGTGCGGGTCTCAAATTTGCGAACAAATCTAATTCCTTCCTTAACCTCAGCAAGCCTCTTTCTGGTTTCAATGAAAAATCAAGCCCGTCGTATTTTGGCCCGCCTACGGCTCCCAAAAGTACAGCATCACAGTTTTTTGCTTTCTCCAAGGTTTTGTCACTTAGTGGCTGGCCATGGCTATCATAGGCAACTCCTCCAACCAGATCTTCCTCTATTGTAAAATTAAGTTTTTTATTATTATTAAACCAATCTATTACCCTAACCACCTGATCCATTACTTCAGGTCCAATTCCGTCACCAGCTAATATTAATAAATTTTTTTCCATTCTTATTCTATACCCATGGTTTCTGAGATTTATTTTTCTTTTCGAAGTCAGAAATAGATTTTTCCTTCTCTAAAGATAGAGCTATATCATCAAGACCATGCAATAAACAATGTTTCTTAAAATCATCAATTTCAAATGAAACAGTAGTACCGTCAGGCCTTATAATCTCTTGTGCTTCCAGATCCACCGAAATTCGAGCATTTGATCCTTTTTCTGCATCCCCCATTAACGCATCTCTCTCTTCTGGTGAAACAACTACCGGCAAGATTCCATTCTTAAAACAGTTATTATAAAAAATATCTGCAAAGCTTGTTGATATTACAACCTTGATTCCAAAATCTAAAAGAGCCCATGGTGCATGTTCCCTTGAGGAACCACACCCAAAATTGTCCCCNGCAACTATGATNTTACTACTTCTATAGGCTTNCTTATTCAGAANAAATGAAGGTATTTCTGTTCCATCTTCGTTGAATCTCATCTCATCAAAAAGNTTCTTTCCCAAACCAGACCTTTTAATTGTTTTTAGGAACTGTTTNGGAATTATCATATCAGTATCAATATTAATAAGTGGCATGGGTGCNGCTACACCTTCAACTACAGTAAATTTATCCATTTATTATTTATACCTTTCGAAATTATAAATTTCTTACATCAGAAAGACGACCCGTAACCGCCGCAGCCGCAGCCATTGCAGGGCTCATAAGATGGGTTCTTCCACCGCGGCCTTGTCTTCCCTCAAAATTTCTATTTGAAGTAGCNGCACATCTTTCCCCGGGAGCAAGTTGATCTGGGTTCATAGCTAAACACATTGAGCANCCCGCAAGCCTCCATTCAAATCCAGCTTCTTTTAGTTGTTCTGCTATCCCTTCTTCTTCTGCTTGAACCTTAACCAAACCAGAACCCGGAACTATCATTGCCCTNATACCATCCTTTACCTTTCTCCCCTTCATTACCTTTGCTACTTCTCGCAGATCTTCAATTCTACCATTAGTGCAAGATCCNATAAAAACAGTGTCAATATTTATGTCCTCAAGTCTTTGCCCAGGGTTGAGACCCATATATTCTAAAGACCTCTTCGCTGCTTCGATTTTCCCTCCTTCAAACTCCTTTGGGTCAGGAACTTTACCATCTATAGGCAAAACATCTTCAGGACTTGTGCCCCAAGTAACAACTGGTGCTATTTGACTGCCATCCAAATTCAGGATCTGATCAAAATGGGCTCCCGGATCTGAATAAAGGGTCTTCCAATAAGTCAAAGCNNTTTCCCATTCAGAATTTTTTGGGGACATGGCTCNACCCCTTACATATTCAAAAGTTTTATGATCGGGTGCAATTAANCCAGCTCTTGCNCCTCCTTCTATAGCCATATTGCAAACTGTCATTCGGCCCTCCATAGAGAGCCCCTCAATTACAGAACCAGCGTATTCTATTACATGTCCTGTACCTCCNGCCGTACCAGTTTTCCCAATTACTGATAACGTTACATCTTTTGCACTTACTCCTTCACCTAGAGAACCTGTTACATTCACCTTCATATTTTTTGATTTTTTTTGAATCAATGTTTGGGTCGCCAAAACATGCTCTACCTCTGAAGTTCCTATTCCATGGGCTAAAGACCCAAATGCACCATGTGTAGCAGTATGACTATCACCACAAACTACGGTCATACCAGGTAGCGTCCAACCTTGTTCTGGCCCTATTATATGCACTATTCCCTGTCTAATATCATCAACATCATAATACGTAATGCCAAAATAATTTGCATTATCACGGAGCGCATCAACCTGGATTTTACTCTCTATATTTTCAATACCCTTACTTCGATCACCAGTAGTTGGGATATTATGGTCAGGAACCGCAACGGTTTTATCAGGACATCTAACCTTTCGGCCCGATANTTTCAAACCTTCAAATGCCTGAGGNCTAGTTACTTCATGTACTAGATGCCTGTCGATGTATATCAAAGATGTACCACTTTCATCCGAGATTAGATGTTCATCCCAAATCTTATCATAAAGTGTTTTAGGGGATACCATTTTTGCTCCTTAAGCTTTAAGCNATTAAGACCGTTTAATAAAACAATTTTAAAAATAACACAAATCCGTAATTATTNTCTTATANTACTTTGTACTGACAAAATGTAGAAATAAAAAAGATGCTGGAAAAATTATAACTAATCTTATATAGTTTATTTATAAAAATAAAAAATTGAGCAGGATTTCTATGAATAACCGTTTTACACCGAAACTTTTCGGGTGGGTGTTTATAAAACTTTTGATAACAGCATACTTTTCTTCAAGTTTTGCATATGCAGAAGAAAACGTATGCTCATTTAATGCAAAAGACTGGTGCGTATTTGTAACAAAACCNCCGCAGAGATGTTATATAGCTTCTCAGGCACTAGAGATGAAAGCCTATAGAAATGGGGAGCTTTTAGCAGACGTTAATAGAGAAAAAGGAATACTTTTTATAAACGTTGAACGTGGAGAATCTGGGTCAGTNTATGCAAATTATGATGCGGGCTATCCATTGAGAAAAAATGGACATGTGGAATTGATTGTTGGAGGGAAGGTTTTTCGACTTTATCCCGACCCTGAATCTTCTGGGAGTTCGGCTGAATATGCTTGGCATGTGCAAGAGGATGACAAAAGAATAATTGATTCCTTAAAAGCTGGNAGCAAGGTCACAATTGAGGCAATTTCAAAAAGAGGAACAAAGACAAAAGATACTTTTTCTCTTCTTGGACTTACCGCCGCGATTACAGAAACAAAAAAGCTTTGCAATTGAATAAATTTCAAGATTTTTTGACATAACTTTTAAATCTAATATTACTAATCAAACAATANAATTTCAACGGATGATTTAATTGAATTCGCAAAAAACAGATCTAGTCGGTCTCAAAAAGAACGAAATTAGTAATCTAATTAATCCAATTTGTGGAAATAATAGCTCCGTTAATATGAGGGTTTCACAGTTGTGGGATTGGATTTATACAAAGGGCGAAACAGATTTTACAAAAATGACTAATATGTCTAAAGAGTTTAGGGACACTCTACATGAAAAATTTTACATCGGCAGACCTGAAATTCAAACCAAACTTATTAGTCAAGATGGTACTAGAAAGTATCTGCTAAAACTCCGTGACAACAATCTAGTAGAAACCGTTTTTATACCTGACAAAGACAGGGGNACTCTTTGCATATCTTCTCAAGTAGGNTGTACATTAAATTGCTCTTTTTGTTTTACTGGAACTCAAGGTTTAGTGCGAAATCTGTCTGCCTCCGAAATAGTTCAGCAGCTAATGGTTGCTAGAGATGACCTTTTAGAATGGGACCAGCTTAAAGACTCAAAAGTTAAGAAACGGTCGATTTCAAATATCGTTTTGATGGGAATGGGCGAGCCNTTATATAATTTTGAAGAAGTAAAAAGTGGCTTGAAGATAATTATGGACGAAACAGGCATCTCGATTTCACGAAAACGAATTACCCTTTCTACCTCTGGAGTAGTTCCAAAAATAGCTTCGGTAGGAGAAGAGATAGGATGCCTTTTAGCAATAAGTTTTCATGCCACCACAGATGAGGTTAGNAATAGGTTGGTTCCACTAAACAGAAAATGGAATATAAAATCGCTCCTTGATTCCTTAAGGAATTATCCTTCCTTAAGTAATTCAGAAAGAATTACTTTTGAGTATGTAATGATTGATAATGTTAACGACTCNAAAGAAGATGCCAAAAGGTTAGTTAAACTTATTTCTGGCATTCCTTCAAAAATTAATCTAATTCCATTTAACCCNTGGCCAGGTTCAGAATTTAAAACCTCAACCTCTGAAAGAATAAGAGATTTTTCCAAAATAATTAATGCTGCTGGCTACTCCAGCCCTATAAGGACGCCAAGAGGCCAAGACATTATGGCCGCATGCGGGCAACTTAAATCCGTTTCTAAAAANATTAAGAAAAGCCAACTTCATGCCTAAGGAAAAAATTACTCTTAATAGAAGACTTTTGCTAAGACGAATTTTTTTATTTCCAGTTTTTACGTTTTCAACATTTTATTTTTTTAGCCTCAGCTCTGGTGACACAAATANAAAACCTCAAAAAGCTGACCTGATAGTTGTNTGGAAAAAGAGGCGTAAAATGGTTCTTTTTCATCAATCTATACCAATAAGGGAATATTCTGTGAAATTAGGCTTTAACCCTATAGGTCATAAAATTAAGGAGGGTGATGGTCGGACACCCGAAGGAAAGTATTTTATTGATAGAGTNAATTTAAATAGCAAATATCACAAAAGTTTAGGGATAAGTTATCCCAATAAAGCGGACAAAGAGGCCTCAAGGGAAAAAGGTTTCGACCCTGGTGGCGATATATTTATTCATGGGGGNCCAAGAAGAAACTGGCTATTCAATTTTTTTAGAGATTGGACCGCAGGCTGTATAGCGGTTAGTGATCGTGAAATTGATGAAATAGTTTCTTTGGTCTCCATGGGAACAATTATCTACATTTATGAATAGCTAGCCACCTATAACCTGAACCCACCAAGTTCTTCCATTTTCTTCTTGATACCAGCCAAAACCCAAATATAAAGCTTTGTCATCTAGGATGACCTGTTTTGCTAACGTTTGCTTCAACCAAATCTGCAGGATATCAAATTCTCCTTTAAAAGTTTCCGATACATTTTCACCCCTGACTTTACCTANGTAACCAGCNACCATAGCTCTTTCCTGTGGAGACGAGTAATCCGANCCAAAGTTCCATGCCCGTTTCTGAAAAGAAATATCGCGAGCATGAGTTAATGCCGCCGCGGAAAGGCTCTTAGATATTTTCAGAGTCGAAAGATTTCTTTCAATTCGGAGTGCATTTACCATATCCAAATGCCTTTGTATTATTTCTGACTGCTCATAGTTAGACAATGATCCAGATAACTCGTAACCTTTGTAAATATCAGTCTTTCCTACAACACAAGCTGAAAGAAAAATAAATGCGGCNAGCCAAGAAAAATGATGTCTTAAAATTAACTTCATATTTTTTAAATAAGCATTCATNNNTTCAATTTGTTTAAATCTAACAAATTGTAAAGAAAAAAATTGTAAATTATACCTATACGCTTTAAGGAACTTTTCATAATAGATTAACTTAATTTGATTGAGGACAATTTGTCAGATAACNAAATAAAAAATTGGAATAGGCGAAAGCTATTGGTAGCGAGTGTATTTTCAGCTCCAATACTTTGTAAGAGTGCTATTTCACTTTCTGCCCAGCAAGCAGTNGATTTTAATGAAGAAGGGCAACCAAGCCACAATATATTCACGTATAGAGCAATAGATTGGCAAGACCATTTTTCAGACCGCGTTAACGGTATAATTATTGCTGATACGAAAGCTCGTTGCCTTCATTTTTGGAATGAATCAGGGAGTTTTTATAAAATATACCCGACATCTGTACCATTAACGCCTGAACTTACCCGAACCGGTAAAACATCTGTAATACAGAAAATAATTGGCCCTTCATGGAGACCTACGGAGGCGATGCTTAAAAGAGATCCAAAACTTCCAGAATANGTAGGGCCAGGGCCCGAAAACCCACTAGGAACTCACGCACTATACTTAGGCTGGCCAAGTTATAGGATACATGGAACAAATGACACAAGAAAAATAGGTAGGCANAGTTCTTCAGGATGTATTGGATTATATAATGAGCAAATNGAAGAGTTGTTCGATTTAGTTAAAATTGGCACCCAAGTTAAGCTCATTTAGTTTTAACTTTTAATTAAGCTTTTTAAGCCTTCCTTATAAGAGGGATACTTAAATTTATATTTCAGTGTTTTTACTATTTTCTGGTTGGAAACCTTTTTAGAGTCTGCGTAAAAACTTAGGGCTAGGTCCGATAAATCTGCGTCTTTTATATTAACTTTTTTTGCTTTTGGCATATTTAAAATTTTTGTAGCTTCATTTATGAATTCTTCTGATGTTGAAGGNGNACAATCGGAAACATTGAAAACCTCACCTGNATCTGGTTTCTTTATTGACTGATATAAAATTTCACATAGATCATCTACATGAATTCTATTAAAAAAATGATCTGGTTTTTGAATTATTTTTTGTGTGCCACTTCTTATTCTGTCAAAGGGATTGCGCTCAGGACCATAAATTCCAGAGATTCGAAATCTNATTATTGGCAGACAATACGATNTTCCTAATTTATTCCATTGATCTTCAACAAATAATCTGTTCAACCCCCTGGAAGTTTTTGGNATAGGTTCAGANCCCTCGTTTACCCANGCACCATTATAATCACCATAGACACTTGTGGCAGACAAGTAACCAATCCACTTTGCAGCTAAATTCTCTTTAAAAACATCTTTGTAGTTATCTAATACCGGATCAGACTTTCCCTGGGGAGGAATAGATATCAAAATTACGTNGGACGATAATATATGTTCTTCTAACTTCCGTTTTTCGCTAGAAAAATCAAAGAATTTTATATTATTTGTTTTTTTTGAGTTAGGTGTTCTAGAACTGGCACATGCTTCCCATCCATCCAATTTCATAATCTTGTAAAGTCGCTCCGCTGTGTAGCCAAAGCCGAAAAATAATATTNTTTTNCTTTTATTGGCATCCATTTATGATCGACCCCTTAGCCCACAAAGCAGCTTCAAAAATTGTGGNATTCTGCTCTTCTTTGANTAAAACTTTTTCAATTACNGGTAAAAAACTCTTCATTTTTGAATTACCTATAGCATAAAGTACGTTTCTAAGAAATCTATCCCTCCCAATTCTTTTTACAGGAGATCCTGAAAANTTTTCTCTAAAACTAGCATCGTCCAACAGTACAAGTTGATGCAAATCAGGTGATTCAAAATCCTGCCTTGCAGAGTATCTTATTTCCGATGATTTTTTTGCAAATTTATTCCATGGACATGCCGCCAAACAATCGTCACAACCATAAATTCTATTTCCCAACTTCCCACGCAAAGACAATTCAATTGGCCCTTTGTGTTCAATAGTCAGATATGAAATACATTTTCGAGCGTCTAGCCTATATGGTTCTGTAAAAGCATTCGTGGGGCAAGAATCTACGCACGCACTACAATTACCACAATGGTCATCTTCAGCTTTGTCAAAATTCAAATTAAGATCGGTAAAAATCAGCCCTATAAAAAACCAGTTTCCAAGATCTCTGCTTACAAGGTTAGTGTGCTTTCCTGTCCAACCCAAACCAGATTGCCTGGCCAATACTTTCTCTAAAACTGGTGCCGTATCAACGAAGACCTTTACTTGACAAGATAAGTCTGAAACAAAAGTTTGAGCCAGCTTCTTTAATCTCTTTTTCATTACTTTATGATAATCGTCTCCCCTTGCATAAATCGAAATATTTCCTTTATTTTTTTTGTCTAAATTCTCCAGAACATTTTTATCATGTAAATACGTTTCGCTTAGCACAACAACTGACTTCACTTCTTTCCAAAGTAACTTTGGCTCTAATCTGAAATGGACTCTTTCGTTCATCCAATTCATCTGTCCAAAATAATTTTTTGATAGGAAGGATTTGAAATCATTTTTCGCGTTTTTAGAGATGCTTGGTTCCGTAATACTACAAGAACTGAAACCTATCCTTAGAGCCTCTCGCTTTATCCAGTTAGATTTTTCTAATGAATCTAAAATCAAAAGTCTAATTCAGCATATTGCTCTGATGGCACAAATCCTGGGAGGACATCTGCTAATATTGATCTAAAAGAGGGTCTTGACTTAATCTTAGCATACCACTCCTTGACCAGTTTTGATCTCTCCCAATCAACATCATTTATGTAATCTAAGCACGACAAATGTGCTGCGGCTGAAAAATCTGCAATCGTCATATAGTCACATGCCAACCACCTGCGCTTTTCTAAAAGCCAATTCATATAATCTAAATGGAACTTTATTTTTTTTGCTCCTGTTTTTATGGCTTCACTATCTGGGTGTCCCGTTTTAGATATTTTCTTGTATACGCGCTCATAAAGAAGGTTTGCAGTAACTTCTTTGTGGAATTTATCATCAAACCACAAACTCAACCTTCTAGCTTCAGCTTTCTTTAATGGTTCAGAAGGTAAGAGCGAAGGTACAGGATGGATCTCTTCCAAATACTCAAAAATAGAAATACTTTCAGACAGAACTTTTCCTTCAATTAGTAATACTGGCACTTTTCCAGCTGCGTTTAATTTTAAGAATTCGAGTCTTTTTTGCCATACAGGCTCTTCTACCAAATCAACCTCAAGTTTTTTTTCAGCCATTACCAGCCTAATTTTCCTACTAAATGGGGACAAGGGAAGATGAAAAAGACGTCTCATTTCAATAATTTAACAATAATTAGATCTAGCTCTTTTTTGAAAAAACTGGTTTGGTTTATTTTAGTTTCAGCCTCTACCGTGGAATTTATTATCTTTGCTCTCAATAATATAATAAATTATTACGTGTATATAGATTATTTAGTCAATGGGAAAGATGGCTTTTGGGGTTCTTTCATTTAATATTGTTAGCAACAATTCAGGGATTAACTGAATTTATTCCTGTGTCCTCATCAGCGCACCTTTCAATTTTACCTCTTTTTTTCTACATTGAAAAGCAAAGTATAGGCATAGATATAGCCGTACATTTAGGGTCACTTATGGCAGTGTGTCATATTTTTCATAAGGACTTATCTACACTTTTCAAAGGCCTAATCGAAGTTTTATTTAAAAAGGATAAATCAAAAGACTCTAGAATATTCCTTCTTGTTTTAATCGCTACGGCCCCAATAGTATTGATGACAATTGTTTTTGTTTTATTTGATTTAATTAACCACCTAAGGAGTATTTACGTAATTGCAATTGCCAGCATAGTATTTTCTATCCCACTATTACTGGCGGATAAAATATGTAAGAAAAAACGATTTATCGCAGAATTCAGTTTTTCAGAGCCGGACCAGTAAAGACGACGATTTTTTTACCGGTGTAGAGTCATCTCCCCCTTTTTGCCCCGTTTTGGGCGAGGGTCCCCGTTTTTGCCGTTTTTCAGGCGCGGGGGATGACGATACACTTGTACCTTCTACCTCTCGTTCT
>PBQX02000007.1:0-9884 GCA_002725175.2 Paracoccaceae bacterium
TCATCAAAATATTTTGAAAAGTTTCAATATAGTCAGTGACTAATGAGTTTATGCTAACTACGTAATGATAGATATTTTAAATTTATTTAGAAAATTAGTGGGGTTCATTGATGCGCTCAAGTGATCGGACAACAAGAGATCTAATAAAAACTACTAACGGTGCTGGGTGGGACTATTCTCAGACGCGGCATCCTTACTTTGAAATTGAACGCTCAAAGGGACCACATTACTGCCTATACAATAGACGCCATATGGCGGTTTGTTTTGACGATCATAGTACTGAAGAAGGTTATTGGTGGTTAAGGCGTCAAGTTGCTGTATTGCACACTGGTGAGTTTCCAATCCAATTTGAAGGACCGGATGCAGAGAGCCTTCTTAATAAACTATTCACTAAAGATTTTACAAAAGTAAAAGAAATGCGCTGTGGGTATGGCTTAGCCTGTTATGAAGATGGAGGTTTAATAGTTGATGGAATAGTGCTTCGTTTGGCCAAGGATAAATTTTGGTATGCACAGGCAGATGGTGATTTTTATAGTTGGTCTCGTGCTCATGCCTCAGGCTTAGACGTTAAAATCAGCGATCCTGATGTTTTTGTATCTCAAGTTCAAGGCCCAAATGCTATGAAAGTTTTAGCAGCAGCTAGTGACAATGGTATGCCAGAACCTTTTGGCTATTTTGCTGTTGCTTCTGTGTCACTAGGAGGCCAGGAAGTTATCATTAGTAGAACAGGATATACTAATGAACTTGGTTGGGAGTTTTATACGGAACCTCACCATGATCCAGATGCCCTATGGAATCATTTGGCTGACGTCGGGAAGAGCTATGGTATGGAAATTTTTGGATTAGATGCAATGAATATTAGAAGAATTGAAGCTGGAATACTTAACGCAGGTTCAGACTTTAATCATACCACCAATCCTTTTGAGGTTGGACTCGGTCGTTTTGTAGATATGTCAAAAGAAGATTTTATCGGCAAATCTGCACTATTAAGTGCATCGCGAGGTTTGCGCCATTTTGGTATCAGATGCCTTTCTGGAGAGCCAATGATTTCTGGTGAGGTAAAAAAAAATGAGGAGAATATTGGGATTGTAACTGCTGGAGCAATCTCACCTTATTTGAAACATGGCATTGGATATGTGCTTCTTGAAAGTTCAGGTTTTAATTTTCATGAAAAAATTGAAATTAAATGTCGAGATGGTTCCATGCATGCTGCCGATTTAGTTGAGTTGCCATTTTATGATAAATTAGCAGAGATACCTAGGGGTAGGCTTGTTGATATACCCAAAAATTATCAGGAAAAAAAAGACTAACTTAGATAAGCCTGTGGTCATATTTCGGAGAGTTTGACTGCTCTTTTTTCTATAGCAGAAAGCTGTGCGGCCAGTCCCATTCTTACGGCCCAAACACCTTCCTCGACACCAACCTCGACTTCCTTACCTTCTGTAACAACCTTTTGAAATTTTTCATGCTGATAAAACGTGGAACCGTTATGATCTCCTACTTCTAGTAGATTTGAATCAATTGGAATGCTCTCTTCTGTTATAATTTTTTTCTTTCTATCGCTTATCACGATTTTTGAATCTGGTTGGCTTTCATTTTCATTTTTCCAAAATCTTTTTGGTCCAATTAATTTGCATTCAATTTTGCCCATTTCACCGACGGCTGAAATTTCTTCTTGGTAAGTAGATATATCAGCAAACATACAAAGTTCCAGCATTGCACTTGTTCCATTTTCAAAGGTAACAATTACATATCCATGATCCCAGATGTTTGGTNTTANTCCATNATAAGATTCATCTAAATGATTGCAGGCTTGACTTCCAATGGCCATAATTTGNGTGGGATTGGAAGAGTTTATTAACCGCATTAGATCAAAAAAATGGCAACATTTCTCCACAAAGGTTCCNCCAGAGAATTCATTAAATCTATTCCAGTTGTCCACCTTTTTAAGAAAAGGNTACCTATGTTCTCTAATCGAAAGCATTCTTACTCCACCAGTTATNGTATCNGCCTTACGAATGAATTCCTGAAGAGGGGGCATATATCTATACTCCATTGCAACCCATATAGGCGCTGAATAATTTTTATCAAANNAGGTTATTTTTTTTATGTCTTCGATTTTTGTTACAACAGGTTTCTCGAGTAAAATTGGCACCTCAATATTCTCTCCTATTTCATGCAAGTCATCAATGTGACAAAAATTTGGGGTAGCTATTACAATACAATCTAGNGNTNTCTTAGTTATTAAATCCTTCAATGATTCGAAAAAAATNGCCTCTGGNGCTATAGATTTGGCTAGCCTNCACATTTCTTTATTTGGCTCAAAAATTCCNGCNATTCTGGCATTTGGCAAAAGAGAAATATTGCGTATATGCTCTCGACCCATCATTCCGCAGCCAACTATGCCATAATTTAACATTGCAAATTTTCCATACTGATATTTAACAAATTACTCGGTCTTATTGTACAATAAGCCTATGAATAATTTTTGATATAGTTAATTGATTTAACTTAATTCAAATGTTAACCAAATATAATGTTTTTAGAGCGGAGGATAGTTTGACAGTTGTACCCATAAGGTCATCAGATCTTGGCAGTTCTGAAATTTCATGGTTTTCGGCACTATGTTCAGATGATTATCAGTTCTTAGGGATACCTGACGGAAAGTTGAGATCTAATTGGGAACATTGCTCTAAAATTGTTAAAAATGCTGAAAAGCACGGGTTTAGAAATATTCTTTGCCCTTCTTCTTATCAGGTTGGTCAGGACACTTTGTCCTTTGTAGCAGGGTGTGGCCCAATAACAGATTCAATTAACTTTTTAGCGGCCGTACGCTGTGGCGAAATGCAGCCTATAATGTTGGCAAGAACTATTGCAACTCTTGATCATATGTTAAAAGGCAGGTTGACAATTAATATCATTAGTTCTGATTTCCCCGGACAGAAAGAGGAGAGCGGTTTTCGTTATCAAAGGTCAAGAGAAGTTGTTGAAATATTAAAGCAAGCTTGGAATCAGGAAAAGATAAATTTTCATGGAGAAATTTATAATTTTGAAGATTTGACTACAGATCCTGCAAAACCTTTTCAGATAGGAGGGCCACTTCTATATTTTGGTGGTTATTCCCCTCCGGCGCTTGAGCTTTGTGGACAGCATTGTGATGTTTATCTGATGTGGCCTGAGAAAGTTGAACAACTGAAGCAAAGAATGATTTCAGTAAATGAAGTTGCTGAAAGACATAACCGCAAACTTGATTATGGTCTAAGAGTACATGTCATAGTTCGTGATACAGAGTCTGAAGCTCAAGAATATGCTGATTATATTGTTTCTAAGCTTGATGATGATTATGGCCGTCAGATACGTGAAAGGGCTTTAGATTCAACTTCTCTAGGTGTATCACACCAAAGCAAAAATATCGAAATATCTGATGAATATGGCTATATTGAACCTAACCTGTGGACTGGGATCGGTAGGGCACGTTCAGGATGTGGTGCAGCAATAGTAGGATCAGCAGATCAGATCTTAAGTAAAATTGAAAGCTACAAAAAATTAGGCATAAAATCTTTTATTTTTTCTGGTTATCCACACCTTGAAGAATCTGATTATTTTGGAGAGAAAATAATACCGCAGTTAAAAACTTGTTCATTACCCATAGAATATAATCGTATTCCAGCAGGAACGCCAGATACGCCATTAGGAGCAGGAGAGAGAAAATAAAATGGAGAGAGTTAAGCTATCAGATGATATTGAATTTAGCCGGATCGCTTATGGGATGTGGCGTCTCACTGATGATCCAAATGTATCGTCAGATCATGTAAGAAAAAAAATTGACTTGTGCCTTGATCAAGGAATTACAACTTTCGATCAGGCTGATATTTATGGAGATTACGGTGCCGAAGAAGTCTTCGGAAAGGTATTAAAACAAGATAAATCGCTTAGGCGTAAAATAGAGATTGTGACGAAATGTGATATTATTGCCCCCATTGGAAAATTTAAAAATGAAAAAGTTAAGTACTATGATACTTCAAAAAAGCATCTAACTTACTCTGTTGAATCATCACTCGCCAATATGTGTATTGAGCAAATTGATTTATTGCTCATTCATCGCCCTGATCCCTTAATGGATGTTGAAGAAACCGCAGAATCACTGGATAATCTGGTAAAAAGTGGCAAGGTAAAGGCTATAGGAGTATCCAATTTTAGACCTTGGGATTGGTCTTTGCTTCAATCAAGCATGCAGAGCAAACTTTTAACAAACCAGATTGAATTTTCATTAATGAAGCACGAACCTTTAACCAATGGTGATTTGGCTTTTCATTACAAGGAAAAAATACCTATAATGGCATGGTCTCCTCTAGGGGGTGGAGATTTGTTCAATTCAAAAGGGGAGTTACATAAATCTTTAGATACTATAGCAAGGAGCTACGATACTGATCTAGCGGCTGTGGCCCTATCTTGGATTTTGGCGCATCCTTCAAAAATTATTCCGGTCGTAGGTACAAATAATATAGAAAGAATATCCAGACTTTCTGAGGCATTAGAGATACAGCTTGATAGAAAGGCTTGGTATGAACTCTATACAGCTGCTATTGGTGGGGAGGTCCCTTAGAGGTAAATAAGTTGTATTTTTGCCTATTACTATAGAAGTGGTGAATGTATGGCAGTTTGTGCTGACCTTTTCACTAGTTATTTTTTCGCCTTGACTCCTCTTATTAGCAGTGCATTAGTATCCCGATAAAAAATATCGGATTAATAAAAAGAATTTCGCGTATTTCTACGCAAACTTCGCTTTTTTGTAAAATCCATTAAAAAGGAGGGTTAAATGAAATATTTTTTAAGTGCAGCCTCAGTGGCCGCTACAACATTGGCTTTAATTGCAGGCTCAGCACACGCTGATGTATGCGATACGCCATCTAAACTTGGTGATATGGGTAGTTTTCCAGGAGAGGTGATAACGATCTCTGGGTCACTATTGGATAAAGACGAAGAGATGATGACGAATACTTTAAACTGCTTTGAAAAAGCGACAGGTGCGGTCATTAAATACTCTGGTTCACGCGATTTTGCAGCCCTTATTGTTGCAGATTTACGTTCAAACAACGCGCCAAATGTGGCAATTTTTCCGCAACCTGGTCTTGCGGGCGACATGGCTAAAGAGGGTCATCTAGTTCCACTTGGTGATGATCTTGCGGCATGGATGACTGACAATTACGGTGCTGGTTCGTCTTGGGTTGATCTAGGTACATACGCAGATTCTAGCGGTAAAGACCACTTTTATGGCTTCGCTTTTAAAATGGATCTAAAATCCCTTGTTTGGTATTCACCTGAGCAATTTGAAGATAATGGCTATGAGATTCCAGCGACAATGGAAGAGTTAATTGAACTTTCTGATCAAATGGTTTCTGATGGCAACACTCCTTGGTGTATTGGTGTTGAATCCGGAAATGCAACAGGTTGGACTGCTACTGACTGGATGGAAGATATTATGCTTCGTACCGCTACACCTGAGCAGTATGACATGTGGGTATCCAACGAACTACCTTTCAATAGCCCTGAAGTTATAAATGCAATGAACGTCTATGGCCAATTCTCCCGTAATGATGATTACGTAGCGGGTGGTTCTAAGTCAGTTGCAACAACTTCGTTTGGTGATGCTCCTAAGGGATTATTTACTTCTCCTGCAAGTTGCATGATGCATCGTCAGGCTTCTTTTATCCCTGCATTTTTCCCGAAAAAAGGTGAAGAGGTGGCAACTGGTGAAGCAGATTTTTTCTATTTCCCACCATACGCGTCAGCTAATCTAGGAAATCCTGTACTTGGAGCAGGAACACTTTGGACTATGACAAAAGATTCTCCTGCAACGAGGGCACTGTTTAACTATTTTGCTGAGGCTTCGGCTCACGAGGCATGGATGTCCCAAGGTACATTCTTGACGGCGCATAAGGGAGCAGATTTATCGGCTTACGCGACACCTGCACTTGCAAAGCAAGGACAGATTCTTTCAAATGCGACAACTTTCCGCTTTGACGCTTCTGACTTAATGCCTGGTGCTATTGGTGCCGGTGCCTTTTGGTCTGAGATGACAAATTTTGCAAACGGTCAAGATGCGCAAACTACAGCTGACAATATTCAGGCAGCTTGGGACGCAATCAAGTAAAGGTACTTAAATTAAAAAAGAGGAGTGCGAAATTATTTTTCGCACTCCTCTGCTTTTCTGAACTATTTGATAGTTTTAAAATTAAACCGGATTTTCTATGCGCTCGTTAACGCCAATCATTGCAAGTAACGGTCTAGCTATTTTAGTGACAGTTGTTTGCCTGTTGCCAATTATATCTATATTTGCCTTGATCGCAACGTCGCCATTAGATGACTTTTCAGCATATTTCGGACTGTGGTTGCATGAAGTATATTCTTGGTCCCTGCCGGAGTTTGACACTCAGGAACGCTTTGAGAAAATTGGGTTTGCAATTCGCGTTATTTTCATATCGGTTGGTATTTCCTTTCTTTATTATTGGATTACAAATTGGATGAATATGGGTTTTGCCAAATATCGTGAGCGAGATTCTATAGGCCGGCAGTCAACTATTGTTGAAGCTATACAGCCTTGGATTTTTGTTGGACCGGCTCTAGTTTTATTGTCACTTTTTCTACTAATTCCTGCATTTACCACTTTAAACTTATCATTTCGAGAGGCCGATGGCACCTTAACTTCAGCAAATTATGCTTTTCTGTGGGATCCAGCAGCATTAGGATATGGACAAATTCGCCTCGCATTTAGAAATAGTCTGATGTGGCTCATTTGTGTGCCTTCTATCTGTATTGTTTTTGGAATGTTAATTGCTGTTTTGGCAGATTCCGTTCGTTGGGGTGTGATTGCTAAAACCTTTATTTTTGTGCCCCTTGCAATATCATTTGTTGGAGCTGCAGTGATATGGAGAAATATGTATTCCGGTGGTGGTATAGAGCCCCAAGANACAATAAATGGCCTAACCCCTTCNTATCAAATTGGNCTATTAAAGGCTCTNCTTGGGCATACAGCAGAGTATAATGAACCTCTTTTTAACTTAAAGTTTTGGGGTAATTTCTATTTAATGTCTATAATGGTATGGGTGCAAACTGGCTTCGCTATGGTGATTTTTTCGGCAGCGTTGCGTGGCGTGTCTAAGGATACCATCGAAGCAGCTATTATTGATGGAGCAAGCCCGTTTCAACTCTTTTTTAGAGTAAGGCTTCCACAGATTTACTCTACGGTTGTAGTTGTTTGGACATATTTCGTTATTCAAACATTAAAAGTATTTGATATCCCGTATGCTCTATCTGCGAACGATGACGATAANTTATTGCTTGCTACGATGATGGAAGCTGCACTAAATACGTGGTCAATTGGCGGTGATAAAGTTGATAATCTTTTTGCGTCGATNGCTATTTTATTAATGTTGACTGTAACTCCTGTTATGATCTTCAATGGGTGGCGTATGCGCCGCGAACAAAAACTTATTGATTGAAAGGTAAGAGCTGATGATTGGTCGAACATTGAGTCATACTGTTTTAGCACTAATTGTTTTCATCTGGGTTGTTCCTTTTGTGGCTCTCGTAACAACTTCCCTTCGTTCTGAAACTGCTTCAAAGACATCAGGGTTTTGGACAGCTTTTACCCCTACAGAGCTTGGACATCGATTCAGCACAAATGACAAGGGTGGGGAAGTAAAAGTTCTTGAATTAAAAGGTAATATTTTTGATCGTTTAAATAAAGACGACAACGGTTTTCGTATTTCTGGAGAGGTCAAGTCTATTTTGTTTAAGGGCAGAGTGCCTGACCCTGAAAATCCTGATAAGACCAAGCTAATCAAGAAGCTTGTACCTCCTGGCGAAATTATGATTGTAAGGAAGGCCAAATTTGTTTTTCAGGCCAATGGTGATTTTGTCTGGACATTTCCAGAAGAAACCATACCTAAGCCGAAAAAATTAGATGCAATAATTAATCAAGATCCGGTCTTTGGAGCTAGTGCTTATGCTGAAGTTCTTTTAGAAGATAAGCAAGTACCAAATGCACTTATATCTTCCTTTATTGTTACTATTCCCGCTACCATTATTCCAATAACGATAGCAGCTTTTGCAGCTTATGCCTTTTCTTGGATGCAATTCCCAGGCCGTGATTGGATATTCATTGTAGTTGTTTGTCTCATGGTAGTTCCAACACAACTTGCTTTTCTTCCAATACTAAAAGGGTTTAGCGGAGTAGCGTCGTGGGCGACTGCTTTGAATGAATTGCTAACAGATTGTGAAGCTACAAGTAGTTGCCAAGTTCCGTCCAAATCATTTGCAACGCTNTGGGTCACTCACACTGCTTTTGGGTTGCCACTTGCAATCTATTTGTTACGTAATTACATCGTAGGGCTTCCTAGAGAGTTACTACAGAGTGCTCGTATAGATGGCGCAAATCATCTGCAAATATTTACTAGAATNATAGTGCCTTTATCTGTTCCAGCACTGGCTTCATACAGTATTTTTCAGTTTTTATGGGTTTGGAATGATCTGCTTGTGGCACTTTATATTGGNCCATTCGATAATACAGATTTGGTATTCCCGATACGCCTCGAAAAACAGTTAGGAACGTTTGGAGATCAATTTCACTTGCTCAATGCGTCAGCAGTTATTTCAATGATCGTTCCAGTAGTCGTATTTCTCTCGATGCAACGCTATTTTATTAGAGGTCTTTTAGCAGGTTCTGTTAAGGGAGGCTAATGAATGTCTGATTTGAAATGGTGGGAAACTGCAGTAATTTATCAAATATACCCAAGATCTTTTCAAGACTCTAACGGAGACGGCATTGGTGACTTGCCGGGTATTAAATCCCGTTTGGAATATATTTCAAATCTTGGAGTGGATGCAATATGGATAAGTCCGTTTTATAAAAGTCCACAAAAGGATTTCGGCTATGATGTTTCGGACTACTTCGACGTTAATCCAGAATACGGTTCACTGGATGACTTTGATAACTTGCTGACCGCTGCTCATGATCTTGGGCTCAGAGTGATGATAGATATTGTGCCGGCACATTGCTCTGATCAACATGCTTGGTTTTTAGAGAGCCGCCAGTCAAAAGAAAATAGCAAAGCTGATTGGTTTCACTGGGTTGATCCTTTGCCTGATGGCAGTGCTCCAACCAATTGGCTATCTTTCTTTGGAGGCCGGGCTTGGACATGGGAGCCAAGGCGTCAGCAATATTACCTACATAATTTCTTACCCAGTCAACCTAATTTGAACTACGCAAATGATGATGTTAGGAACGCATTACTTGATGTTGTTCGCTTTTGGTTTGATCGTGGAGTTGATGGATTTCGATTAGATGCAGTGCATACCATTAATGGGAATAGTCCTCCCTATAAAGACAATTTACCAAATCCTGACTTTATACTTGGTTCTTTGCCACAAGATCAACAGCCATTTTTCCGACAGCTTCATGATAGTGCTCAACTTAATCAACCTGAAATACAGGAGTTTATTGAGGAATTGCGCCAAGTTGCCGATAGTTATGAAGGATCCAGGTTCCTAATGGGAGAGTTAGATGGCGATAATGATAATGCTGTGGAGATTAGTAAAATTTTCACGGCTCCTGGTCGACTACATTCAACCTACAATTTTGATTTACTTGAGTGGGGTGGATTAGATGTTTCTGGGATAAAGAACGCTATTTCCAAGGCTATTGACGGGTTCAATGGTACAGGAAATGTTTCATTTGCATTTTCGAACCATGATGTTCCAAGAGTTGCCTCGAGACAAATAAAACCTTTGGGACTTAATGAAAATCAGAGCGACGCTTTGCAGTTATTGCTATTGAAACTTGAAGTATCCCTAATTGGATCGACCTGTGTATACCAAGGTGA
>PBQX02000036.1:0-11185 GCA_002725175.2 Paracoccaceae bacterium
ATCCAATTGGAAGTTCAAAATATTATTATAAGCTGGATTGGATTGATCGTTTGACCAAAAAGCTTATAGAGCTCAAAGATATGGAAGAACCACTAGTGGTTTTGGGAGATTTCAATATTATTCCTCAAGCAGTGGATTGCCATGAACCTGAAAAATGGAAAAATGATGCAATATTTCAGCAAGAGGTTAGATTGAAATTTCAGAATATTTTAAACCTTGGTTTTACGGACGCTATTAGAATATCAAGCCTGAACAATCAAATTTTTACCTATTGGGACTATCAAGGGAGAAGTTGGGAGAAAAATCAAGGGGTTCGTATAGATCATGCCCTACTTTCCCCAGAAGCGTCAGATAAATTGAAAGAAATTCGTATCTACTCTTCAATTAGGAACGCAGAAAAACCTTCGGATCATGTGCCAATAAGTATAATTCTCGATTTATAAATAAGAGCTGCTATAAATTTAGGAATTTCTCAGACTATTAATTCTCTTTATGAACCCTCTCTTTACGTTCGTGTGTCTCTTGTGCTGCCAAGCTAAGCGTAGCTATAGGCCTAGCCATCAAACGCTTAAGTGAGATGGGCTCTCCTGTATCTTCGCAAAACCCATAGGAACCATCTTCAATTTTCCTTAACGCCGAATCTATTTTACCAATTAATTTTCTTTGCCTATCTCTCGTCCTTAGTTCTAAAGCTCGATCAGTTTCCTCGGAAGCTCTGTCAGCAACATCTGGTATACTCCTAGTAGTACCCTGCATATCTTCAATAGTACTACGAGTACCTTCCATAATAGATTCTTTCCACTCAATTAGCTTAGTTCTGAAGAAGGTTGCCTGTCTTTCATTCATAAACTCTTCGTCGTCACTAGGAATATAAATTGTGTCATCAAAATTATTACCGTCCATAAATACCCCCAATTTTTAGAATCAATAATATTCTATCAGCCTTTTACTAATATCATTTATAGATATTGTCACTACAAACATTATCCTCTTGCAGTAGAAATGTTTAGTGATAGTTATATAATCTAAAAATAGGAGGGCAAATGAAATTCAGTGGAACTAAAAGTTATATCTCTACAGAAGACTTAACAATTGCGGTCAACGCATCAATAACATTAGAAAGGCCATTACTGGTGAAAGGAGAACCAGGAACAGGAAAAACTGAACTTGCAAGGCAAATAGCTGAAAACCTGGGCGTTGACATATTTGAATGGAATATAAAATCCACGACAAGAGCCCAGCAAGGTCTCTACGAATACGATGCAGTTAGCAGACTACGTGATAGTCAGTTGGGAGATGCAAAAATAAAAAATATTTCAAATTATATTAGAAAGGGAAAAATTTGGGAAACTTTTGAAAACAAAAAAAAATGCGTATTATTAATTGATGAGATAGATAAAGCTGACATTGAATTCCCAAATGACCTACTACAGGAACTGGACAGAATGGATTTCTATGTTTACGAAACCGGTCAAACAATTAAGGCTAAAACTAGACCTATTATAATAATTACCTCTAATAATGAAAAAGAGCTACCAGATGCTTTTTTAAGGCGATGTTTTTTTCATTATATTAAATTTCCTGATATTGANACCTTAGGTAAAATCATTGAGGTTCACTTNCCCAAAATAAAAAAATCACTTCTTGAAAAGGCATTGGTGAAATTTTTTGAAATACGAGAAACTCCAGGGCTGAAGAAAAAACCTTCCACTTCAGAAGCATTAGACTGGCTAAAGTTACTTTTGGCTGAAGATATAAGTCCCCTTGATTTAAATAATGACGGAAANGATTTACTTCCTAAGTTGCATGGTGCCCTTCTAAAAAACGAACAAGATGTTCATTTATTCGAGCGCATGGCTTTCTTAGCAAGAAGAGATAGCTAACATTGATAAAGAGTGAAATATTATGTTATTTTTAATTTTCTTTTCTATCGGNTTTGTGATTGGTTTNCTAAAATCAAAAAGAATGAAGGGATCTAAACTTGACCAGCTCCAATATGGAACCTCTTTCGGGATTGCAAGCACGATACTTTGTTTATTTTTAGAAATACTTATTTTGAGACTGGGAGCATAGTTTTTGTTTATTAATTTTTTTACCGAATTACGGGTTAACAGGATACCAGTAACGTTAAAAGAATTTTTGAGTTTTCTGGAAGCTTTGAATCATGGGTTCGGAGAATTTGATTTAAATGAATTTTACTATGTAGCACGAGCATCTTTAGTTAAAGACGAGCGTCATATAGATAGGTTTGATAAGGTTTTTTCTTACACATTTGAAGGAATAGAAAAAATTAATTTGCAAGATCTATTTGAATCTGCGGAAATACCAGAAGATTGGGTAAAAAAATTGGCAGAAAAAATCTTAACGGAAGATGAAATGTCTAAGGTTGATGCATTAGGCAGTTTTGAAAAATTGATGGAGACCCTAAAAAAGAGGTTAGCCGAGCAAGAGAAAAGGCATCAAGGAGGCAATAAGTGGGTTGGCACCGCGGGAACTTCTCCNTTTGGTGCTTATGGATACAANCCTGAAGGTGTAAGAATCGGTCAAAATGAAAGCAGNCATCAAAGGGCAGTTAAAGTGTGGGATAAAAGAGAATTTCAAAATTTTGACGATCAGATCGAGTTAGGAACNCGAAGCATGAAGATAGCACTTAAACGTCTAAGAAAATGGGCACGGGAGGGATCTGAAGAAGAATTGGATTTNGACAATACTATTTCCGAAACTGCTAAAAANGGTTATTTAGATATTAAAACACGGCCGGAAAAACGAAATGCTATCAAGGTGCTTCTTTTTCTTGATGTAGGAGGCTCAATGGATAGCCACGTTAAAANGGTAGAAGAATTATTTTCTGCAGCGACAAGTGCATTCAAACACCTTAAGCATTATTATTTTCACAATTGCTTATATGAAGGCGTTTGGCTTGANAATAAAAGAAGATGGTCAGAGCAAACACCCACATCAGAAATTATGAGAACTTTTGGAAAGGATTACAAATGTATTTTTGTAGGAGACGCCTCGATGAGCCCATACGAAATTTTGATGGCTGGAGGAGCTAATGAACATTACAATCAAGAATCCGGTCAAGTATGGCTAGAGAGAGCAATGACACAATGGCCCTCAAATATTTGGATAAATCCTGTAAAGGAGAAATACTGGGGATATACGCATTCAACTAACATTATAAATGAAATATTTGAAGAAAAGATGTTTCCCTTAACGTTGAAGGGCTTAGAGGACGGAATGAAAGCTCTTACATAGTTTTTAATGTGNACAATAACGACTAGGTGAACATGTTATGCTATTAAAAATTCTTCCCATTATACTACCCNTAATTNTAGCAATAATTACATTCAAATTCTCTGCAAAGAGTACGNTTAGAAACCTAAAAAANTCATCCTCCAAATTAAATGAACCACAATTAATAGCGCTAATTCAAAGAATGGCGAANGAGATCAACCTTAACAACATTAATGTTTACGTGTACAAGATTGGACAAATAAATGGCATAGCATCACCTGATGGAAAAATCTATCTTACAGAAGGTTTTCTNAATGCCTATTATTCTGGAAAGGTTACCGCNTCTGAATTAAGTACAGTAGTAGCACATGAGCTTGGACATTTAGCATTAGGGCATACAAAAAAGAGGATTATAGATTTTTCGGGTCAAACGGCCATTCGTGTTGGCTTAGGCTTTATTCTTGGTAGATTTTTACCAGGTGTAGGACTGTATTTAGCGAATGCTTTAGCACAACTCATATCGGCAAAGCTTTCAAGAACTGATGAATATGCAGCAGATGCTTATGCCGCAGCTTTACTAAAAAAATCAAATATTGGCACAGAACCGCAGATAAGCCTTTTAAATAAATTGGATTATCTCGTTAATTCAAATGAGTTGCCACAAATACCGTGGCTAATGAGCCATCCTAGCTCTAAAGATAGAATTTCCGAAATAGCTAAGCTAGAGAAAAAATGGACTAAAAATATCCCCTAATGAAAAGCAGGAACACTTCCTCGAAGTGATGCAGTCTCTAGCCAGTTAAAAACATAATCTCTTACAGATCTGTTGCAGATTACAAATGCATTCTCTTTATCTTGGCACCAGATTGCTACTGGGACAAGACCTAACCTTGTTCTTCGAATGATNCCAGATTTTAGAGAATTTTCTGACAGATTTGCTGGTGAACCCTTTGCCAAAACGTTGCGCCACAAGACCCCTCTCAAGGAAAATACAATTCTGGAATCTGAAATATCAACTGTCAAACCATTGAGCATTTGNATTTCATTAGTTAATACATTAATAGTTTTTTTTGGNTCACNTTTGCTAAATATAAACCACATTTCATCATTAGACATCCAAGCTAGATACCCTTTTTTGAGAAAGANAATCTCATTAGTCTTAGGTAATTTTGATCCTATTATATCGGTTAAATTTTTTTTAGATAAAGATCCCTTTATCTTATGCCTAATTGAAATTATTCCAAAATTTTCATGCTCTTTAACTTCTATGTCACTCTTAAATTTGCGGACCACATTTACCTTAATATNTNCCATAAACTACCNTTCTTTAGAATCCAAAAAGTTTGGATTCACCACCTTTGCATAAGCAAATTTATTTTCAGCTAAAGAAATTTTTACGCGACCACCTAAGTGAGTTAAACCCCCTTCAATTAATGCCATAGCTATTGAGTAGCCTAAGGATGGAGAGAAGTANGTGGAGGTAATGTGCCCAATAGGCATGTATATTTTTTNCTCATGATTGNTGGCAATAATTTGCGCCCCGTCTGGAAGTACCAAATTAGGNTTGTCAGTAATAAGNCCCACCAATTTTTTTCTATTCTTATTATTAAAAAACGGACGCTCATGTGCTCTCTTACCAAGATAATCTTTTTTCTTTTTTGAAATNGCCCAGTCAAGATTTAAATCCTGTGGTATAACAGTTCCATCTGTCTCATCACCAATCATAATGAACCCCTTCTCAGCTCGCATTACGTGCAAAGCTTCTGTCCCATAAGGCATAAGATTTAAACTTTTCCCTTTTTCTATTAAAGCCTCCCAAACCTTTAGCCCCATATTGGCCGGNACAGCCAATTCATAGGAAAGCTCCCCTGAAAAAGAAATCCTAAATATGTTGGAAGTTATGCCAGCAACCTCAACAGATTTATAGGTCATAAAGGGAATTTTCTGATCAGACAGGTCCGCTTTAGAAACCTGAGTGATTAAATCTCTGGCCTTGGGTCCAACGATAGCAATCTGAGAATACTGTTCAGTAACGTCAGTTATAAACACTTCTAAAGACCACCATTCTGTTTGGTGCCACTCCTCCATCCAGGAATGAACATTTAGAGCACCCCCCGTGGTTGTATGACATAAGTATGAATTTTCGCTTAACCTGACAACAACTCCGTCATCGAATAGAAATCCGTTCTCATTACACATCAGACCATACCTACACTTGCCAACTGCTAAAGACGACATCATATTCGTGTAAATTAAATCTAAAAATTTNCCAGAATCTTTNCCAGAAACTAAAATCTTTCCCAAAGTACTGGCATCTAATAAGCCGACATTCATTCTCGTGTTTTTTACTTCTCGACTTATTGCTTCAGATAAATCCTCGCCACTCCTTATATAAGCATAAGGCCTCCTCCAATCACCAACAGGCTCCCAAAAAGCACCGTTAGACTCATGCCACGAATCCATTGGCGTTTTTCGAATGGGTTTAAAAAGATTCCCTTTCTCAGCGCCTCCTATTGACCCTAAAGATATAGGGATATAAGGAGGTCTAAAGGTGGTTGTTCCAACCTCCGGTATGCTCTTACCAAGATTTTTGGCTAGTACGCTTATGCCAGTTATATTTGAAAGCTTACCTTGGTCTGTAGCCATTCCTAAAGTGGTATATCTCTTTGTGTGTTCGACACTTTCAAAGCCTTCCCTTGCAGCCAACCTAATATCCGTAACCTTGACATCATTTTGGAAATCAAGAAAAGATTTTTGCATAAATTTTTCACCCGCTGCTTGAGGCATTTGAACAACATTAACTGTAGGTGCCTCAATAAGACACTTTGCTCTCTTTTTTCTTTTACGAGAACTTTTGTTTTTTGTTCTTNCCTCTAAAGCGNCGGCTAACTGTTCCGCGTCCCTTAAGACAAGTTCATCAGATAAAAAGCCGTTAGAAGAACCCACTGCAAATACATTNTGCAACCCGTCAAATCCTATAGGGGCTTTCTGCTCATTAGGGACAAACATGTTTTTATCAGAATCCCAATCCAATTTTCCGCCACAATGTGACCAAAGGTTAACTACTGGGTTCCATCCACCAGACATTAAAACAGCGTCACATTCAACTCTACTCAAAATGGNACCTTCTCCCGCTTGATTACATATTTCAACAGCTTCCACATGCTTTTTCCCAATCACCCTTGAAATAGCTGCACCAGTTTTTATTTCAACACCAAGAGATTCAATATATCTTGGTAAATCTCCTGAAATTTCTCTCCGCACATCAATTATGAGTGACACAGTCAACCCAACTTCAAGAAGCATGGCAGCACTTTTATAAGCGCTATCATTATTAGTTACTATTATAGTTCTGTCCCCGACGGATACTCCATATAAGGAAAGGTAATCTCTAGCTGCTGATGCTAGCATAACCCCCGGAATATCATTTCCAGAAAANACCAGAGGTTTNTCAATAGCACCTGTTGCAGTAATTATCTTTTTTGCCCTAATACGCCAAAGTCTTTCCTTAGGAATATTTTCCCCTTGTTTATAATTAGTGATACTCTCGTTGGCTATGGCATAGCCATGGTCATATATCCCAGCAACGACTGTATGAGTTCTCATTTTTATATTTGGATATTTCTGCAACGCCTCTTGAACTTTCTTAACCCATTCTTGAGATGACATTCCGTCTATCTCAGTTTGATCTACAATTGATCTACCTCCTATATACGGCAATTGTTCCAATAAAAGAATTTCACTACCAGAGACGGCTAAGCGTTGTGCTATTTCCAAACCTGATAGACCNCCACCAACAATCAAGATATCTACATGNGTATAAAATTGTTCATATTTATCGCCATCTTTATCACGAGGNGGCTTTCCAAGTCCGGCACTTAGCCGAATAAAGGGTTCATAAATATACTTCCAAGCAAAGCGAGGCTTAATGAATATCTTATAATAAAACCCTGCTGAGAAAAATGAAGAAAAAATAGATAATATTGACCAAATATCANAGTTTAACGAAGGCCAATGGTTCTGGCTATTAACGACCATCCCTTCNTTTAGCAATGTATTAGTAGCACGTTGATTNGGTTGGAAAAATTTTCCTTCACCAACGCCCATGATAGCNTTAGGCTCTTCAACACCAGAGGCGACAATACCCCGTGGGCGATGATATTTAAAGGATCGNCCAACTAATGTTTTNCCATTTGCTAAAAGTGCTGAGGCAATAGTATCACCTTGGTAGCCCCATAATTTCTCACCATTAAACGAAAAATTTAGACGGTTCTGGCGACTTAAGAGTTTTCCCCTATTTTCTAATCTACTACTCATTTTTCCACCCTTTAAAGTCAGGCCTTATAACTTTAATCTTATCTAAAATTGATTTTGGTGGCTTTAACGTTTGAGCTGAATATGAACCAAAAACCTCTAATGTCTCAGTGCACCTAGCAACATGGAACCACTTGCCACAACCATAAGCATGTCTCCACCTTTCAAAATGAACACCTTTTTTATTCGAACGATCAAAAAGATATGACGAAAAATCTTCAGTCGAAGACTGAGATCTATATCTCCTTATATGAGCCTCCCCACCAGGCTGAAGTTCGGTTTCATCAGCAAAAACACCGCAGTTATGGCACTTAATTATTAACATTTCTCTCCCTAGTGAGCCACAGCTGCAGCTACGCTCTCGTCAATCATTCTTCCTTCCGAGAACCTATCTAACGAAAAGGGTGCTGCAAGATCTCCTGGATCATCATTTGCTACAAGTTCGGCCGTTGCCCATCCTGATCCAGGTATGGCCTTAAAGCCTCCGGTTCCCCACCCACAATTAATGTATATGCCTTTAATAGGTGTTTTGGATATTATTGGAGAACGATCTCCAGTCATATCTACTATTCCACCCCATTGACGTAACATTTTTAGCCTACTGATTACAGGGAATGTCTCGATAAGAGCTCTAACTGTTTCTTCTATATGGTGAAAACTTCCTCGCTGAGTATAGTTATTAAATCCGTCGGCTCCTCCACCTATAACCATTTCCCCTTTGTCACTTTGGCTCATATAGCCATGCACTGTATTTGCCATAACCACGCAATTCATCATTGGTTTTATTGGCTCTGACACCAAAGCCTGCAATGCAACCGACTCAACCGGCACCCTAAAGCCACCCATGTCAGCCAATTTACTTGAATGTCCAGCAACCACGATACATAATTTTTCTGCTTTTATTTTACCTCTTGTGGTATCTATGCCTTTTACTTTGCCGTTCTTTGTTAAAATACCTGTAACTTCACATTGTTGAATTATATCTATTCCAAAATCAGAACATGCTCTCGCATAACCCCATGCTACTGCATCATGCCGTGCGGTCCCTCCTCTAGGTTGCCAAAGCCCCCCTAAAACCGGATAGCGAGGCCCATTTATATTAATTATAGGCACAATACTCTTTACCTCTTCTGGTGTTTTCATAAAAGTCTCAACACCTGCAATTCTATTTGCATGAGAAGTTCTTTTCATAGCTCTAAGTTCATGATGAGTTTGACACAACATCATAACTCCCCTAGGGCTGAACATTACGTTATAATTTAAATCCTGACTTAAGTTTTCATAAAGCCTTCTCGATTTTTCATACAGTGCAATAGAAGGTTCCTGCAAATAGTTTGACCTTATTATTGTTGTGTTTCGGCCAGTATTTCCACCGCCCAACCAACCTTTTTCAATAACGGCTATATCTGTTAACCCATGATTTTTTGCTAAATAATAAGCTGAAGCCAAACCATGCCCTCCAGCTCCAACAATAACTACCTTATATTCATTCTTGGGCTCTGGATCTCGCCACGCCTTTTCCCAGCCTAAGTTGTGCCCCAGGCCTTCTTTAATCAAGGAAAATAAAGAATACTTCTTTGTCAAAACGAACTCCAATATATATAAGTATTTGTTATTCACTTTTATAAGGATTAATCAAGTCAAATTAGGAGATATTTCAATTATCAATTCAAGAAATTATCACCGGAAAATGTAAAAAAATGCCAGAATTTCTCATACTTACTGAAATACTTAAAAATCTCATTTTCCTTAAGCCCGCATTTTCTCTTGCAGTCTCATGCATCTCTATTTTTGTCGTCTTTATTCTGATTAAGGTGCCCTTTTCTCAAAAATTGTATAAAGTAGAGCTGGATAAGAACCGTTCCAATTTTACCAAAGATTTGCAAAAAATAGAGCAAAATAAAGTTGGGACTCATAAAATTGAGAAGGCTCCAGCGCTTACTTCTAAACTATTAAATCCCCAAAAGAGGACAATAATACCAAAGAATATTTTATTCTTTTTACTTCCTCTAGCATTAATATTTCCTTCATTTCTGATATATTTAAATGTTGGATATATTGGGTTCCCAGATCATTATGCTCAAAATTTAAAAGCCGAAAAAACTAACTTTAGTGACAAGCCATCACAAAAAACAGCCACACTTTTTTTCAAGCAGATTGAAAATAAAATCGAGAAAAGTGATGAATCCTCTCAAACACGTCTGTATAGAGATGCTATTTCCGAATTAGAAAAATCTTTGGATGCCCAGCCACAGAACCTCAAAATTCTTAAACTTTTGACTCATTACAATACCCAGATACATAGTTTTTCAGAGGCTGCAATTACACAGGAACGTGTTATTGAGGTCCTAAAGAATAAAGCTACAATCTCTGAATACTCCTTACTTCTTGAACTCTTAGTTAAGGCTACAAAAGGATATGTATCGCCCAAATCTAAAACGGTATTAAACCTGATTCTAAAATTTAACAACATGGATCAGACGGCTAATTTGTTCAATGCACATTTTTTTGCCCAAAGTGGAGAATTTGAAAAGGCTGAAAAAATTTGGCAATCATTGCTAATATTTTACAAGGGCGATAAAAAACTGCTAAAAACTATTCGGGAAGCAAAATTGCAATACTCTTTAGAATAATATTTAATAATAAAAGGGATCCTTAGCTGAAACCAAACGCGACATATGAGGAAAAAATAACCGAATTTTCATTAGAAATCCTTACTCCAATTATGAGAACAGGCATGTGCCTATTAGGAATTGATTATGGAGAGAAAAATATTGGTTTAGCTATTTCTGATACAAGAAAGATAATTTCATCTAGCCTCAAAACCATTCAAAAGACGAGAACTGCCGTATACATAAATGAGTTAAAAGCTATCTGTCTAGAAAGAAACGTTGGAGGAATTGTTATTGGCTTCCCTTTAAACATGAATGGGACAGAAGGACCAAGATGCCAGGCCACGAGAAGTTTTGCAAATAAATTGACCGATGCCGGGCTTCCAGTAAATGCTTTTTGGGATGAACGTTTAAGCACCGCCGCAGCTGAAAACATATTGCTTGAAGCTAATACTAGTAGAAAAAGACGGAAAGAGGTAATAGACCAAGTAGCTGCTAATCTAATCTTGCAAACTGCATTAGATAGACTCCAAACCTTTATGTATCAGGAATAGTTTTGATAAAAGATGAGAAAGATGAGATATGGGCACGGGCGGAAGTTGACAGCCCTTGCAAAAAAATTTGCGTTATTCATCGAATATCAGAGCTATGCATAGGTTGCTACCGCACTGCAGAAGAAATTGAATTGTGGAATTCCTATTCTGAAAAAGAACGAAATAAGCTCATCCGCGAATTACCTTTAAGAGAGAGCAAAGCTATTCCAAGAAAACGGAGTGGGCGAGCTAACAAAATTTCCCGAATAACTAACAAATTATAAAGCTACTCTAACCACCTGCTCTCTCCATTTCTTATATCTGGACGAAAATAAGCTATCATTCTACTATTTTCACTGTCCGTAGCCTCATGTTTCCAGGGCAAAATACCATGTAATGTTAATCGATTAATTATATAAGCATGGCCCATTGGAACCCAAATTTTCTTCACTTTACAAGATGAGAAAATTTTCTTCCTCAGGTTGTTAT
>PBQX02000088.1:0-15489 GCA_002725175.2 Paracoccaceae bacterium
TGAAAGATATGATATGGGCAATTCGCACACCCAAATTAACTTCGGATAGATCAGGATATGGACAAGTGGTTCCATTAACAGAGCCTAAGCACAACATGCTAAGGTTAATCTGGCATAGCCCAGTGGGTTCAATTTCTGCCCCCTTTGCTCCTGTATTTATAGGACAAACAGAAGTTCCCAAAGAATTTCAAAAGCATCGTTATCTGACCTCAGGTGAAGACTCTAGGTTTATGGACAATTCAGAAAGAATACAGGGGTTTTCAGAGCAAATGTCTAATGTAGATCAAGGTATAGAAACCTCACGGTCTGCGGTGCTAGAAGCCAAAAGGTTATTGTATTTAATGGTACAAGACAAAGAGACATACACGCCTGAAGTTCTGGAAGCATTTAAAAGTCACGAAAATCAACTACTACTTGATCTAGGGGTTATATTAAAAGCTTCTGAACTCTTATTGAATGAAAATGAAGAAGCAAAAGCTCAATCTTTGCTTACCTACTTCAGCAACCAATCATTACTTTCTGGGTTGGATTTGGTGATTAAACTTTCGGAAAGTATTTATTTAAGAAACAAATTGAAACCCCAAGGACAAAAAAATGAAGGATTTAAAATGTATGATCAAATCTGGTGATTCTATAAATCAGATTTTTTCTTGCTTAAAAAATTTATCTTTAAATTAGGAGGGAAAATGGAAGTCAAAAAAAATAATTACCTTGAATGGTTTGGTGTATTAACGGCAATATTATACTCTCTCTTGGTTGCCTCTAATATAGGGGCTGAATTTCTCGGTTTCTCTCTGCTCCTTGTTTCAGCGATTTCCATCGGATTATGGGCTTACTTTGGTAACCATAAAGGAATTCTTTTGCTTCAATTCTTTTATGCTTTAGCTGGCATATTAGGAATGTTTCGGTGGTTTTAAGTAAAAATATCCGAATATATACTTCTTAATTTTGGAACAACCCGACTAGAGCAAATTTTTTAAATTATTCTCCATATGTAAAATGGGGTTGCTACAAACCAAAAGCTCTCTATTATTCCCTATAAGTATAGGGTTTAGAGCACTCTTCAACATATGCGACAATTCCGTCGCCTAGAGGTAAAAAGTTCCTATGAGTCTAATAAAGGCTATAATAAATATTCTAACCATAGTATTTAAGACTGCTATTTTTTTAGTTAGAGTCATATTTCGATTTAGACTAATAGTACTCCTATTATTAGCCTTAGGATCTCTCTTAATAAATATCTCATTATTTACTGGGACTTTTTATTTCGAAAACTTTAATTCAATATTTCAAACAATCACAAGAACGACTCCCGTTGCTTATCAAGATAGAGAAGAAATAAGGATCACTAAGGAAGAGTTGGCTGCTTCCAAGGAAGCCTTAAATGATCAAAATGCCGCCAGCATAGATCTAAAGAAAAAAATTGAGCAACTCACAAAAAGGATTGATAAAGATGCTGAAGCCATCAGCGAAATGAACAGTGAGAATGAGCTCCTAAAAGGGCTTGTCCGGCAGAACGAGAAATTGAATGAAACACTTCGTGAGAAAAATGCTAACCTATCAAATAGTCGACTTTCAGAAGTTATTCGAGAGAACAATACCCTAATCGAAACACTTCAAAATAATATTGCTAAACTTACTGAAAATTTATCTGTTAAGGACAGTCAAATTATGGATCTTAAAGATCAGTTGAACGAACTTTCCCAAAATCTACTAGTCAAAGATAGTAGAATATTAGACCTTAAAGATCAGCTGGACGAACTTTCAAAAAGATTTGAAGATCTCAGAAATGATAATTCTAGACTAGAAAATGAATTAGAACGCCGAAACGTTAAAGGGTACTAAATTATCTGAAGAATTTTTTTATCTGGCTCTAAATTTACACCCATTCGCCTTTTCGGAATACTGGAGTTCTATCCCCACTCTCTGATATTCCATCTATGTCAATTTCTTTAGAACCTATCATCCAATCTATATGGATCATACTGCTATTCCCTCCTTTAGCCTTAACTTCTGCTTCTGACAAATTAGTCTTACTCTTAAAACATTTTGAATAGCATTGCCCTAAGGCGATATGACAGGCAGCATTTTCATCAAATAAAGTATTATAAAAAAGCAGACCAGATTGTGAAATTGGTGAACTATCTGGCACTAAAGCAACCTCACCCAGTCTTCTGGCTCCTTCATCAGAATCTAAGACTTTTAAGAGGACTTCTTCCCCTTTCGATGCTTTTGCCTCTACAATCTTTCCAGCTTCAAAGTGAACTTGAATATTATCAATTAAACTTCCCTGATGTGACAAAGGTTTTGTTGATGATACCTTACCATCAACTCGCAAAGCATGTGGGGTGGTAAATACTTCTTCTGATGGGATATTTGGATTACAAACAACTCCATTTTCGGCTTTCGAAGCACCACCCATCCATTCATGATCTTCAGCAAGGCCAACTGTTAGGTCTGTATTTGGACCTGAAAAATGAAGTGCATGAAAACTCTTTTCATTCAGCCAATTGGAGCGAACCCTCAACTTTGCGTTATGGTCTTCCCAAGCTTTAACAGGATCATCAAAATCTACTCTAGAAGCGGAAAAGATTGCATCGGCAAGTTTTGCCTGTGCTTCATCAATAGGTAATTCAGGAAACATTCTCATTGCCCAAGCTTTTCCAGGCCAGGAAATGATATTCCAATTCACTTTGAATTGGGTAATTCGTTCCCTTGCAGGTTTTAATGCTATTGAATTTGCCTTATTTGCCCTTCCAACTTTATCTGGNTCTTCATTTGATAAAAGCATCGGATCATCACCAGCAATAGCCATCCGAGCTGTATTATTATCAAATGCTTCACTCATACCATTGTAGAGCCAAGCGGCTGCCTTATCAAAGGATTGTGAAGGAGCNTGCTTGTATCGAGCTAGTACAATCTCTGGGTCGGAAAACAAAGGTGTAACTACACCAGCTCCTGCCTTATATGCATGAACAGCAATACGCCTAACAAGAGGTAAAGCTTCTACAGGTGCCGTCAGCAACAAATCCTGACCTGGCTGCAGCGCAACCCCAGTCTTAACTGATAGCTCTGCTAAACGGTCTAATTTTTTTTCGTCAATCATTTTATTGTCATCCATTTGATTTCTAACCCCTATAAAGAACAAAATTTTCCATACGATAAGTGTTGAAGCATTTCCCGTCAACAGAAGTAGTGTTTCTAATCAAATCTTAACTGAGTCTTTCCAATCCAACCAGGCAAATAATCCACTCTGGGTGGGGAGAAAATTTCGTAATATGTACAGCCTTCTGATCCGCATCCAATTAATCCATGCTTGGAGCCGGAAGGAAAGAACACCATATCTCCTTTTTCGGCACGAATAATCTTATCATCTACCTTTAGCGTAGCTTCACCTTTTAGCATCACAAGCATTTGTTCGTTCTCATGCCAGTGCAACTTTCCATCAAAATCTGCATCTGGGGAAGTTTCTACCAATACTGCAGAAAGTTTATCTGCAGATACTGCCTTGCGAGTAGCCCCCTTACGCATTCCCTCAGTTTCAGGAAGAGAAGTCCAATCTATTTTCATATTTTTTCCTAAGTAACTTTTTCATCATTAATTTTTGATTTTTTTATTTCTTAATCAATATCTTCTATCGGCATTTAGAGAAATCATTTCGTTTTCTTTTGTCAACTCAAAACATAATTCTTTTCTACATTCTAACTTGCTGATAAAATAAACATGTAACAAAATCCTGAAGGCACAAAATGTCCCCAGATGTTGTAATTGTAGGAGCAGGAATAACAGGGTGTTCAACAGCCTACGAACTTTCAAAGGCTGGTTTCAAAGTTCAAGTGTTTGAACGATATTTTCCTGCTGCTATGGCGTCAGGTTGGACTCTTGCGGGCGTAAGACAATCAGGACGNCATCAAGCAGAACTGCCCCTAGCAAAATATTCTATAGACAAATGGGCTAGCCTTAGTGAAGAGCTTCAATACAACATTGGTTATATACAAGAAGGAAACTTGAGATTGGCACGTGATGAAGGTGAGAGTTCAACAATCCAACTTCTAGTTAAACAACAAAAAGAAGCTGGGCTGGATATAACTTATCTTTCAAATAATAAAAGTGTGAGGGAGGTTGCNCCTTTACTTTCCGAAAAAATACATTCTGCATCATTTTGTCGAACTGATGGACATGCTGATCCTGTTGCAACTGTGGAGGCATATAAATTAGCAGCTGAAAGAAATGGTTGCATCTTTCATATTGGGAGAGAGATCAAAAAGTTATGCATTAATGAAGGCAAGCTGGAAGGCGTTGTTAGTTCTGAGGGTAAAATAAATACAAACTCCTGCCTATTGGCTTGCGGAGTACAAACCAATCTGCTTATGACAGATTCCAATTTTTCTGTTCCTATGTCGATACCTATAGTTACCGTAATCCAGACGGAACCCGTGGATAAAATTCTTAAACCGGTAATAGGTGTTGGTAATGCAAATATGTCCATGCGGCAGGAGAAAAGCGGTAGCTTTCGGTTATCAAGTGGGGCACAAGACTGGAACGGGAGTTTAACAGAAAAAGATAAAAAGCCTTATGCCCTGCCATCACTGGAAAAGGTNTACGCAACTTTAGATTTAGGCTTTAATGTCCTGCCTCTACTAAAAAGATCACCCATTAGAGATGTTTGGGGAGGGCTTCTCGACCTAACCCCTGACGCACTGCCGGTGATGGACAAAGTTCCTGATATAAATGGACTTTATGTTGCTTCAGGATTTTCTGGTCATGGGTTTGGTATTGCTCCAGCTACTAGCCATATTCTTAGCAACCTACTCTTAAACAAGCCTTCCGAACTGCCTACAGAGGCTTTTTCCATACGTAGATTTGAAAAACATAAATCTTCCAAAAAAAATGAAGAACTAACTCTTCACGGCTGAATTTATAAAAAAGCGAATGGGCAAATATATAAGCCNCTTTTTCAATTTGGCTATTAAACTTTAGGGATCACCATGAATGCCTCGAAGAATGAACGAATTGAATCAACTGACNCAAGGCTAAAAATTTTCGATACATGGTGATCAGGCCTCACAATTACTACACAGCCCTCTTCTTTGTTTATTCCCCTTATTTCAAAGATATCCTCTCCTAACTTAAAATTTGGACAAAATACCTTCTCATAATCAATTAAATTATACTTTCCTTTATAAGGCATAAGAAGTGATGGTAACCAACTAGGATTGAAATCTCGATGATTCATTTGAAAAATTGCTCTTACATCAAAAACACTATCAATATCTAATCCCTTTTGGGTATAGGTTTTTATGAGAGAGTTATTAAGTTCAGACAAACCCTTGCATAAGGAGTGAACTTTGGAATCTTCTTGNCTTNAGAAATTGTTGTCAGAAAAAATAAATAATCTCCAACGCCCATCTGCTTTTAATGTATGGCCAAGTTGAATTGGTTTAGCATCAAAAACTCTGATTACAGGAGCAGAGTGAAACCGTGTTCCAACCATAAAACCTTTGGCTAAATCCTGGTACTCTGAAGAACCCGTAATTAGTGACTTAGAGTATTTTGTTTCTGTGCCTGCCGTAAATCTTCCATACTTTTTAAAATATTTTTCAAATTCCTTTGGATCAATTTCTTCGTCATTATTGGAGTTAACACTTTTAGGGCGCGCACTGAACATGCGGGCAAATTCTNTATCAAATTCAATTAGCTGGCTGGCAACTGCACGTCTTTCTTCAGAATATGTTTTTAAAATATCCGGCAAGCACTGTCCTGCTAAAACAGAGCCTAATTTCCATCCCAAATTAAAGCTATCTGCCATTGCAACATTCATACCCTGCCCTGCCTTAGGGCTGTGAGTATGACACGAATCTCCTACAATAAAACCTCGAGGATCTCTATTTTCCCTTTTTAGGTCATCGAAACGNTCGGCAAGCCTTTGGCCTATTTCATAAACCGACCACCAAGCGACTTCTTTTACTTCAAACTGGTAAGGGTTTAAAATCCTCTTTGCAGAAGTAATTAATGTTTCTATTTTAATATCTTTAGATGATAATCTTTCGTCCTCTTTCAATTTGTCGAGCTCGATATATAATCTCACCAAATATCCACCCTCCCGTGGAATAATGAGTAAGTTTCCTTCATGAGACGAATGGACTACAGACTTAAATCTGATGTCAGGAAAATCACTTATAGCCAACACATCCATGACACCCCAAATCTGATTAGCTGAATCGCCTTTCAATTTAATTTTTAAAAAATCTCGAACGGAACTTCGAGCTCCATCACAACCCACAACGAATTGAGACCTAACTATGTGCGTCTTCTTTTGCTTTTGGCTATCAAGTTCTTGAAAGGTCGCCATTACTGGATAAGATTCATTCACTCCGATATTGGGACCGTCATCAACCTTTAAATCAATTAATTTTAATTTATAGTTGGGTTGAATCCTGAAGGGAGCATTATACATTTTCTCGAGAAGATGATCATGAACCCGTGCCTGATTCAGAATTACATGAGGAAATTCAGACAATCCATCTTCGGTATCTTGGATCCTAGAGCTTCTTACTATCTCCTGTTCATTCTGATGGCTCGGTTTCCAAAATGTAGTTTCGTTAACCCAATATGCCTCCTTTAAAACTTTTTCACTAAAAGAAAATGCTTCAAACATTTCCATTGTACGACAGGCAACACCATCTGCTTGACCCAACTTTAGCGGACCTGGTTTCTGATCAACTATTACGGTTTTAACTGAAGAATATTTTGATAGTTGGGTCGCCAGCGTAAGCCCTGCAGGACCACACCCAATAATCAAGACATCTGCCTCTATAGGTAATGAATCTGATCCCGGNAGAGGTTCTTCACAATCTTCTAAAATCTCCGGATTACCCAGCTTAAAACCATTTAGATGGAATTGCATATTATAACCTTTNCTCTCTCATTAAATAATAAAGACNATGATATTTTGACTCTATCCAGAAGCAAAATTTTTTCAATCNTTTCGATAAAGAATCAACTTTTGACCCTTTAATGTTTCCAACTGCAATAATTCAAATACCGAGGAATAGACAAAAAAGTAGTGCAACAATTGTGTGATTAATGTAAGTTATGCCAGCGGACACTTTGGAGAACAATGTGGTTAAAATTTGTCTCGTAACTGACATTCACCATGGAGAAAATAATTACTCTGGGGTGTACAATAACGCCTTACCTTTAATTAAAAAATTTAATGATTTTTGTGACCACCATAAACCCGATTATGTAATTGAGCTTGGTGATAGAATAAATGATTCAACTTATGAGAAGGATTTTGAATTAGCATCCGAAGTTGCAAATGCATTCTCAAAGAATAACTTTCAGGTCCTCCATATTAATGGCAATCATGACAGAGACAGTCTTTCCTTTGAAGATAACAGTAAAATTTTTAACCAGAAAAAGGAAAGTGAGTTTTTAGAATTAGAGACAATAAATCTAGCAGTTTGGCGTGCTGAATCCAAANTGGAAAATACTGATAATTTTCGAGGGATCCATGCTAGAGATAGTGATCTTGAATGGCTTTCAAAGATATGCAGAAATTCAAACAAACCTTTACTAATCTTTTCCCATATCCCTCTATCGGGCCGTAGCCAAATTGGGAATATTTTCTTTGAAAATAATGAAGAACTGTCAAAATACGCGCGCACCGCTGAAATTAGAGATATTTTGACAAAATCCCTAAATGCAACNTTCTGTTTTTCCGGGCACATCCATCAGAATACCTATACTCAAGTTGATGGAACTTTTCATTTTACTCAACAATCTCTAACTGAAACTTTTTCAACAGAGGGTAATATCACTAACTCAATGGGCTTAATTGAAATAGACGAAAATTTGAAATGGACAGTTTTTGGAAATGATCAAATAATAATAGAAAAGCCTATCAATGTTGCAAATTGGGTCCCACCTATTAATAAGTTGGAACCAAAAAATACAGAAGTTAATTTANCGGGCGAAAATGAAATTAACAAAAAAAGAAAACTGATTGGGTGATGNTAGATTTTCCTTGTATATTACAGCAATTAGGTACTGACTGTTTCAGTGGATGCGGCTGGGAAAAATACGAAGAAAATTTAAGCCAAACAGTGGGTTCGGACTTAGAGGGATAAAATATGGCTAAGTATCTAAAGCATGGAAAATCATTAACAGAAAAAGAGAATGACAACCAGAAAATAAAGGAAACTGTCGAGAGAGTTTTAAAACAAATTGAGAAAGATGGTGATGACGCGGTTAGAGATTTAAGCAAGAAATTTGATAATTACAATCCAGCCTCATTTAAATTAACTTCAAAACAAATTAAGAGCCTAATAAGCACTCTATCTAAACAAGAGCTTCAAGATATAAAGTTTGCCCAAAAGCAAGTAAGAAATTTTGCGAAAATACAGAAAGATTCGATGTCTGACGTGGAAGTAGAAACTTTACCAGGAATTATTTTGGGGCATAAAAATATACCAGTTCAGTCCGTAGGTTGTTATGTGCCAGCAGGTAAGTTCCCTATGGTGGCTTCCGCGCACATGTCTGTTGCCACTGCTTCAGTTGCAGGGGTCCCAAGGATAATTGCCTGCACACCTCCTTTCAAGGGTCAGCCAAATCCCGCAGTAGTAGCCGCAATGCACTTAGGTGGCGCTCATGAAATTTATGTTTTAGGTGGTATTCAAGCTATTGGAGCAATGGCTATAGGAACCGATAGCATGTCTGCAGTTCACATGCTTGTTGGCCCAGGAAATGCTTTTGTAGCTGAAGCAAAACGTCAATTATTTGGACGAGTTGGGATCGATCTATTTGCCGGACCAACTGAAACAATGGTTATTGCAGATGAAACAGTAGATGGAGAGATATGTGCTACTGACCTACTTGGGCAAGCAGAACACGGTTATGATTCTCCAGCAATACTTTTAACTACATCTAAAAAACTAGCTGAAGAAACTTTAAAAGAGGTAAAACGACTATTAACGATCTTACCAACAGCCGAAACTGCTGAAGCCAGTTGGCGCGACTACGGCGAAGTCATATTGTGTGATTCTTATGACGAAATGTTAAGCGTTGCAAATGACATTGCATCCGAACATGTGCAAGTTATGACTGATCGCGATGATTGGTTCTTAGAGAACATGACAAGTTATGGCGCTTTATTCTTAGGAGCTCGAACAAATGTTTCCAATGGCGATAAAGTAATCGGAACCAATCATACTCTACCCACTAAAAAAGCTGGAAGATATACTGGTGGATTGTGGGTAGGCAAATTTTTAAAAACTCATTCATATCAGAGAATATTAACTGACGAAGCAGCAACAATGATTGCAGAATATGGATCAAGGCTTTGCATTTTAGAGGGATTCATAGGACATGCTGAACAATGTAATTTAAGAGCTCGAAGATATGGTGGAAAAAATATAGGCTATGGAAAGGCAGCAGAATAAATGAATCTACCCGAAGTACCATCATTTGATTTGAGTAAGAAAAAAGCTCTCGTTGTGGGAGCATCCTCTGGCATTGGATTGGCATCTGCCTGTGCCCTAGCATCACAAGGAGCAAATGTCACCTTGGCATCGAGAAGAGTGGAAAAATTAAAAGATATTTCAAATGAAATGGCGTCAAAAGACTGGATGTCAAGTTATATAGAAATGAATATTTCAGATATTGAAAGAACTACGAACTTAATTCGAGAAAAAGGCCCCTTTGATATTCTTGTTAATAGTGCTGGTGTGGCACGTCATAGCAAAATGGTGGATACGACTTCAAACGATTTCGACGAAGTTATGAACACGAACCTGCGAGGAGCCTACTTTCTTACTCAATCTGTGGCAAAGGGTTTATTACAAGTTGGGAAACCTGGATCCCTAGTTAATATTTCCAGCCAAATGGCGCATGTGGGTGGTCAGGAACGTGCAGTTTATTGTGCTTCAAAATTTGCAGTTGAGGGCTTTACAAAAGCACTGGCTATAGAGCTTGGGCCATCAAAAATACGTGTAAATACTATTTGCCCTACCTTTATTAAAACCGCTTTTACTGAAAATACCTTGCGTGACCCAGTAAAAAAAGAGTGGGTATTGAGTAAAATAAAGTTGAATAGATTTGGCGAACCCGAAGACATAATGGGTGCTGTAATATACCTAGCGTCTGATGCATCTACGTTAGTGACAGGAACGTCGATAATGGTAGATGGAGGATGGACGGCTGATTAAATGACTTTGGAGAAAATTATTTTAGATGGAACAAAAAAGTGGTCTTTAAATTTCAAAGACTTCTCAAAAGCATGGGAAGCCTTTAAAAGATCCAGAACTTAAGCTTAGGAACTGTAAATGCCAAAAGTAATTTATGAAAAAGATGGAAAGATAGCTCGTATAACTCTTAATCGACCAGAAGTATTTAATGCAATTGACAGTGATACACCTAGGGAAATTTCTGAGTGCGTAAGAATGGCCAATTCTGACGAAACAATCCATGTTATAATTTTATCTGGTGCCGGGAAAGTTTTTTGCTCTGGCTATGATCTAAAAGCTTTTGCTGAAGAAAAGAATGAATTCATTCAAGAAATGCCCTGGGATCCAATGAAAGATTATAGCCGAATGATGGAAAACACTAACCACTTTATGTCACTTTGGAGGAGCAACCGTCCGGTTTTATGTAAGATTAAGGGTTATGCATTGGCTGGTGGCTCAGACTTAGCTCTTTGTTCAGATTTAGTGTTCATGGAAAGGACAGCTGAAATTGGCTATATGCCCTCCCGTGTTTGGGGCTGTCCAACTACGGCCATGTGGGTTTACAGGTTAGGTGCAGAAAAAGCTAAAAGAATGCTCTTAACTGGGGATAAAATTTCTGGAATAGAGGCTGAAAATATGGGTTTGATTTATAAAGCTTATGAATCAGAGGAACTGGATATAAAGGTAGAAAAAATGGCCGAAAGGATGTGTGGAGTTCCTATAAATCAGCTTATGATGCAAAAACTTATGATCAATCAAGCGTACGAAAATATGGGCTTACATAATACCCAAATGATGGCTACCATCTTTGATGGTATTTCACGCCACTCACCAGAAGGAACAAATTTTAAAAACCGGTCCGAGAAGGAAGGTTGGAAAAAGGCCGTTAAAGAGCGTGACCAAGGCACTTATGACTGGACAAATAATAAACCCATCAATTCCTCTAAATAATATACCACTTTTAAAAAGCAAAATTTAATTGTAAAGGTTGATGCTTTTAGGAACTAACAGTTGTCACAGAAACGGTTAATAGTTACTTCATTTGTCGTTATCCTATGTGCAATTTTAGCCATTTTTCTTAATTCAGATTATCAAAAATGTGTTGGGAAAACGACGAACTTCAACTCTTCAAAAGAAATCACGGCATTCTTTAAAGAATGGTGTCGTAAAAAGTAACTTAAGATTTAAAATATCCCACTTCAAAAAATTTCCTTACGCTTTATAATTTAATCTAAAATTGATGTTGGAGGTATAAATGGTAAAAGTTGCTTTGGTTACTGCCGGAGGCAGTGGAATGGGAGCAGATAGCGCCCGAGCTCTTGCTGAAGATGGATACAAGATTGGTATACTTTCGTCTTCAGGAAAAGGCGAAATTCTAGCTAAAGAATTAGGTGGAGTAGGCATAACAGGAACAAATAAGTCTGAAAATGATATAAAGAGGTTGGTCGACACTTCCTTAGAAAAATGGGGACGGATAGATGTTTTGGTTAATTCAGCAGGTCACGGACCTCGTGCACCAATTTTGGAATTAACAGATCAGGATTGGCACGAAGGTATGGAAGTTTATTTTTTAAGTGCCGTTAGGCCCTCAAGGTTGGTAACNCCNATAATGCAGAAGCAAAGAAATGGCGTGATCATNAACATCTCNACATTTGCTACTTTTGAACCAANCCCGACCTTTCCAACTTCTGGAGCGATGCGAGCTAGTTTGGCAAGCTTCACAAAGTTATTTGCCGACAAATATGCCTCNGAGAANATNAGAATGAATAATATTTTNCCTGGATTTATTGACTCTTTACCCGAGAAAGAAGANTTAAANAACCTTATCCCAATGGGCAGATATGGAAGCTCGANAAATGAAATAGCNAGTGTAGTNTCCTTCCTNGCATCAGAAGGTGGNGCNTATATAACTGGGCAGAATATTCGCGTTGATGGAGGAATTAGCCGTTCAGTTTAAATCTTGCGCATACTATTTTAAATTCTTTATGGCATTTTTATTAATTTGATTGCAACTTGCTTTGTGAAAAATGAAACAGCTAGAACTGTATAATCATAACTGTTCTCAGCACAAAAATCATTCAACGCTTTATACTCATCAAGTTCCCAATTTTTATTATTGATGAATTCGTCAAAAATTAGAACTGTTTTGTTGTCAATTACAGAGTATGAGTGATCTAAAGCACATTTAGTTGAAGAATAAAGATCGGCATCAAAATTGATTAAGGATGCCATAGGACGCTTTTTTAAAAAAAATTCTGGCAATGTGTCTTCAAATTTTCCTACAAAAAACTCTCCTCCTTTAATATCAGGCACCCGACCATCTCCAGAATATGTGCCAGAATCAGTATCATGCCATTTTTCTGGCAAACCTTCAAAAGTATCAAAGCCATAACCCTTTCCGAAAAATTTTATAAGATATTTAAATGCTTCTCCTCTCCAAACACCAAATTCGTAAAATGGTCTTGATTGATCTGAATGCTTGATTAAATCTTTAAAAAAATTCCAGCGGTTGAAATAGACTTTTGGTTTATTTTGTAAAGACATGTACCATTTAATTGAACGCACAAAATGATGGTCTTTGAGATCTGAATTGAGAAAAGAATTGTAAAATTCTTCCCTTCCTTCAAAAACTTCTAGCGCTGCTAAAGTTAGTTTAGCTTTCAAATGGTTTCCATTAATCTCTAAACATCTTTTTAGGTAATCGCGTGCTTCAGAAATTTGATCAGAGGTGGAATGTAAATTATATAGGGCCTCGGCATACTTAGGGTTAATTTCTAGAGTTTTTTTATAGCAATTCTTTGCTTCAATCATATTTCCGAGGTCCTGCTGAGCATTTCCCATATTATTGTAAGCGTCAGCATAATCAGGATTAAGCTTTAGTACTTCTCTATAAAAGCCTATTGCCTCAGCTAATTCACCCTTTTCCAGAAAGGCATTCCCCAAATTATAAATTGCTTCAACATAGTTTGGTTGTATTTTTAGAGCCTTTCGATAACAGCCTACTGCCTCATCTAATTGTTTTTTTAACTGAAAGGAACTTCCCAGATTACTCCAACCCTCTGCAAAATCAGGTTTAATTCGTAGCGCCTCTTGATAAAAACTTATTGCATTATCAAATTTCCCAATACTAGAACTTGCTGCACCCATTAAATTAAGAAGAAATATAGATGTAGGAAAATCATCTTTTAACTGATTTGCAGCATCTAAAACTTTTTCAAATTTATTTTGATGGTATAGTTCCAAAAGAAATTTTTTTTGATTCTCAAACAAAGGAACATCTTGTTTACTCTTACTTTTGGCTTTTGATAATTCACTTAACTTTTCATCTAATATTTCAATACTAGATCCCGAATGCCCATTTTTCTTGGCTTGGCTTAGAGCATCCTTGGCATCTCTTCTTAGGCCTAGTTTTATTAAAAGATCAATATAGTTTAACCAAAAGTCTAACTTGCTTCCATCCGCTTTTGTCGCCATGTGTAGCAGTGAAATAGCTTTGCTAGCTCTGCCAATTTCAACAGCCATTATACCTAGTTTGTAATTAGCCAGTGGATGTTCTGGAAAAGCCCCTAAAACCGCCGAGAAAAATTTGTCCGCTTCATTTATATTTCCCTCTTTATAGGCTTGATCCCCTCTCCTAAAAGCTTCTTCGATTGTTAATTCCATGCCAAAAAATACTCACTAGTAAATTTAATTTCAAGACTACTAAATATTCCAGAAGTTTGCATAAAAATGTTGTGGATATTTTTGTTCTAGTTATCATCTTTCTTAAGCTAATTAATTTAATGGGTGAACTATGAGGGAAATTAAAACTTTAGGCCTTCTTGGAACAGGCGTAATCGGTGGTGGTTGGGCAGCAAGAGCTCTTCACGCTGGAATCAACGTAGTCGCAGCAGATATAAACCCAGAAATGGAAAAATGGATCAAAGAAGCTGTAGAAAATGCGTCGCCAAAGCTAATTGAACTAACAGAAGGCATCAATATGCCCAAAAGAGGAACTCTAACTTTTACAACTAATCTGGTTGAAATGGCTGAAAAAAGTGATTTTATTCAAGAAAATGTCCCTGAAAACTTAAATATAAAGCACAATGCATTAGAAACAGTTTCTAAAAATGCAGCTCCAGATGTAATTATTTCTTCTTCAACATCTGGGTTTATGCCTTCTGAAATGCAAACCCACGTAATAAACCCTGGAAGATTCCTCGTTGGCCATCCCTTTAACCCTGTCTATCTCTGCCCTCTAGTAGAAATAGTGGGGGGGAAAGATACCTCAGAGGCCACAAAGCTTGCTGCAAAGGATTTTTATGAATCTTTAGGCATGCATGCCCTTATGGTGAAAAAGGAAGTCCCAGGTCATATAAGTGATCGCTTACAAGAGGCCATGTGGAGAGAAATACTTCATGCGCTTAACGACGATATAGCTTCTACGCAGGAATTAGATGAAAGCATTGCATATGGGCCAGGTTTACGTTGGGCCATTATGGGCATGAATCAGATTTATATGATTGCTGGTGGTGCTGGCGGTGCCAGACATTTTATTGAACAATTTGGTCCAGCTCTTGAATGGCCATGGACTCATCTAAAAGCGCCACCACTCACTGAAGAAATTATTAACCGGTTTGTCGAGGGAACAGAAGCACAATCTCAAGGAAAAAGTATCAGAGAATTAGAGAATGTTAGAGATGAATGTCTCGTTGCAATTCAAAAAGTTCTTGCAAAGCATAACATTGGAGCGGGAACTGCTCTCAACAATCTAAAGCAACGGTTGAAATAAGCAAAATTGATTTAAAAGACATTGGGAATCGCTTAAAGTGTAATTTACCCAATGTTGATTGAAGAAATTTATGAAACGTTTTATTGAAATATTTATCTTAGCATTATTTGTAATTTATTTTGTAGGAGACGTTTTTTATTCGCGTGTAATCGAACGGAATTGGAAAATTAAACAAGGAGAGTACCCCGAAAAAGCTGAGATTAATTTCAGGGGTAGTTTTTCAGAATTAACTGAATTTATGCCAGAAAAATCGAATGAGTTACTAAGGAATGCCTACTCTCTTATGGGCATAAAAAGCTTAAGTGAATATAATAAAATTATAGTTGGAGATTGGGATAAAGCCTTCTTTTTCTCTTCATTAGCTGCAGATGCTGGGAGTAGAGAAGCGATGGTACTTCTTGGAATACTATACGCAATGGAGACTGAGCATCAAGATTTTGGGAAATCTTTGAGCTTCTTTCGGAAAGGCGCAGAGGAAAACAATGTTATTGG
>PBQX02000015.1:0-18207 GCA_002725175.2 Paracoccaceae bacterium
AAAACAATGGTAATAGATCTAATTGTTTACGAAGCTATAGCTCGGGACGAAATGGTAATCGTTTTTGCCAATGGAAACCAGATAAAAATATGTGTAAAACAACTGGTGAAAGATGTAATGTTGCGTCGCCTCCGCCGCCGCCTCCACCTCCACCGCCGCCACCGCCTCCGCCTAAGGCAAATAATGCTAATGGTGAACAATGTACATCAAATTTGATTGGTAAATGTAGCATTGCAAATAATAATAAGTCATTGTGTCAAAATGCGCATATTATAAATACTAGTAATAATCGTTATCAGAATTGTGATTGGCGTGATAGCGATAAACGCTGTACCAGTGGTCAATACTGTAATAAAAGTGAGTCCATCAACAGTCCTCCAAAATGGAAGGCAAGGGGGGGTGTAGAAAATAATGCTATATGTGTTACCACTGATGGTAAAACACAGGGAGGGTTACGTAAAGGCCACCTAGGTATTTCAAATATAATGAATATGAATAAGGATCAGATTAGAAACGCGTGTATAAACTACGCGAACAGTAGATATGGGAAGGACGGATATAGTGCAATTACAGTACATCCAACTGGCGATTGGTGGTCAAGAGGCTGTGATATACATCATGGTCAGTCTGATAAAATAAATACATCACATTATTCCGGTAAACATTGCTCTTTTAATTCTAATTATAAAGGAGGTGCTGTTAAAGGTTGTACTAATTTCCAAGCCGAAAATTATAATAATAAGGCAAATCACGATGATGGAAGTTGTATTATTAAGGGATGTACTGTTAAAACACCTATTAGAGCAACAAATTATAATAGTAGAGCTACACACGACGACGGTAGTTGTATAATCAAGGGATGTACAAATCCGCAGGCCGCGAATTATGCAAAAACAGCAAACACTGATGATGGTACTTGTCAAATTGGTGGATGCACTGATTCAAAAGCTAAAAATATGAACAAACATGCAACTTTTGATGATGGTTCTTGTAAATATATTAAATATGGTTGCATGGAATCGGGAGCCGAAAATTATGATCCCAGTGTAGAGAAATCAGACGGTTCATGTACATGGCCTCCTCCACCACCTCCAAATTATTATTCGGTTGGCACATGTGGAATACAATATGACTCGGGTATGTGTGTAAAGAGTAATGGAGAAGGCCATGTACATGGCCTTCATAAACTAGATGACGTTGATAAGGGAACAAGTAATTCTGAAAGAAACATGGAATGTTATAAAAGAGCAAGACTCGAACACGGTGCAAACTTAAAAGGCGTACAAGTGTCTTCGGGTAGGGAAGGTTCTTCTAAAAATGGATGTTATGCATACACAAAAAATATATCTAAAGGAAATAAAGCATCCGGAGAAATATGTCATGTTATAGGAAAACACAAAATGACATGTGATATTGATATTAATCCTGAAGAATGTGACGCTATGTTAGAAAGAAAGAAACTTCTTAATATCGAATTGAGTAATCTTAATAAAAAATTGGAAGAAACAAATAAGGATTTAGACAAAAATGTTACACAAATGACAAATGAACTCCTGAATAGATACGGTCAAGTCACCGCAGACGCATTTAAACAAAGTGAAAATAAAATTATAATAGATGAACAAAATGAATTAAAAGGTAGATTAGATTTAATTGACCTTTCTCATGACTCTGTGGATTCCACTGGTCAAGATCCTTACAGTTCAAAATGTAAAAACGAAACGGCAATTGGACTTATAGAAGCAACCAATAAAGAATTAGAATTAAAAAAGAATAATGAAATACAAAGATTTTCGTCTGAAACTAAAAAACGTAAAATTTCTAGACTAAAAATTATGGGTTTACGAACTGCTTCCGAACTCAAAGAAAAGGAACACAATTTAAAAATATCAAACCAAGAAGAGAGCAATAGAAAAGAACGTGAAGCCTTGGAAAATGAGCTTCAAGCAAGAATCGATCTCGAAAATATTAGAGCTAAAAAATTAAAACAAGAGCAAGAACTAGCATTTAAGAAAATGCAACTTGCAAAACAACAAGAAATTTCTAGATTGAAGGATTTAAAGGCCGCCAAAGATTATGAACATAAACAAAAAACTATAGAATTAGCAAAATCAAGAGCAGATGCTATTAAACAAGCAAAACTGTTAGCTAAAACAAAACAACAGAGAGATGCTATGGATGCCGCATTGAAAGATGAATTGAAAAATGTAGCGAATATGGAACAATTAATAAAAGAAACAAGAGCTAGACAATTGAAGGAGCGAGTCGCACTAAAATTAAAGATAGATAATATGTTTAGAGACCTTGAGGAATGTAATCGCGCGTTGGACGATACTATTAATACATTAACAGACGTAGAAAGAAACGTCGCGGAATGTTCATTATTTGTAAGACAAATGCAAAGATTAGAACCTACATTAATTTAATTCGAATAATTCTCTATTATTCCAATTATGTCCAAAACGCACTACTTCGCCAGTATTATAAATCTTATCAATAAATCGCGATAAATGTCTACAATAACACAAACATGGTTCCTTAGCGCAAGCTGTGGCCATACCGCACCCAGTATGACGAAAACAGCATTTACAACATTTTAATACGTTTAAAAAATGTTCTGGATCAACAATGTGTTTTTTTAAAAGTTTTTCAAAATTCCAGTCTCCATTTTCATGTATTTGTTCATCAAATTCTTCCAATATTCTCATATAACGTTTGTGTATTCCAGCTCTGGGAATTTTTTCTAATGATTTATTGTATTTGTATCTATGAGTCGCATTAAATTCAAAAATATAATTCTGCAAATCTATTGGTAACTCGTAAAACATATTTGATTTGTTAGAATAATTATAAAAATATTGTATATTATTGATATCAAGCGCACCATTCGCTTTTAAGTAAATTTATTTTAGTATCCTCTATACAATCCGGATCGTAAAAATTTCTGAGTAAATTAGTTAATTGTTCTTCTATATTTGTATTTGTAATATCTATTCGTGTTTTTTCGGACTTTGTTGTATACGAGAAATCTGTCAAATGTTTGTTGCTATTTAATATTTTATGAGACCAACCCTTTCCCCAGATTAAAATTGTTTTTGTTCCTAAACAATTCCAACTTTTCATATATATTTTTGTCTTTGTTTCTTCTATCTTCTGCTCGAAAAAGCCCCTCGCTTGCGAATTTAACATTAACAGTTTTGTTAAAATTTCAATATTTGAATAATCATCGAATATTGGCGCACTTACAATATCAAAAAATGACATTATTATCTATAATGACATTCTTTATAACGGGCCAAACATCGAAGACTACCGTTTGACGATTTTAAACAATTTTGTCTATTTCCAAATATTATTAGTTTCTCTCTGGCTCTTGAAACTAAAACACATGTCCTTTTTTTTGTAAGAAAAGATGTAGGAACAGATTTTACAAGAGATACGATAACAATCTCAGCTTCATGACCCTGAACAGAATCGAGTGTCATAATGCTTACATTGAAGTAATATTGGTCGAACGTTTTTACTAATAATTCACATTGACTTCTATAAGGTGAAACTATAAGTATATGTTGACCTAATGGATATTTAGAGACAAGTTTCAAAATATTGTTAGCTTCTTTCATATTTTGTTCTTCTTCCACTCCAAAACTGTGATTCCACGATATAGCTTCATTTGTAATTCGTGTATGTCCTAGTATCAGTGGCAACTCTTTGTAATATTGTTTATTCAGTATTTTCATTATGTCATTTGGTAAACGGTATTGTTCACGAAATTGTATTGATTTACATTTCTTTTTCGCAAAATCCAAAAAGGATTCCTTTTCTTGATTTGGATTATTGTGATCCGGCCAATATGGTGGTAATTGTTTTGAATCACCAATTAATATCATGTTTTCTAAAAAACCACCAATATCATTCGCAATATGTTCTAAATAAAGTCCTTGCCAGGAAAGCATCGTTGACGATTCATCAACAATTATAGTTAATGTAATATCATCTTTATCTTTAAGAAAATTTAACACCTGATGCAAAGAACCGAACGTTACTAAAATAATACTACATTGTATCAAATAATCATTGCTTGCATCACTAACTATCTGTTCATGATTTTTCCTTAATTCAGAAATTTGTTTATTTAACTCACTAATTTCACTCAAAATATTATTAATATTCTTTATTTTATCCAAACGAATTCTCGAATTTGAGAGGTCACTTTTCAGAAGGTCCTCAACACAACCAAGGTTCTTGACTGATAAGGTTTTGTGAATATTTCTCGGAATAATGTTGTAAGTAGTTCTTTTTAACTTACGTATTCTTTTGTCAATTTCACTTTCCAAATTTTTAATTACTTCTATATACTTAACTACATTTTTGTGATTTTCTACTTTATTTCCTACCAAGAATTTTTCAGTAGTTTCCCCAATATTATCTGAACCAAATGATATAATTTTTTCATTTATATCATCATCTTTTAATTTCTCAGCTACAGCATCAACACCACGATTTTTCTCAGATACTACAATTGTGTAATGATTTTTTCCTTTGAAACATTTTTCAAAAAATCTTAAAAGACTCGTAATAACCGTTGTCTTACCAGTTCCAGGTGGACCTTCAATTACTTGTATTTTACACATATTTTCCTTTAAAAAAACACTTCTTTGACAATTATTTAAAGGTTCAGTTATATCCGTATCCGGTTCAGTATCCAATTCCAACTGAGTGTTGTCTTCTAAACCTAACAAAACACGCAGTGGTGCGGTCACTATTTCTTCAGCACAAATTTCTCTCAACCATTTTTGTACATGAAATTCTTTAGTGAAGGAACTGAATCGACTAATTACAACTTTACCATTTTTTTCACATAATTCATTAATTCTATTATCACCAAATATCTTTAATCGACCATTACCAACAAGCTTTGTCTTGTAAAATTTTGAAGAACCATCTATATAAAAATACATTGCACACGCATTATATTGAATTGATTTCAACAATTTTTCTGGTAACACCATTTCTTCGTTTTTTTTATTTTTAGCATAACAACCCCATGTATCATCACTATTAATTTTCAGATATATTTCTATATCTTCTGGTGTTTTTTCAAAACTATGACTTTGCTTTTTTAAATTTATATGTTCATCTAACTCGTCTCGAATATAATTCAAAACTCTTTCAGCAATTTCTTCCTTTGATTCTAAATAATCATTTCCAAAGATTAGCGTTTTACCATCCATAGGTTCTCCCGTTACCGGCGATTTTTTATATTTCCTGATATATTTTAATAATGCACTTCTTTCATATGTAATACCATCTGGTGCGATTACAGCCTCTTTTATCTCTTTCTTCGTAATAGGGCACTCAACGCTCATGAGTGAATAATCCTATTATATTGTTATAGTGATATTTATTTATACCTTATTAGATAAGCTCGCCCTCGAAGGACCATACCATTTTTTTTTCTTCTATATATTTAAATGACGGTTTCAAAAAATACAATATTTATTCTAGATTTTGTTCATTATTTACATTACTTTTTGTTTTTTTCTTATATAGCACTTCGATTAAGTATTCGTTTAAAAGCAGACAAAAGAGCACAAGAATACGTTCAACTTGTTGATTTATTTTTTAAGTTTTGTATTGGTTTATTATTAATTGCTATGTCATTTCCAGTTATTTTTATAGATGTAGCAGAGCCAGAATACAAGGATGGGATTATTAGAGTTATGTGGATTGGCGGCTTTATTGTTTTATCAACAATTAAGTTTAATGATGTACGGTTTGCTATTGATACAATTGAGAGTATTTACACAAAATATTCCTAAAAATAGATATCCCAAAATTAAAAATAATATAAGAAATATTGGATATATTACGTATAAGATGTATTATTCATCATATATTTTATTACTACTAGCAAATTACAATAGCGCCTTTGTTAAATACCATAAACAACCAATCCTGCGCCATGCACAAGACTGTGGCCGCGGTGTCCGCCTCATAGGCCACGCTGGTGGCAACAGCACCGCTATTAAGTCCGATGATGCTGAAAAAGAACCAGATATTATTGAAAAATATTCGGATTGGTTTGGCTGGTTTCCTAAAGAACAAAAATGGAAAAGTGTACGATTTACATTTTATTCGATTGCTGCCGGATATACACTTGCGGAATCATTTCAAGTATTAAATGAATGGTTAACACATAAACCTATTAACGATTTCTTTGATAAATAAATATTAATGAAGATTGCAAATAGATATGAAGCAAATGAGAGAGCTTTGACTCGGCAGCGGAGTTTATTGAAATTTTTGTGCACTTTAGATGATGACAAATGTAATTTGGATTCAAAACCGGATTTTAGGAATGTTATCATTAATCTAGGATTAAAGGTATTATATAAATCACACTGTGACATTTGTGGTAATGACGATGCCGTTGTTGTATTTCACAATTGTTGTCATTTTCTTTGTTCTGTGTGTAATAAATCAGATATTACTGAAATATGTCCTCTCTGTAACATCCCAAGTAAGGCGATTAAGATTTAGGAACTTGAGTTACTACTAAATGTCAGTAAATTTGTTCTTCTTAAATTTTTAAGTGCTCTGTGGATATCTTCGTAAGAAATTCCAAGACTAATACCTTTTTGTTTAGGCATCGCTCGCGGCTCTGCGCGCTCGCGGACGCGCCTTAGTTTTGCGTTCTTCAATTCTTGGGCGCAAATGCGCGTCGCAACAGGCACTACTGCTGACGCCGCCGACCCGTCTAATATACCGATATCAACACCATCACATTTCATTTTTTGTTCAACAGCAGGTCGAGGTACACCTTTTTTAATCATATCTAAATATTTTGATTGTGGTTGTGATTTGAAAGCGAAACACTGTGGTGCAACAACTTTTTGAGGCCTAGTGCGTATTTGTAATATTTCAAACATTATTTTTCCATATAATCTGGTTTCATCATCAAATGGACTAATCAATCTAACGCAACTAATAGTGAATATAAAATCTGATACATTATTTTTAATATCTTCATTTAGTTCTAATAAATTCTTCGTATCATCATACAATAAACATCCTTTAATAATAATTCCACTTAATGATATAACAGGCCCACTATTTGGCAAATCCCAAACAATTTTTTTGATATATTTACTTTCTGTTTTCCTTGTTATTCTCTTTAATAATTTCTGAAACGATTTGGCAAAGTTTGAATTTATTTTTTCTTCTGTATTAAATTGAAAACAAATCCAATCTTTCTTAAAACTAACTATATTACATAAAGGAGATTGAAATAAAATTGTTTGTTCTGCTGCTTTGTATGATACTTTATGATATAAGCTGTGATAATTATTACCAGGAATACTACCTGATATAATTGGTTTTAAATTATCAATTTCTTGGAAATCAGATAAACTATAAATCATCTTTTATTTATTAATTTCTATATTTGTATTTCATTTTTGTCATAATTATACACTGCGTGTGAAATGTTCTATATTTATTATAGACTATTATATAATAATGTGTGATACACCTCCTCCTGATTTTAAAAAAGATATTCCTTTTGAAAAAAGGTTATCAGAATCGACAAAAGTATTAGAAAAATATCCCGACAGAGTTCCCGTTATATGTCAAAAGTCAATTGACTGTAAAATCATTCCAGTTATTAATAAGATTAAATATTTAGTTCCAATAAGTTTTACAGTTGGACAATTTATTCATATTATCAGAAAAAGAACAGATATAAATCCAGGACAAGGAATATTTATATTTGTTAATAATTTAATACCAACTAATTCAGATTCAATCGTTTCTGTATATGAAAAATATAAAGATGAGGATGGATTCTTGTATGTCACATATTCTGGTGAAAATACATTCGGTTAAAACACATTAAAAAACTGTAGGATTTTTCCAACTATCCCTACTTATTTGCACAAAAATCAAAACGGTCAATAGGATCCACGTCAGGTGGGCGAGCTTGTACACATTCCCTAATTGTATCATGGTGACTTCTATCCCACCATTTACAAGGACGCTTATGTGGTTCACCATCAATTTTCCCACAAACTTCGTACGCCTTTCCACAATCACCTTCATTTTCAACCTTCGAACATTGTCCACAAGCCTCTCCGGCGATTCCAAATTCCTTGACACTACTTCGGTGTTCATGCGCCGGGTCGCGAGAGGCGTCAAAGCGTGGGTCTGCGGCACATTTATGTGAACTAGCTTCTTCTTCCGCAACAGTATTATATTGCGATTCGCAAGCATCAAGACACTCAGGCATAGAATTCGGACACGCCTCTTTACACTCCTCAAAATTCGTGACCGTGTCTTGGTCTTGCTGCTGGATATTTATTTTTATTTTAGACCAAGTAAAATTTTTTTCCTCATCAGGCTCATATTTAATTGTAAAATCGCCCGGGAAGAAGTCCGCTTTAAATAATGCAATACTTTCACTACAATCAAATTCTTCACTGGACGGTTGCCATGGCGCCGCAACAACCTCACCATCTTTTAAAATAGTAATTACTGCATTTTCACTAGACAGCTGCTCCGAGCCCTGCGACCTGAAAGTATTAAATTGAACAATTTTACCTGCTGGTATATTTATTGTTACCTCCGAGGGAGATGGCTGCTCCGTCGTCAATTCAGTAGCTATTATAGTCCAGTAATCCTCCGGGTCCGTGTCGCCTACGATAGTAACTTCTGAATCGCCGTCGCCTCTGCCTCGGTCACCTGTGACTGCAATTTTATAATTTGCTGCATCCTTCTTTATTTCAACTATAACATCAGGCTTCCAAGTACTTTTATACACAAGTATTTTACCATCCCCCGTGAAGCCCCCACCGCTATTATGTCCATATATATACTCACCAGGTGGAAGGTCCTTGATCCTTTTTTGAGTATCAGGGTTATTGTCGACGATCAGTTTAATGTCCGAGAAAAAGGTTTCGTTCGGGTCATCCAGAGTGCGCGACGGCGCCTCGGCGTCGTCGTTGTGGTGCCAAAAGCGTAGAGACGTCTCGGCAGTGTTATTATATAAAAGTATATTTGTTTCTTCATCTAAAAATATTGTAGGATTTTTACGCCTGCTCTTCCCGACGCCCTTTGCGGGTCGCTTGGACGGGCATGCGACACACCCTTTCGGCGCGCCGACGCGCTTCAGGAGTTTTTCGGCATCGAAGTCGATGCGGTCGAACGGTATAGTATATAATTCTTGAATAAGAGGGGCAGAACACTTAAATTTCCAAAACCCCTTCGCAGACCAATTCGCCTCAAGTGGATGGGGAACCCCGGTCTCGCCCCTGCACTTTGTTGCCCATTCAGAACACTCTGGTGGGCGGCTGTCCACGAATCGGCCCTCGTCGTCGATAGGGCACGATCGGTTATCATCTATAAATGACTCGTATTGTCTTGAAAGTAAATAGTGAATAAGTAAATATATTGCTATTACTGCTAAAATATAACCAATCAATCGACTATACATTATATTAATAAATTAAAATTATTTTAATCATCTTCTGATTCTGATTCTGACAAATTTGTATAAACTTTAGCCCAATTTTCACAAAACTCATCCTCCTTAATTATTCCTAAAAAACCGGCTATAATGTACCGAGTTCCTGATTTTATTTTCACACCTTTGTGTTTCTCTTGGCCAGAAAATACTAAACAATCACCTGTTTTCAATAATACATGTTTGTTTAAATTAATAAATTCAGTTCCACCGCCAGTAAAATCACTATTTAATGAAATTATAAAACTAAATTCAGAACCATCTCTATGTGGTTTCAAATATGTTTGACCACCATCAGAGTATTTTGAAATAAATATCTCATTAATACCAATTATTTCTGGATTAACCTTAAATAATTTAACTATTTCAGGAATAATTTTATTGTGTATTGAATATACAATTTTATTATACGAATACCATTGCTTTGTAATCTCATTGTCTGTTGTTGGATAGGCGTCATGTCTATCTGTTGTCCATTTATTGGCATTTGCATATTCTTCTCCTTCTTTAACAATAATATCACATTCATCTTTGGTTAAAATTCGAGGGATAATAGATATCTCTCTTTTTCTGATTTCAGGATCATATATTTTCCTACATAAATCATACTCTTTAGATTTATTGGAATAATATAGTCCTTTTTTGTGTTTAGTAGTCTTTAATAAACTGTTATGTGCATTTTTTAATCTGATCCTGAATAATTGAATTATTCGTTGTCTTTCTTCAGGACTTACAGTATATGATTCTTTTACGTGAAAGAAGGACACAATAACAATAGAAAAAATTATAATACTAAATACATATATCCATTTCATAATATAATCTATATATTTTATAGAGCCTAAATAAAATTGAGTATTGAATGGGCCATTTTTATTTTCTTGTTTTTACCTTTCAAATATCTTTGTGATGTTTCTGACTTTTTCGGATAAACGGTTTTGGTTTTTGATATTTCTCCCATACTTAATATAGAAATTGGGTCATTATTCACGAGATGAATATGAAGCTTATTCATTCTATTTTTACAATAATTGTTTTCATTACTACTTTCATTAGATATACACTTAGCAGACTTGTATAAATGTGTAAGTGATGTTGCACAATTAAACACATGAACTTGTGTTACTTTATTACCCAAATCACTGTCAAGTAAATCTATTGCAATACGCCCACCAAGAGAACCACCACATATGGTGAACTTACACTTAGGATATTCTTTTAGTATCTCAAATAGTTTGTCGTAACAGTTTTTAAATCTCTTATTGAGTTTTTCTGTACCACGTAAAACTTGAAAATCCATAAAAACATCATTTTCTTCAAATCTTGTTAAGTCTGTTCCTCTAATTGTGTATACTATTTCATTATTCTTCTCGTTATGAAAGACACACATAAATGTATTAGAATGTTTATCAAGTAATTTATAATCCTTTAATAATTTACTTTTTAAATTAACTTTTCTAACAGTTCGAAGAAGATATTTGCTTCTAAATCCAGTATATTCGGGCCGTCGTTTTGGCCAAGAATATGCTGTTAATAATGCATATATTCTTACTTGTTTCGTTATCATTACCTTATATAATTTAAAATATTTTCAAATTACATATATGACAAGAATTCCAATAGTATGCTTTCCAAGAGATGAAAGTGATATAGGTCCTCCAACAAAAGTATTTGGAAAATTTGGAAAACAATGTAGAATTTGGATTAAAAATATAGATAAAATGCAATTACGTAGAATTGAAATAGAAGAGGGGTATTTACCTGAACCAAATCAACCTAGTTTTAAACTAGCACACTATGGCTATTTGGAATCAGGAATAATGAAGATATTGATGACAACAGATAGTTCAACAATACATATAATCAAAGCCGGACAAACATATTATATTCCTCCAAATCATGTAACTATTTTCGAAAAAAAAAGTTCTTTAATTGAATTTAGTCATATCGGATTTTTTGGTACTATAGCAAATAAATGCAGTACTATAGCAAATAAATGCAAGAACATTATGCAAATGTCTAAATAAAAAAATTTTTATTTGGTTTTGTTGTTTTTTGATTTTTATTTGGTTTTGTTGTTTTTTTGATTTTTGTTTGGTTTTGTTGTTTTTATGAGCTTCTTAATATGCTATAATAGTTCTTAAATGATTCATCATCACTTTCAGATTCTTCGGATTCGTCATCACTTTCAGATTCTTTGGATTCTTCATAACTTTTGCGTATAGAGCGCCAATAATAGCTGTCCTCTATATATAATCCTTCGGGGCGTTTTGTAGTTGTTTCACCAGTCTTCTTGTTGTAATAGTATTTTCCTTTTCCGATGGAATCAATATATTCTAAGTCAGTATAACTTTCCCAAGGACTGGGTTCTAGATCAATTACAGCAACTTCTTCTCCGAGAGGAACAACACCTTGTGGGATCCCACGGTCGTCGTCGTAGTCGATCCAACCATTATTGTCATACCATTCGCGTTCTCTTCCATATTTTCTAGAGAACTTTCTATCCATCTCTACTTTACTTAGATAGAAATATAGTTCCTCATTGTCATATTGATCTTTTTGAAAACCATTATTCCATTGCCCTGCAATTGGATCTCCAACCATATCCCAGTAAGATATTTTGTACCCTGTCGAATCGTATATCGGGCGAAAGTCCGGGTTCGTGTAGTAGATCGGCGGCCGTTCAAAGTTCGGCTCTCCATCTTTCAAATCTTCTATTGACTGAGCAAGTGAACTTGAAAAGTATCTACATGGACAAGAAAGCTTCTTTGAAGCTTTCGCCCAAGAAAAGCATTTTTTCAAATTAGAATATGTGTTTGGTAATTTTCTGTCATCATTTAATGAATCATACATATCTCCATTTTCTGCCAATCTTATTCCAGAAGCCTTTTCCCAAGAAAAGCCTCCATATTTGTATTTGTTTGTACCATTTTCAATCCAATCATTAGGTTCTTTATGTTTTGAACAAGTACACTTATTTAGTTGCTTAATCATGTAATCTCTGTCTGCAATGTTATATTTCCACATAATATTATGTAAATGACTCCACGATGTGCCTTGTGTTTCCCACCAACCAAGTCCAAGTTGTTGTTTATGGAAATTTGCAAGCATTTTGCAGCGAGAAATAGTACCTTTCAATTTAATTTCAGCCAATGGATTCATAAGAAACCCCCTTATAAGATTCATTACATCATGTCCTAATGCTGAATCGAATACATATGCTGAACATAGTTGTATCGGATGCATTTTTACGGATATGCTCTTATTATATATTCCAATCTAGAAAAAAAATCATGTCATTTTTTTGACATACATAAATATGTGTTCTCACATTCATGGATTTACTCATAGGATGGATGAGTATATAACACCTCATCCTGTTGTTCCCAAGCGTCCCAAACTTCCTGATTATGGTTATTAATTTCATCATAATCCTCATCATTGTCGCTGACTGGCGGCGACTCAGGAAATCCGGGATGTATTCGAGGTACATCTGGAGGCAAACAGGGATACGAACGAAGTAGACGTGAAAAGTGTCCACATAAACATTGACAATCGCCATATTTTCCAACTAAGAACCTCTTAGCATTAAATTTGGCAGAACTACGTTTGTCTCGACGTTTCCGACGAACATAGCGGTGCTGGTGGCGCTGTCTTGAACAAGTAGAACACTTGTCTAGTTGTTTAATCATATACTCTTGGTCAGTAACTATTTCTTGAATAAGATAACCCAAAGATCCCCAATAACAAAATCGATTTGTATAATGAGCCCATTCAATACCATCTTGTGTTGTATAATCATGTTTCAATAATCTCATAATATATCTGGCGCGAGAACGAGTACCCTTAACTTTAATTTCATTAAATGGATTAATAAGAAATTTTCTTATAACATTAATCACATCATGCCCTAATGATGGATCGAATACATATGCAGAAAATTCTTGCATGGGATACATTTTTACAGTAGCTCTTTAAGTTTTGCTGTATATGTTTACTTATAACAGAAATGAAATCATTTTTAAAAAAAAGAGTTTCGCTCATTTCACAGCTTTACTCCAACAAGTGCTCGGCAAATTAGTGTTATGTGAGCAGAGGTACTAAGGTGGGTCACCACATCGAGTTATTGTCCTCCTCGTCCGCCTGCTCAATCCAAGCCTGTACATCTTCATCCCAAGCCCGTATATCTTCTTCAGGAGGACGCCAGAAAGACAAGACAAGTTGTCTTGAAAAGTGTCTACACATACATTCACAGTTGCAACGCATGTGATAAGGGTAAACCTTTTTAGTTCCAAGATTTGAATGAAGGATGTCTGGAGGTCTATTAGCTTGATGCCTTAAACAACATTTACACTTGTCCAGTTGTTTTACCATATAATCATGATCGTTAACCGTAACGCTAAGAAGATCTGGCAAGCATAAATAATTAGAGCGAGTTTCGCCTATCCAGTCACTTGGTAAGTCATTTCTGTATAATCTTGAAAGATTTTTTGCACGAGAAAGAGTACCTTGAACTTGAATATCTGTAAAACAATTTCTGAAAAGCTCTCTGTGTGTTGGGTCAAACTGATATATCTTAATTGTTATATCAGTTGGAAGTCTTTCGAACAAGTTCATATTGTGAAATATGTCTTGTTAATCGTTTTGTCTACAATAATACTATCAATACCATAAACCTCATTAAAACATTGTTCTAAGAGTTATAGCTAGTCATTTTTATTAACATGGTGTCAGGTTCAAATCGGTTTAAGTAATATGAGCCGTCATAGTTCATGTTTAAATACACATATTCTAATACTCTATTACCCTCATCCATTCGTCTCAGATCCATCTCCTATTTTCTGCTTAAAAGTTTTCATTGGTATATCTATATTAGGAAAAAAATCATCCGTCTTCAGGTAAATACTTCTCTATATATTTGTTTATTGTAATCATGGAAAACCTGCCTATTTTGAATCTACATTTAAAGTTTGTTAAATGAATAATATATCCTCCTTGATCTATATAATCATCTGGATCAGTACAATTATTATTAAAATTTGTATCTCTTATAATCCATGTATTTTCCTTCATATTATGAACATTTTTAAGATAAGTATGCCTAACAGCAGCCTGATCCCAACCAATTAGTTTTGTTGTTTGATTCTTGCTTCTACGCTTATTATAATTTGGGGTATATAGTGGATTGTATAGTATATGGTTTAAGATAAGTTTATTATTTTCTGTATTCTTCATAATAATAACTCCTGAATTAAGTAATGGAATTGTATTTCTACCTTTTAAATCGGTTTCGAATTTTTGCAATGAGTATCCAGCATCTCTACAAATAATATAGTCTTTGTTTTCGGATTGTTCAATCCACTTTTCAATCCTGATTGAAGTATTACAGAAAAATGCATCAGCATCAATCCACATTATATAATCGTGCGAATCATTCATATGTTTTTCAAGGTAGTATTGTTTACACCAGGAAGAATGTCTATTTTTTAATGGCTCTGGTATATCATGGTATACGTAAAAATCATAGTTATTAGTTTTACAATAGAGTTCATTTATTTTATGAGTATAATTACCAAGAGAATAACCCTTAGTATAGAACATAATAACAGCGATTTTAGCCATTATAGATAGAATATAGATTAAAATTGGGAATAATGATTTGGTGTTACTTATCCTTTATTCTTTTAGCCCAGAAAGGAAATTGTAAAGATTCTTTACTACCAAAAGGAGTAAACCAAGTTTCATCTCTTAGCAATATTGGATTATTCATTTTCCTTATTAAGCTGAAAATACTTTGGTCATGTCTATTATCTTTGAAAGGTTTTTTTTGTTTTTTATTGTAGTAGTCTGTAAATAGTAAGGGATTATCGTATAATGTTTTGATTTCAAGATCTATTATAGACATTAGATTCATATTTTTTTTCATTATTCGAATACCGCCAAGTATCTGTCCAGTATTCGCAATATCACTATCCAAATCAATATTAAAATATTCAAATGCTTCCTTTATAGTCCATATTTTTTCAATATGGTGCATTTGGAAGGATATAATTCCAGTATTACTTGTGTTCAACAATTCAATATATTCGTGAAATCGTTGTTTTCCTTCTGGGTTTATTTGACATCCTGCATCTAGATAAATTAATATATCATTTTCATTGATTTCATTCAATCTCTTTTTAATTATATACGATTTCCATATCCAATATCCTCCTCCTCTACGTTGTTGTAATATATCTTTAAACTTTAATTTGAAATCATTATCCAAATCATTGGGTCCATATATTGTGACCGTATCAAACCAATGTGTGGATATCGCTTCTTCATATATTCTTTGTTTTGAGTGTTCATATTCCTTATTTCCGTAACTAATTAAATGTATCATTACAGATAAGAAAATAATTAAATAAGTAATATGCCGAAGTTTAAGGATTATCCTGAATTTACTCCAAATCTGACTCCAAAACAAATTTTTTCATTAGGTAGTTTTATTGACCAAGGTGGTTATTGGAGAGATATTTATTCAGGTGTTTTGGAGAAAAAATTGAGTAATCAACATAAAGAATTCAAATTTTTGAAAGATGTGCCAGAGCATTTATTAGTAAATCCCGAAAAAGACTACAAGAAGTACAATAGATATTCTGTAAAAGCAGGATCTTCTTTAAAAGACTGGGAATCAAAAGATTGGATTCATGAGCAGGATCCTTACGGTTGGGTACAATGGTATTGCAGATTTTATAATGGTAGAAGAACAGAAGATGATAAAAGACAAATAAAACGATGGTTGAATTTAGCAGGACCAAAAGGGAGATTTAGAAATGCTCTCATAAATAAGATAAAAGACAAAAAAGCAAAATTTAATGATGAATCAATATCTCCGGTTATAAGACAAACATTACAACAATGGGGATATCGATTAACACAAAGAGATTTTAACATAAAGTAATTTTAAAAATTAATTAATAATAATGTATTATAAAAGTCGTAGAAAACCGCTTAGTTTAAAGTACAAGAAGCCATATGATGTGGTTATTGTAGGTGGTGGTATAGCTGGTTTATATTGTGCTTATAAGTTATCAGAAACACAGAATGTAGCATTATTTGATGAGAGAAATTATATTGGAGGTAGAATTTATACTCATTCAAAAGGTTATGAAGTAGGAGCGGCACGGTTTAATGATAGTCATACACAGTTATTAGAATTGATTAAGCATTATAAAATGATTAAGATACCTATTCCTAAAGAGATAGATTATATTGAATGTTTTGAAGATAAAGAAAATAAAGTAACAATGAATTCTCATATTGAATTTCAAAAAATACTAAATGAGGTATTAAAAAAAACAAAAAAGACAAAGAATCTTGGAAAGATAACCTTTTATCAGCATTTGATAAATATTCTAAAATCAAAAGAGAAAGCAGATCATGTAGTAAATATTTTTGGATATTATTCAGAAATTAAAGAAATGAATGCTTTGGATGCTTACAATACTTTTAAAAACGATTTTGGGAATGTTCAATACTATTTTTTAATGGGAGGACTAAGCGGTTTGTGTGAAAATATGATGAAAACAATAAGGGAGAATGGTTCAAAAGTGTATTTGAAGAGTCGCATTAATTCTGTAGAAAGAGTTAATGATTTTTTTAGAATTGGTAGAGAGAACAGAAAAAGAAAGATAACTGGTAAAAAAGTAATTTTTGCCACAAAACCACACCAATTAAAAGAGTTTCCAATAATAAGTTCTATTCATAAGTATACTAAAGCGGTATATAATGCTCCATTGATAAGAATATATGCTACCTATAAGGATGTATGGTTTCAGAATATTAATAGAACAACAACAAATAATATTCTGAGACAAATAATACCAATAAACGGCTATGTCATCGGCTCGAACGTCGGCTCGAATGTCGGCTCAGCATTCGGCTCCGCATTAGGCTCGAAAGTGGTCTCCGCGGTCGGCTCCGCAGTGGGCTCCACGGTGGGGTCGGTATTGGGCTCCGCAATAAGCGGGGATAAAGGATTGATTATGATTTCTTATACAGATGGAAAGGATACAAAACCATTTATGAAAAATGACTTTGAGTTAAAATCTGATTCAGAATTGAAGCAAATAGTAGCTAAAAATATTAAGAAAGTATTTCCAGAGAAGAATATAGGTGAACCAGATTATTTTAAAGCTCATTTATGGACAGTAGGTTGTCATCATTGGTTGCCAAATTTTGATTCTACTAAAATTCAAAAAGATATTTTGAATCCAGTTGAGAATGTATATATATGTGGGGAAGGATTTTCGGATAAGCAAGCTTGGATTGAAGGCTCATTAAATAGTGCTTCAAAGGTTATAAGTCTGTTACAATAATGGGGATATAGATTAACACAAAAAGATTTTAATCTGAAGTAACAAAGATACTTCTATAAAAGTATAAAGGGCTCAGCCGGGAATTGAACCCGGGACCTCCTGTACCCAAAACAGGAATCATACCACTAGACCACTAAGCCAAATTTTGAATCCTTAATTGGATTATTATAATATATTAGTGTTACCTTATATATGTTTAATTAATACCGTATTTTGTATGGCAATTTAGAAAGGCTATTTTATAATCAAGTCAAGTCTAAATCATTTTTAGTCGATGTAGACCGTCATATTTCAATGATTTGATAGCCTTTGAGCATATATCTT